>NZ_LGRP01000009.1:40703-151770 GCF_001636635.1 Paenibacillus sp. O199
TGTAGCTGCTGCGGTAACTCAAGGCGTTCCGGTCCCTGGGTTCTCCAGTGCATTGTCCTACTACGATAGCTACCGTACAGAGCGTTTGCCTGCGAACCTGTTGCAAGCACAACGTGACTACTTCGGTGCTCATACGTTCAAACGTCTGGACAAAGAAGGCAGCTTCCATCACAACTGGATGGAATAGTAGCATATATCGCAAGTCCGTGAGATTTGGCTAAAGTGTCCTGAATCAGGGGCCTTGGCTGGAAGAAGGGCTTGGACAGAAACTTAGA
Organism: Paenibacillus sp. O199; assembly: GCF_001636635.1. NCBI lineage: Bacteria > Bacillati > Bacillota > Bacilli > Caryophanales > Paenibacillaceae > Paenibacillus > Paenibacillus sp. O199. The sequence continues at coordinate 40,979 of NZ_LGRP01000009.1, forward strand.
TAGGGGACTTGGAGAGTCGGTTCATACCGATGAACTCTAGGTCTCTTTTTTTTACCGTATGTTAAGATGCTTCTACATTTTACGAGCCTGAGATGCTCTATTTCGTGGATATGAGCCTTTTCTATTCTCTAACGAACTCAGAAGGTCCTACTTACAACATTTGGAGCGAAATTGCGCTGTTTTGAAGGTGTTTTTGTGAAATGAGTTTCCTGAGATTTATTAGAATTCTAAAATCGCTTATAATTCGGAAATAAGCTGATCTGAGTTCGTTAAAATCGTTTGGAGTACATGGACATGCTTCGATATGATCTGGAAGTGCTTGCGGATGCTTGGAGGGAAGTGGGCCACACTATGGCCTTCCCCCGTCCGCAGGGCTGTGTTATGATAGGACAAAAGTGCTCACGAATTGCTTGAATTAAAGGAGTGTACACCTTGAGCAAGTCTAACAATATTATTCTCATCGGCATGATGGGAACTGGCAAATCAACCGTTGCTGACATGCTCGCACGCGAGCTGGGTTACCGACTGATTGATGTGGACGCCGCGGTGGAGAAAGAGGAAGGCTGTACGATTCCTGAATTGTTCACAGGCAAGGGAGAGACGTATTTCCGCGACGCTGAGAGTCGCATGTTGTGCTCGGTGTTAGAGAAAAAGGCGCAGGTGATTGCAACCGGAGGCGGTGTGGTTCTGCGTTTGGACAACTGTGATGTTATGTCGAAGAACGGCTGGGTGGTTGCCCTGACTGCTGATCCGGCAGTGATAGTAGAACGTGTCAGCGGCTGTGAGAACCGTCCGCTCTTGGCAGGCAATGCGGAGGAACGCATTCAGACCATTATGCAGGAACGGAAGGACGCATACCGGTTTGCGCATTACACGGTGGATACGACCGAGTTATCCGCTTCTGAAGTGACTCGTTTAATTTTAGCGCATTACCGCGTCTAAGCTTGTAATTATTTCGTTTTCTCTTCAGTGAGTGTATGGATAGACTGTACACATGAGTGCAGGGTCGATGCATGGAGAGAGGGATACATTTCGCATGTGGAAGAAGATATGCCGAAGGGTTTAAAGTGGTGAATGGAGCCATGTGATCGTGGAACGATGTGAAAAACGGGCCGATTGGCCCGTTTGACTTCCTGTAAGGATCAGGATGCACATTGGTTACCGAGAACTGCTTATTGCAGATATCCTAACCATTAACCTCGATCCTGATGTTGTTTAGTCTTCCTCTTGCCATTGCAGCATGCCGCCAACCATATTGGTACAGCCATCATATCCGAGCTGCTGTAAGTACTCACAGGCACGCTCACTACGGTATCCACTGCGGCAGATCAGAACAATCTCACCGGACTTTTGAATTTCGGACAGTCTGTCCGGAATCTGTCCAAGCGGGATGTGTTTCGCTCCTTCAATCATGCCTTGTGCGACTTCATCGTCCTCACGGACGTCTATCATCTGCAGCTTCTCTCCCGCCTGCAAACGGCGGCGTAGCTCAGAAGTTTCAATTTCAGCAATTTGTGTCATATTCAGGTCCTCTTTTCTGTATGGACTTAACGCCTATAATGATACCCAAGCGATGTATGGAATGTCAATTTGGCAGTACAACATCACGGCATGTATCCTGAATCAAATACGTAACAGAATCATCTAACGAAGCACATTATAATCAATGAAGGAGAATTTCATCCATGGACGTTATCGTTAAACCAACCCCATCCCTGAACGGGGAAATTGGAGCTTTGTCTTCCAAGAACTACACCACACGCTACTTGCTAGCTGCTGCGCTGGCAGAAGGCACAAGTACGATCCATTACCCGGCTCATAGTGAAGATAGTGACGCTATGCGCAGATGTATTCGCGACCTTGGAGCGGTGCTTGAAGAAGATGATAGCAAAATCGTTATCCAGGGCTTCGGCAGCCATCCACGTGATGTGCGTGAATTAAATGTAGGCAATGCGGGTGCAGTGCTTCGTTTCCTGATGGGGGTAACGGCACTTTGTCCTGATGTGACGTTTGTAAATACGTACCCGGATTCTCTGGGCAAACGCCCACATGATGACCTGATCGATGCGCTTGGTCAGCTTGGTGTTGAGGTACAGCACGAACAAGGGCGCTTGCCAATCACGATCAAAGGGGGTCAGGCTAAGGGTGGACATATCCGTGTATCCGGTTCCGTCAGCTCCCAGTATTTGAGCGCGTTGCTGTTTGTAACTCCTCTTCTGGAAGAAGACAGCACAATTGAAGTATTAAACGACTTGAAATCCAAAGTGGTTATTGGCCAGACGCTGGAAGTATTGGAACAGGCGGGCATCGTCATTCATGCGAGTGATGATTACATGTCCTTCCGCGTACCTGGCGGTCAAGCCTATAAACCACAAACATATACGGTTCAAGGAGACTATCCGGGTTCAGCAGCTGTCCTCGCGGCCGCGGCTGTCACCCAATCGGATGTTAAAATTTTGCGATTGATGGAACAGAGCAAACAAGGTGAGCGTGCCATTGTAGACGTTCTGCGCATGATGGAAGTGCCGTTGACGCATGAAAACGATGTGGTACACGTGCAAGGTAACGGTACATTGAAAGCCGTGGAATTCGATGGAGATGCCGCGACAGACGCGGTTTTGGCCATGGTAGCGGCGGCAGTGTTTGCGGAAGGCACCTCACGGTTCTATAATGTAGAGAACTTACGTTACAAGGAATGTGACCGAATTACAGATTATTTGAACGAACTGCGGAAGGCAGGAGCCAACGTAGAAGAACGTCAGGCCGAGATTATCGTACATGGTCGTCCGGAAGGCGTCGAAGGCGGCGTTGAGATTAACGCTCACTACGATCATCGCGTAATTATGGCACTGACCGTTGTCGGTCTGCGTTCCAAAGAACCGCTTCGTATTCGGGATGCACACCATGTAGCCAAGTCTTATCCGCAATATTTCGATCATTTGCAGGCGCTTGGCGCCTCGGTTCAATGGGTAAAAGAGTAAAATAACACGTTTAAGAGGTTGTTCAAAAAACCGCTTTTGATTACGAAGGATGCCTGGAGGCATCATCAGCATCGAATATGGAATTCAGCCGAAATGTCCGTTGCTCACGTAGTTTTCCCTACGCTCCGCTACTCCATTTCTAGCTTCATCCCATCTTCTCGGTACTGAAAACCGGTCTTTTTGAACACGCACTTTAAGCAGAAAAGGATGGTGCTTGAACATGGAATTTAACAATCCTACTCGTGAAGAAATTGGACAACTTTTGCGCAAGGCAGGCAACATCGCAGTCGTCGGCTTATCGGACAAATCAGATCGCACTTCCTATATGGTAGCGGAAGCCATGCAAAGCAGAGGTTATCGTATCATCCCGGTAAATCCACAGGTACAAGGTGAGATTCTCGGTGAGACGGTATATGCGACCCTCGCAGATATCCCTGAGCCGGTAGATATCGTGAACGTATTCCGCCGCGATGAATATTGTGCAGATGTCGCTCGTGAAGCTGCGGCGATCAAAGCGAATGTATTGTGGCTTCAGCTTGGTATCCACAGCGATGAAGCCGTTCAGATTGCAGCTGAGAACGGCATGACAGCGGTAACGAATCGTTGTATCAAGGTAGAGGATTCCATCGTTCTGCGCGGTGCTGGACGCGGTTAAATCTCGATTCCTAAAAAATCCCGTTAACCTCAAGTTGACGGGATTTTTTCTGTTGTATAATTGGAATATAAAATATACTTTGCAGCTTAGAAGACCGCATGAAGTTAAATCCAAGTGGTATTCCGCTCCATTTAATTATTGGGGGAACAAGGAAATACGCTCCTTTTTGTCATGCCTGGCGGGAGAGAAATACAAATTACCAACAGGTTACTGTTTTGCTTTGACAAAACGTTGCGTAAAGCTTACCATCTAGGATAGAAAGGAGAGGTCGCCATGAATTGGCTCGGATCCTTGCAGCAGCTCGGACGAGCGGTAATGCTGCCTACAATGGTCCTGCCCGCCGCCGCAATTTTGCTGAGTGTTGGCAGTTTGCCCTGGGACGCCTGGGGATTGAAAGTTGTTGGTGAAGTGTCTACCGTGGCCGGACACGGTATTTTTTATTTTTTGCCGTATTTGTTCGCTGTCGGTGTAGCGCTGGGACTCTCCAACCAGGCCGGACAAGCGGGACTCGCTGCTCTGGCTGGTATTGTGATATATGATCAGGTGACTCGCAATTTCGGGGATGGCACCGTTCAACCTGCTTCCTTAATCGGAATTATTCTCGGCGCACTTGCCGGGGTGACGCATAATCGCTTCAAAAGTATTAAACTGCCCGAAATCTTACAGTTTTTCGGTGGTTCAAGGTTTGTTTTACTCATAGTTGGACTTTGCTCGGCACTGTTCTCCTTCTTTATGTTATGGATCGCACCCATTTTGCAACATGCATTGAACGCCATCGCCACCTGGGAATACAGTCTCGGCGGTTTTGGGCTGTTTATATATGGGGTCTTGTACAGGGTGCTGGTGGCCTTCGGACTGCATCATCTGCTTAACAATGTATTCTGGTTCCAACTGGGGACGTATGAAACAGCAGACGGCAATATAGTGCAAGGGGATTTGCCGCGATTTTTTGCGGGTGATCCAACAGCAGGGTATTTTATGGCCGGGTTATTCCCGATCATGATGTTTGCGATTCCAGCGATTGCCTTTGCCATTATTCAGGAGGCAAGGGAAGATCTGAAGCCGAAAATCAAAAAAACATTTCTCACTTCCGCACTCGTTTGTTTTCTGACAGGGGTATCGGAGCAGATTGAGTTTGCCTTTTTGTTTGCGGCACCTTATCTGTTCATCGTGCATGCAGTCATGTCAGGACTTGCGATGTGGATCAGTTACTGGCTTGATATACGCCATGGTTTCTCCTATTCGGCTGGCATTATCGACTACATACTCAATTTCCATCTATCGGAGAATGCTTGGAAGCTCATTCCGATTGGCATACTATACGGGTTAGTCTATTATTTCCTGTTTAGGTGGGCGATTCGCACGTTCAAGATTCCAACTCCAGGACGCGAAGAGGGGTCCATGCTGGAAGATTGGGTAGGTAACATTCCTTATCAAGCTCCTCTTATTTTGGAAGCATTGGGCGGGAAAGAAAACATTGTGCAGGTAGAGGCTTGTATTACACGACTTCGTCTCACCGTGCATAATGATCGATTAATCGATACAGGTGCAATGAAGAGTATGGGGTCCGCAGGGCTTATCAAGCTGGGTGGCGGTAACGTACAAGTGGTATTTGGCACCTATTCGGAATTAATCCGGGAAGAGATTGCGAAGCTGCTCGAACGTGATCTGCAACAAGTTCTGTTCTGTGCTCCTGTGCAAGGCAAAATGCTGCCGATTGAAGAGGTACCGGATCAGATATTTGCAGCCAAGCTTGTGGGTGATGGTGTAGCCTTTGTCCCGGAAAAGGGAGAGCTGGTCTCACCCGTATACGGAACGATTATGCACATGTATCCAACAATGCATGCCTTGGGCATCTCCACTCGGGAAGGGCTTGAGGTCCTGTTGCATATCGGTATCGACACATCCCAACTGAAAGGCCACTTTGAAGCCTTTGTTCAGGAAGGGGATACGGTGGAGCCCGGTCAGTTGTTAATCAAGTTTGACCTGGCTGTGTTGCGAGCCGAGGCGGCATCGCTGACGACACCGATGGTCATCACGAATCCCGATCGTGTCAAATCATGGAGCTTTGCTCCATTTAAGCAAGTTAAGAAAGGTCAGGCATCCGTTATGTCCGTGGTGCTCTATGACAGGAACGTTGGAGGGGTAGAATGAAGATACAAGGCATCAACGGCGCTGCAGGCATAGCCATCGGCAAAGCATTTGTCCTGCCCAGTTGGGAATGGGATCTGCCGGACCAGAAGATGGATTCGGTGGATCTCGCCCAAGAGTTCGAGCGGCTGTACGAGGGCATACGGACATCGAAGGATGAGATTGAATATATCAAGAACGAGTTCAAGGAAGTCGTCGGTCCTGAAGAGTCCAGCATCTTTGATGCGCATCTGGCCATTCTGGAAGATCCGGTGTTCATGAACGAAATTCGTGGCATTATTGAACGGCAGTACAAAGCAGCAGAAGTAGCCGTCAAAGAGGCCATTGATCATTTTGTCACCATGTTTGATCTGCTCGAAGATGAGTATATGAAGGAGCGAGCCATCGACATCAAGGACGTGGGGAACCGTCTGTTAAAGCATCTGCTGGGCGCACCGGAAATTACGCTTCCATCGGATACCCAGCCTTATATACTCGTGGCCAAAGAGCTGTCTCCCTCTCAATTAGCGCATTTGAATCCAAGCCACGTGCTGGGTATTGTGACACTTATTGGAGGCAAAACGTCACATTCGGCAATTATGGCTCGTGCCCTTGGCATTCCTCTCGTTTCCGGTCTGGAAGCGAGTCTTGGCATGCCGGTGGAGACCGGAGATATGTTGGTTGTCGATGGAGATAATGGCCTCGTATTTACGGAGCCGGATCGCAAGACGATTGAACGTTACACGATGATTCGCAGCAAACAATTGAAGAAAAAAGAGCAGCTGCAGGTACTTGCAACAGTGGATGCCGTAACCAAAGACGGTTCCGTTCTGCATCTGGCTTCTAACATCAGTTCCGTCAAGGAACTGGATATGGCACTGAAACATGGGGCGAAGGGCGTGGGGTTGTTCCGGACAGAGTTCCTATACATGGACCGTGCTACGTTCCCGGGTGAGCAGGAACAGTATGAGGTTTATCGTCTTGTCGCTGAGAAAACTGCAGGACAGTCTGTCGTTATTCGTACGCTCGACATTGGTGGTGACAAGCAGCTAGACTACTTTGAACTGCCAGAAGAAGATAATCCATTTCTCGGATATCGTGCGATTCGGATCAGTCTGGACCGCAAAGATCTGTTCAAAACACAGCTCACAGCCATTCTGCGGGCCAGTGCTGCGGGCAATGTCAAAATTATGTACCCGATGATCTCTTCGGTAGAAGAACTTCAGGAGGCCAATGAAATCCTGCGTGAAGCGATGTCTGATCTGGACGAGCGCGAATTGCCGTACGATCCACATATACAGGTGGGCATCATGATTGAGGTTCCGGCAGCGGTGATGATAGCCGATTTGCTTGCCGAAGAAGCTGATTTCTTCAGTATCGGTACGAATGATCTCGTGCAATATGTACTGGCTGTAGACCGAATGAATGAGCAGATTGCACATATGTATCATCCGTATCACCCGGCTGTATTACGCATGCTTCGCGCAACAGTCGATGCGGCTCATACGGCAGGCATTGATGTCAGTGTATGCGGCGAGATGGCAGGAGACGAACGTTCGATTCCCCTATGGCTGGAGCTCGGGATCAGCAATCTGAGCATGTCTCCACAATCCTTGCTGCGTGTGAAGCACAGAGTATTGAATACGACGGCTGCTGCTGCCAAAGAGGCTGCCCATGATTGCTTCAGCCTGCGGACAAGTGCAGACATCGAAGAGCGTCTACAGGTCTTCAATGATTCGATGGGCAGTCCGGATGAACAGAGTGGATCGAATGCATCCTGAATGGGTTATTTTCAAATAAATACCTTTAAGTGAAAATGTTAACTTTTGTACAATTTTGGAAAATAGTCTTATTTTAACGATAAAGCCCCACGCCATATGGCGCGGGGCTTTGTTTTATTTTTCAGCAAGTGCATCGCAAAATGCTTTGCCATACGGCGGAAGATCAGGTGGACGGCGAGCTGAAATGATGTGTCCATCCACAACAACGGCTTCATCTTTCCAGATGGCTCCGGCATTTTCCATGTCATCCCGGATACCCGGTGTAGAAGTTACCGTAACCCCGTCCAGTATTTTGGCGGATATCAGTACCCAACCTGCGTGACAGATCTGTCCAATCGGCTTACGATCCGCATGCATTTCCTTAACGAGCTCAAGTACTTTGGGATAGCGACGAAGCTTGTCCGGTGCCCAGCCCCCGGGTACAAGGATACCATCATAGTTTGAACTATCCAATTCATCAAAACTGTATTCCGCCTGCGCGGGAACACCATATTTACCAATGTAGGTTTTGCCTTTTTTCTCTCCGGCGAGATGCACCTCAGCGCCTTCTTCACGAACACGATGTACCGGATACCACAGTTCCAGATCTTCGAATTCTTCATCGACCAGGGCGATGACTTTTTTGCCTGTTAATCTCATCATCATCTCTCCTTTTGCGGTAATTAGCACATAGCGTCTTTATTGTAACAGATTCTCATGTTGACTTCATCGTCATGCAATCTCGCCATTGGGGAAGCGATTACATCTCAATGAACGCCTACATTCGACAACCTTCATCTGGAGACAGTGGTAATTTGTGCAACCTCTGGTTTATAGCAGGATTTGAGCGGAAATAGGTCGAATGGTATCTGTATAAGAGTATAGAACGAATGAGGTGATGACTGTGCGTAAGACGTGCAGATGCGGACATGTAATGGAACTGGAATTAAGAACGGTGGTATATGCCAAAAAGGTGGAGATTCGTAACGTACCTGTATTTGCTTGTACAGACTGTGTTTCCTATGAAGTGCTTCAGCCGGTCAAGCCGGATTTGAAAGAGTGCATCAGTACACTCGGTGAACAGCCAGCGAAACAGGATGTATCGTTTGGAGAGCGAAATGAACTTGCGGATCTTTTCCATGAACAACTGCTGGCTTGGCCGGACGCTTCGGATCGTGAGATGGAGCATCGGATGCAACGTGCTGTGGAGGAGAGAATTAACCTGCTGCTGGATATTATGGGTTACGCCCAAAAGTCTAATGATGAAGAATGGATCGAGACAACACAGCGCAGATTAGGTCAATTATCCGGTTTTGTATGGCAGGCGCACTTCTCGAATGCTGTCTAATTTTGACGTGCAAAATGCTTGTTTTCATGAAAATTGGCTTTTTCGCCCGCTTTTTGTTAAGATATCGTAGAGTGAAAACGCTCAACATAGCGGTAATCCTGGTAAAGGGGGATGTATATCAAATGGCTGACATGACTAAAATGACAAGTATTGAACAGCTAAACTCCGCAGTGGAGGCTACCGAGGATCAACCCTTGCTTCTGTTTAAGCATAGTACACGCTGCCCGATCAGCGCGAACGCCTATCAGGAGATGAACGATTATTTGCAAAATAGTCCAAGTGAACAAGTGAAATACGGTATCATTTATGTAGTGGAAAATCGCCCTGTGTCCAATGAAGCAGCGGACAAGCTGGGTGTTAAGCACGAATCTCCGCAGGCAATTCTAGTCAAAAAGGGAATTCCTGTATGGCATACTTCCCACTCGAATATTACTTCAACCACAATCACGAAAGCACTGCGTGAGTCCTAAAGCCTATTTTAATTGATTAATGCATAAATTTGTCGTAATATAAATCTTAATGAAAATGGTATGAAAATTTACTGGTAATGGAGAGAAGTACTGTGACGGTAACCATTTATGATGTGGCACGTGAGGCCGGTGTCTCTATGGCAACGGTATCACGGGTTGTTAATAATAACCCTAATGTTAAGCCACAGACACGCAAAAAAGTATATGAAGCCATCGATCGGTTGGGATATCGTCCGAATGCGGTAGCCAGAGGCTTGGCGAGCAAGAAGACAACCACGGTCGGGGTCGTTATTCCGGACATTTCGAACTCAACCTTTGCAGAGATTGCCCGCGGGATTGAAGATATTGCGAATATGTATCACTACAACATTATTTTGTGTAATGCGGATAAGAAGAAAGAAAAAGAAATTCGTGTAATTAACACGTTGCTCGAGAAACAAGTGGACGGTCTGCTCTTCATGGGTGGAACTGTGACGGACGAGCATATTCAGGCGTTCCAATCAGCGGCTGTGCCGATTGTTCTCTGTGCAACAAGTGACGAGAAGGGCACGTACCCTTCTGTAGATATTGACCATGAAGCAGCGGCATTTGATGCTGTAAATACGTTAATCCGTCATGGACACAAGGAAATCGCAATGATCAGTGGTACACTGCAAGATCCTGCCAACGGTTATGCTCGTTTCCAAGGGTACAAGAAAGCGCTTGAAGCAGCAGGTATGGAATATCAGGAGGATCTCGTACGTATTGGTAACTATCGTTATGAGTCTGGTGTAGAAGCGATGAAGTATTTCCTCGGATTGAAGAAAAAACCATCGGCAATCTTCGCTGCAACAGATGAGATGGCAATTGGTGCTATTCATAGCATTCAGGATGAAGGTCTGAAAGTACCGGATGACTTCTCCATCATCAGTGTGGATAACATTCGTATGGCTTCCATGGTCCGTCCTCAGTTGACTACTGTAGCTCAACCGATGTATGACCTGGGCGCTGTAGCGATGCGTTTGCTGACCAAGCTGATGAAGAAAGAAAATGTGGAGAACCCACGGGTTATTTTGCCGCATGAAACGATTCTTCGTCTGTCTGTAAGCCATGCAGACGTAGTTTAAATACAGGCTTTGATGGTTCATCGTCATTTCTGATTGAAATGGAAATGATTTAAGAAAGGGAGAAGGCATTCTCTCTACATAGTGGAATGACGGAAGCTCCGGAAACGGAGCTTTTGTGCTGAATGGGACTCTGAACGTAGACGGAGAAACATACTTGGAGGGAAACGACTCCAGGTTTACATGCAGAATGCAGAATGCAGAATGCTATATAGGAGGTCATAACATGCGTGAAACGATCGGTATCATTGGTGCAATGGATGAGGAAGTAGAACTTCTCTTGGCTGGTATGAAGCAACTAGAGACTGTAAAACAAACTGGTATTACCTATGTTGCAGGTGAATGGCTGGGTAAACAGATTGTGGTCTGCAAATCAGGCGTGGGTAAAGTGAATGCGGCTGTGACAACACAGATTTTGATTGATCGTTTTCAGGTTAATCGTATTATTTTCACAGGTGTTGCGGGTGCAGTTAATCCAGAGTTGAATATTGGAGATATGGTCATCTCTTCCGAATGTGTACAGCATGATATGGATGTGACCCCACTTGGATTTGAGCGCGGGGTTATTCCTTACCAGGAGACGTCCGCCTTCCCAGCGGAAGCATCCCTTATCGCATTAGCTGAAGAAGCCTGCAAAGCGCAGGGAGCGAACTATCTGATCGGTAAAGTGCTGTCAGGAGATCAATTCATTGCAAGCAAAGATACGGTGAAAATGCTGTATACCGAAATGAATGGGGCATGTGCGGAGATGGAGGGAGCTGCCGTAGCGCAAGTGAGCTTCATGAACCGCGTTCCGTTCGTTATACTTCGCGCAATGTCTGACAAAGCAGATGGATCAGCACATGTGAACTTTGCCGAGTTTACTGTGGAGTCTTCCCAGCGCTCTCACCGTATTGTGGAACATATGCTGGAACATATGTAACCCCATAAGCTATACGCATGTTGAGCATGATAAAGGCTTAAAAAGCAACAAAAAACCGCTTATTCGTAGCAGATCATCCATGATGAACCTGTTCGCGAAGAGGCGGTTTTTCTATGTATACGTATTCGAAAATCATCCATGTGCATTCATGATTAGTACATAAACCGATGGCGGAATCGCACCCGGTCGAATTGTTCTTCCGATTCCAGGGGTACTTGGCTGCCAATGCGGACCATGAGGCAGTTTGCCGGATGTGAACAAATCTCGGGATCATCGGTGGCGTACCAGGTCATGTCTACGGTTTGCATCAATTTTTCCATCATCTTGCGGTAATCCCATACGGAAAGGGCGCTGCCCTTCAAATCCCAATGCCAGTAATATTCCGTTGTGAATATGATATATTTCTCCATCTGTCCATTTTCAAACGCGGTGAGCAGCATTTCGCGCCCAATCCCGAGAGTGCGATAGGAATCCGCAACCTCAATGGCTCCCAGCTCAATTAGATCGGTCATATTGCCCTCCGACCAACGCTCGCAATCATCTGCATAATGGAAAGTCACATAACCGACAATGGTCTCATTTTCCCGCGCTATTATGATTCGACCTTCGGGCAATGCGGCAATTTCGGCCAATGCCTCCTGTTGTTCCGAAGGGCGCCGGAAAGCATCCAGATCGGAATGAAATTCAAGCTGCGTAATCGTCTCGGCCTGAACTGGTCCCTCAATGATGATTCGGTGGCCGGACTTGAAGATGGAACGCATATGATGCTCCTTAATATGCTCCATAGTTCATGCTCCTCTCTCCCCCTACTTATAGCAAAAAACCAAAAATTTGAAAAGCCATAGACGATGATTGAAAAGATTTGCTATAATTGCGTAGACAAAAAATGTTCACAAATCAACTGCAGTTTGGGTTCATCGGTTTGGCCTGGCAAGTACATGATGAGAAGTTCTCTCTACTAATGTAAGCGCTAACTGGAAGTTCAGTCAACACAAAGGCAATCAGAAGTGACCCATATTGGGAATCGAAATGTCGAGTTGAAGGAGGCTGGCAAGCATGAGTCAAGCACATGGTGAGATGCTGCAAACGGTTGTGTCTGAATCTAATCTGGGCGATTACACGGAGGCCCGAAGCCGGTTTGATTGGGAATCGGTCGAAAGGCACTTTACGTGGCACGCCAGCGGGAAAGTCAACATGGCGCATGAAGCGATTGATCGTCATGTGCTGGAAGGAAGAGGCGGGAGAACGGCGCTATTATACAGTGATGCTACGCGTGAAGAGGCATACACGTTTGCTGACTTAAGTGAGCAATCGAGTCGCTTCGGTAACGTTCTCCGCAAATATGGTATTGCTAAGAGTGATCGGGTATTTATTTTTATGCCTCGCAGTCCTGAGCTCTATTTCAGCCTGTTGGGCATATTGAAGGTTGGGGCTGTTGCAGGTCCTCTATTTGAGGCCTTTATGGAAACTGCGGTGAAGGACCGACTGGAGGATAGCGGAGCTGTCGCCCTGGTGACAACCCCTCAATTGCTGGGACGAATCAAACGTTCCGAATTGCCTGAACTGAAGCATATTTTTGTTGTGGGTGGCGGTCCGCAGACGGAAGAAGGACTCATCGACTTTGATGCAGAGATGTCCGCAGCTTCAGATGATATGGAAGTGGAGTGGCTGACACGCGAAGACGGACTGCTGATTCACTATACTTCCGGCTCTACAGGCAAACCGAAAGGTGTATATCATGTGCAGAATGCAATGATTCAGCATTATTACACCGGCAAGGTTGTACTCGATTTGCGCGAGGACGACGTATACTGGTGCACAGCCGATCCGGGGTGGGTAACAGGTACCTCCTATGGAATTTTTGCACCATGGTTGAATGGTGTGACCAACGTTATTCGTGGGGGACGTTTCAGTCCGAAAGACTGGTACAGCACCATTGAGAAAAACAAAGTCAGCGTATGGTACAGTGCACCGACGGCTTTCCGCATGTTGATGGGAGCGGGCGAAGAGACCATTGCCCAGCATGATTTGAGCAGTCTCCGTCACGTCATGTCTGTGGGTGAGCCACTTAATCCCGAAGTTGTCCGTTGGGGCTGGAAAGCCTATGGACAGCGAATTCATGATACCTGGTGGATGACGGAGACGGGTGGACAATTAATCTGTAACTACCCGGGCATGCCAATCAAACCAGGTTCCATGGGTCGTCCATTACCGGGAATTGAAGCAGCCATTATTGACGATCGAGGACAGGAACTGCCGCCATATAGTATGGGGAACCTGGCTATTCGTACTTCCTGGCCGTCCATGATGGCGAAGATCTGGAATAACCCGGCCAAATATGAGGAGTACTTCCGACTTTCTGGCTGGTATGTATCCGGTGATTCCGCTTATATGGACGAAGATGGCTACTTTTGGTTCCAGGGCCGGATTGATGATGTCATTAACTCTTCAGGAGAACGTATTGGCCCCTTTGAGGTGGAGAGCAAGCTCGTAGAGCACCCTGCGGTAGCAGAGGCAGGCGTTATCGGCAAACCGGATGTAACTCGCGGAGAGATCATTAAGGCCTTTGTGGCACTTCGTGAGGGGTATGAGCCGACACCGGAGCTGAAGGAAGAGATCTATCGATTTGTAAAAGAGGGCTTGTCTGCTCACGCCGCTCCGCGTGAGATTGAGTTCAAGGATAAACTGCCCAAGACCCGCTCCGGCAAGATTATGCGCCGCGTGTTGAAAGCTTGGGAGTTGGATCTGCCCACAGGCGATCTATCGACCATTGAAGACTAAAGCATAAACCAGCGGATACAACGTGTCTGCCTGTCCCATGATTCCAATACAAAGCCTGATCCGTGTCTCATTGCGGATCAGGCTTTTACTTTTGGATATCAATGAATAACAAAACCCCATCCTCATGATGCGAGAATGGGGTTGAGAGGGGAGTTATGATAACTCTGTATTACGGTTGGAAATGCACAGCTCCGGACGGCTCGGATTCGCCTATGCTGTTGCTGGCGGATACCTTGAACCATCCACTGGTGGATGCAGGTACTCCGTAGTCCATGGAGGTCCCTGAAGTTGTGCCAATTTTGGTGTAAGGGGCTGACCCTGTTTCACTAAAATATACAGCATAACTTTGAACACCATCTGATTCCGGATTGGAGGCCCACTGAATGCGCAGTCCTTGGGAGAGCGCCGACACGCTCACTTGGCCCGGTGTAGCCGGAGCCGTAGTTGCGGCGTTCTCATTCTGAGAGTCTTCCGGTGTAACGACTGTTCCCGGAACATTAATCGGTTCATTTATTTCTTCATCTGCAGGAGGCTCCACCGTTCCCGCACTGCTAACTGCTGCGCTAGGAGCAGACTCACGACCAGCTACATCCACTGCTGTCACGTAGAACGCAAAGTTTCCATCTTGTGCATATGCAGTAAATGATCTGGACTCACCTGTCAGGACAACCTGCCCCTGATTCTGGAATCCGGCGCCATTTACTGAGCGATACAGGCGATAGCCAACCACATCACTTTCCGGTGTTGCGTTAAATGTAATCACGGCGTTCCCGTTGGCAACGGAAATTCTCACATTGCCTGGTGCATCTGGTGCTTTGCCGTTATCCGTTCTTGGATCGATCTGTGTCGGCATGTCTGCATCGGCATCTTCCGGCAGGTAATATGCAAGTGATTCGTGACGACTCATGCGTGAGAATGCACTTTGCAGTTCCTTGATGAGATCAGAGATCGGTTTCTTGCGCTTGACGACGGTTTTCTCTTTCGTCATATCTCCAGGTGTTTCATCACGCGGAATGTAGTTGACACCATTGTAAGTGATATATTTGGCTTTTGCGACACCATCATCGCTGTCCTTCGGCACAAATTTGCTATTGAAAATATCAGTGACAAATCTGTCAGTCAGAGATGTTGGCAATTTGCCGCTATAAGCCGATACAGTTCGTGTCTCGATCCCGGATGGTTTCTTGAATGAATCGGTTACGAACATCTCTTTGTCTGTAGCGATGACTTGATTCATGATTTGCGTCCACAGCTGCTGTGCACGTTTCTTCTGTGATTTGGTCTCGAGCGTGTTTATCGGCTGTTTGTATCCAACCCATACACCCAATGTGACATCCGGCGTATAGCCTTCAAACCAGACATCCGCATAGTTTTGGGTTGAACCCGTTTTGCCTACGATAGGCACACTCTTGGAGTACTTGTAATTTTCACGAACTTTATCGGCTGTACCTTCTGTAATAACGGTACGTAGCATATCTGTCATCAGGTATGCCGTCTGTTCTGAGAAAGCTTGAACAGGCTCTGCATCGTGTTTATAAACGATATTCCCTTTTGAGTCTACAATTTTGCTAATCATATAGGAATCATTGTACACACCATTGTTAGCAATGGCTCCATAGGCATTGGTAAGCTCTTCAACGGTAACACCGTACTGAAGTCCTCCAAGAACACCGGTCTGAGCTTGGTAATCTGCCGGCTGGATGGTGGTAATCCCCAGCTTCTTGGCAAAAGCCCATGATTTGTCGATACCAACTTCTTCGTTGAATAGCTTAAGCGCAGGCACATTTAGCGAGTAGTTGAGTGCTCTACGGGCAGTCACAAGTCCCTGGTAGCGATTGTTGGCATTTTTCGGAATATGGAATCCGGTCTGGCCGTCTTTCAGAATTATCGGTGAATCGTCAATAATGGAAGCTGGTTGAACAAGTCCTTCATCCAGTGCAGGCAGATAAGCGGCAATAGGTTTCATAGTTGAACCTGGCTGACGCACCATCTGAGTTGCATAGTTCATCTGCTCATCCTGGAAATTACGGCCTTCAATCATGCCGAGAATGGCTCCTGTTTTGTGATTGATCAACATGGCAGCAGTCTGTTCTTTTCCCTTCACGGGATCGTCAGCAGCGAAATTACTGTCATCTTCGGCAATGGTACGCATTGTTTTGTAGATACTTTTGTTGATCGTCGTGTAGATACGATATCCGCCTGTACGCAATTGCTGCTGAGCTTCTTCCAGCAGAGCACTGCTTTCTTTTTGCGGTGTATCGGTATCCGTATCCTTGGCTGTATCCGCATTGGCATCCGTGCCTTCAGCCTTATCCGAATTCAGTTGCTTCATTAAAATCTGTGCAGCTTGTCGCTCTGTTTCCATCATAAGGTATGGATAAGTATTGTAAGCTTTGATGGTTTTGGGTGCGAGTGAACTCTTGATGTCAAAAGCAAGAGCTTCGTCATACTCGGACTGATTAATTTTGCCCAGTTCCAGCATACGGCGCAAGACCAGATGCTGACGATTGATTGCACGCTCAAAATTGTCCTCAACAAAGTCGCCTTTTCCATTAAAGGCAGAGTAAGAGGAGGGGAGCTGAGGCAATCCGGCAAGATAAGCAGCCTGAGCTGTGTTTATTTTGCTCAAATCATTAATATTGAACAGTCCTTTGGCAGCTGCCTTGACTCCATATACATTATATCCACTGGAGCCGTTACCAAAAGGAACCTTGTTCAGATACGCTGTCATAATTTCGTCTTTGGTCAGGAAACGTTCGAGTCGGAGCGAAAGTAATATTTCTTTCACTTTCCGGTCTTCGGTTCGATCCAGATTGAGGAATACACGCCGGGCCAATTGTTGAGTCAGTGTGCTACCGCCTGTTTGAACAGATTCTTTCAGCACTTTCTGTTTCACGGCACGGAGCGTTCCGCTCATGTCTACACCTTTATGTTCGTAAAAATGATTGTCTTCAATCGAAATGACTGCATCAATAACGTTCTGTGGGATCTGGTCAAAGGTGACCGGACGCCTGTCTTCTTCTGTTCGTAATTGACCGATCGGGCTGCCGTCGGCAAAGTAAGCAAAGCCTGTGATGGAGTTTTCGCTGACTTTTTGTTCAATCAGCGCCCGTGAACGGACGGGTTCGTCTTTCACAATGGAACTGACGTATCCCATTAGAGCACCGCCTACAAATAGTACCCCCATGAATCCAAGGACAACCATCCATTTGACGAAACTACCCAGTCTGCGGGCAAAACTGCGCTTGCGGGCAGGCTGTTCCTCGGGCTTTTTCTTATTAACATCAACCATTCAGTGTCTTCCTCCTTTTAACAGCACTTATTATAGCATAAAAAGGCTGGTTTGCATGCCTGAGAAATACAAGCAATGGTCGAAAATTGCCATTCTTTCTTGGATTATGATATATATCATGCGGAATTGAATTACATATCATGAGAAGTCATGGAGAATTTCAATAAAACGTGGAAGTATTGAGCGTCCGAGTGTGGATGAAAATAGATGACTATGTATAGGAAAGAGGCCATATCCTTGTATTAGGTGCAGGTACGACCTCTTTTTTTTGCTTTTTGTTTCTCTCGAAATAAAAAAAACAGCTGCCGAGAAAATCTCGGACAGCTGTTTGGTGTGAAGCTTAATGAAATTCCAACGATTAACGGTTGTAGAACTCGACGATTTGTTTTTCGTCGATGTCTTGGGACAATTCCGAACGCTCAGGCAAACGGATAAATTTACCTTCCAGAGCAGTATCGTTGAATTCTACGTATGCCGGAAGATGCGAACGGTTTTCCAAAGCTTCCTTAACGGAAGAAAGACCGCGGCTTCTTTCACGCAGGCTGATAACGTCGCCAGTGCTTACTTGGTAAGAAGCGATGTCAACTTTTTTGCCGTTTACAGTTACGTGACCGTGGGATACCAACTGACGCGAACCAGCGCGGGAGTTAGCGAATCCAAGGCGGTATACGAGGTTATCAAGGCGGCTCTCAAGCAAGAACATGAAGTTTTCACCTGCGATACCTTGCATTTTTTGCGCTTTAGCAAAGAGAGTGCGGAATTGCTTCTCGCCCAAACCGTACATGTGACGCAATTTTTGTTTTTCTTGCAATTGCATACCGTAGTTGCTGATTTTTCTCCGTTGGTTAGCTCCGTGCTGACCTGGAGGGAAAGGACGTTTCAATTCTTTGCCTGTTCCGCTCAGGGAAATGCCGAGGCGACGGCTCAATTTAAATTTAGGACCAGTGTAACGTGCCATGTTTAAAGTAGCTCCTTTTTAGTTAAAGTTCATATAGGGCTCTGTTTGCGCTCCAATTTGTTGATGCGGGCTAAGCCACGCATAGAACGATCAGGAAAGTTCAGCCGCTGTCCTGAAAGCAACAAAAAGAATGAGGGTGACACAACCGGTAATGCCCAAATTTAAAGACCCATTAGTAGTCTTCATCAACAATTTATTTTACAGTTTACTAGAACCAAAGTCAAGCCTGTGATAAAAGCAAAAAAACGTCTAAATTTGTCGATAGGTCCTTAGGCCCAAAATAATGGGACAATTTTCTGAAATATGGATGCAAAAATGCTTTAAAGAGAGTAAAATAGATTGTATCTTAACTTTAAATGATCTTGTACATTAAGGTTATCGCATAGAATTTGCAGGTTTGCGATAACGTCTGCAGATTAATGCATCCGAGTGGATGCAAAAACGGTGCAAAGGAGCGCCTGACATGTTAGAACATCTAAGAAGTAAACCAGCCAGCTTGAATTCGCGAAGTTCGGGCGATTCCGCATCTTCTGCCGCTCCTCACGAAGCGCATGTATTCTGGATGCAAAAAATGGACATCACACCTTTTGATTTTTCATATTTGGGAAGCCTGCTGCAACAAGCATACACCGACTGGCATATCCAACGGCGGCCGCACTCCGACAGATCATCGATAATATACAACGTATGGAATACAGAAGGGATCTGTATGGG
This sequence comes from Paenibacillus sp. O199, assembly GCF_001636635.1. Classification (NCBI taxonomy): domain Bacteria; kingdom Bacillati; phylum Bacillota; class Bacilli; order Caryophanales; family Paenibacillaceae; genus Paenibacillus; species Paenibacillus sp. O199. The sequence goes on from NZ_LGRP01000009.1 coordinate 60,093, forward strand.
GCAAGGAAATGAAGGGGCTCCATTGCTCGATGTACATTCGACTGTGATGCAATGCCTTGAAACGGGACAGGTACAGTCGTTACGTGGAACCACTGAAAGTGGAGAGTACCATCTAATGGCTGAACCTCTTTTCTCCAGAACAAATAAGGATATGTTTGCTGTCTTCACTGCTGTAACCTACGAGCAAAATCGAGATGACACGTCTGAAGCCGTTGTTCGATCGGAGGCATTGCATTATCGTACCTGCTTTTACCGAAGATTTGAATACATATTTATGACGGATCTATTACATGCTCATGAACAAACGGCTCGTGAAGAGCACCGAAGGTCAATTCTGTTCCAAATCGTTCAACGGATGCATGACAAAATGGATGTGGATGCCATATTGGATGAAGTCTTTGACAGCATTGACTACTTATATCCAACGACCCGTATGACATTGTATATGTCTCAGGATCAGAGCAGCCTCAACCCCCGCATTAAACCGTTGCTTGTTCATGAACGTGGAGAAGACATCTGTGTACAATCGTTTATGGAAGGCAAGCTCATTGTTGTTCGATCGGATGAAGGTGAACATCGCATACTGGAGGTTGGTCTTCCTCTAAAAGGTAAACAAGGGATCTATGGTGTATTTCATATTGAGATGAATGAGGAGTTAATGGAAGATTCCGATCTCCAACTCATTACGATGATGGCGGATACAGCAGGAACTGCCTTTGAAAATGCCAAACTGCACGAGCAATCGAATATGTTGATCCAGGAACTTCGTCTAATCAACGATCTGACACAACGTTTGAACAAAAGCCTGCAGCTCATGGAGATCTATCAATTCTCTGAACAGGAGTTAAAGGACATCTTTCAGGCTGAATCATGTTGTATTCTTCAACTGAATGACAGTACGGATCACTTCGAAGTGATGTCATCCAATGTGAATGAGTTAGGTCGCAAATCGTTTCCAATGGATTATGGAATCGCTGGTTTGCTGTATCAAACCGAAGAACCGCTCATCCTATCCAATTATGCGAAATACGATAGAGTGTCATCGGTCTTCATGGATCTTACCGGCTCAATGTCATTGATTGCTTCACCCGTTCGGGTGAATGGTGAAGTGAAGGGTGCCATTTTGCTGGGACATCCCAAAAAGCAGTATTTTTCGTACGACAATTACCGTCTGCTGCAGATGTTGTCCATTCATATCGGACTTGCTCTCTCCAATGCAACGCTTCACGCCGAGGTACGACGTTTGGCTAACCTGGATATGCTGACAGGACTGTATGTGAGGCATTACCTGGATAGTGTGATCCATGAACGTCAGGCTCATGAATTCTGTGGTTCACTGGTTGTTGTGGATATTGACCAGTTTAAGCAGGTGAATGACACGTTTGGGCACCAAACAGGTGATCAGGTATTGAAACAGGTAAGCGACATTGTAACAAGTTCCGTCCGGCCTGAGGACATCTGCGCCAGATGGGGCGGGGAAGAGCTGGCCATCTATATGCCTCAGATTGGTGCTCGTCAGGCACTGGAATATGCGGAAATCATTCGCACCAGGGTTGCTGAAGAAACAAGGCCTTCCGTGACCGTATCCAGCGGTATTGCCGAATGGAACTGGATGGATGAGAAGGTTAGTGTGGAATCGTTATTTTATCGGGCTGATATGGCATTGTACGATGCGAAGCATGGTGGTCGAAATCGGATCGTCATGGAAGAACAGGAAGTTACACGTTAAGAGAGGACTATTCCGATTGCGGAGTCGTCCTCTCTTTATTTTTTTGAAGAGGCGATGCCAAAGGAAGGAAGTATAAGCAAATAAGGGAGGGGCAGGCTATGGAGAAAGTTTGATGGAAAGGTGGAATAGAACATGTTGAACCGTCGGTATTTACGTGGGCTATTGTTGATTCTGAGCATTGTTGTGTTGTGTGCTCCTGGTTGTGGATTGTTAGAGCGAGATCGAACTCCTGAGGAGTTATTTTCACTTGCTTTATCCGGAATAGCAGGTAAAGAAAAGCTGAGTTTTGATGGGGAAGCAGGATTACGACGCGAAAGCAACGGGCTGTTCGAAAATCAGTTTAAATTTGAGGGCAAGCTGGAGGATCATGACCGCTTGACCTTGCAAACGAGGCTGCCTGGAGCCGTGACTGCTGCCGGAGCGGGAGTAAAAGGGGTAAATGCCGCCGCTGTTAACAATAATGGGCAACCGAGTGGATTCAGTGCATCTTTTGAACGCAAACAAGGACAGTGGATGGCTTTAACTGCCCAACATGAGCCCCTGCGCGGATCGCTGTCCCGTTTTAATCCCATCGCTCAAATGGAAAGTATCGATCGGTTGAACAAAACGATAAAGTCCGAGTACGGTTCAGGTCGTCGAACGAAAATACTGCGAATTGAACTCGCACCAAAAGACGCCAAAACGTGGGCACTCGCGCAGCTTAACGACGAGATGAATGCGATTCGGGCAGAGTATATGCACAAGGCAACTGCGGTTAAGGGAGGCAGTCAGGAGAAGCTTGAGAAGGATTTGAACAAAGTGTGGGAACAAGGGGAAACATCGATGCAAGAGATGATGAAGCAGGCCGAGGTACAGACGGTGTATCATCTAACCGTAGATCGGAAAACTAGCTTGCCCTTGCGACTTTCTTCGGAAAGCCAGGTGAGCTATAAGGACATGAACAGCAAAAGGAATAAAGAAGCTCTTGTCACAGATGTAAACTTCAGGGCTTATGAATAGATAAGTTGCGGGGCTGCCTGCTGACGAGATCGTTGTAGCGTGCTACAATAGTATCGTAATTTACCGTTGTTCAATTCAAGGAATGGCGGATGACAGGAGGAGTTTACACGATGAAGGACCCAAGAATTCAGAAGCTCGCAGCCAATCTGGTGGGCTACTCTGTAGATGTACAGCCCGGCGAGAATGTGCTGGTTGAGATGATCGGCACGGAACGTGATCTGATTAATGCAATTATTGAAGAAGTAGGCAAAAAAGGCGGTAACGTCTTTGTACAGCTGACTGACAAAACAGTACAGCGTGCCATGCTCAAAAATGCGACAGAAGAAATGATGAAAACCTGGGCAGAGATCGATCTGAACCGGATGAAACAAATGGATTGTTACATTGGTATCCGTGCAGGGGAGAATGTGAACGATCTGTCCGATGTACCGGAAGAGAAAATGAAAATGTACAATTCACTGTATTCCCATCCGGTACATAGCGAGCAACGGGTAAAACATACAAAATGGGTTGTGCTTCGTTACCCGAATGCAAGTATGGCACAGCTGGCGAATACAAGCACAGAAGCGTTTGAAGATTTCTACTTCGACGTATGTAACCTGGATTACGCTAAAATGGACAAAGCACAGGATTCATTGGCTAATCTGATGAAACGCACGGACAAAGTGCGTATCACTGGACCGGGAACAGACCTGAGCTTCTCCATTAAAGATATCGGTGCAGAGAAATGTTCTGGCCAAAAAAATATTCCGGATGGCGAAGTGTACAGTGCCCCTGTACGTAATTCAGTGAACGGAACGATTAGTTATAACGCGCCAACGCTGTATAACGGCATTACTTTTGAAAATATTAAATTCACCTTCAAAGACGGTAAAATCGTTGAAGCAACAAGCAACGATACAGACCGCATCAATGAAATTCTGAATTCAGATGACGGCGCTCGTCATATCGGAGAATTCGCAATTGGATTTAATCCACATATCCTGCACCCAATGAAGGACATTCTGTTTGATGAAAAAATTGCAGGCAGCTTGCACTTTACGCCAGGCCAGGCATATGAAGAAACAGATAACGGAAACCGTTCCTCCATTCACTGGGATCTGGTGTTGATCCAGCGTCCAGACTACGGTGGTGGCGAAATTTATTTTGATGATGTATTGATCCGTAAAGACGGGATTTTCGTTATTCCTGAGCTGGAATGCCTCAATCCGGATCGTCTGAAATAGGAACAGTATTTTGCTGTTGCTAGGAAAGCGGATTCACGGTATCATGTAGTGGTAATTAATAGATGATACCAAAAGTGAAAAGACGGAGGGATTCCTATGTCGAGTAATAACGCAGCGGTAGTGGAAATTGCTCAAACAGCGAGCAAGTTTACTTCTTCAATCGTGCTTCATTCAGAGAACAAGTATATCGATGTGAAAAGTATTCTCGGACTGTTTACAACGCTGATCAGCACGCACAGCTATGAACTGCACGTTCATGGCCCGGATGCAGCTGAAGCCAAAGCAGCTATGTCAGAAGTATTTGCCAAACATGGACTGAATGTAAGTATCGCATCCGAGTAATGGCACTAAGAAGCATCTCTGCCTATTATGGCAGAGGTGCTTTTTTTTGCATGAGATAATTCAGGTGTACGGCAAGACCTCCGTAAAATAGGGGGATTAGGCAGGAATAAAGCTCTCCATAATCTATGGTTATTTTGGTCAGGTTCTTGTATTAGCTCCTGATTTCGTCTAATATTAGAGGTAGAACGTCTTTACGCGATTTTTGGGACATAGGGGGGAAAAATGCATGACTTCATCTGATCTGCAGGACCAGTTGCACTTGAAAGCGATCAGTCTTCTTCAAGAAGATGCAGATAAAATACAGAAGCTTATTGAAGTACAGATGGAGAATCTGGCTACCCGCTACTGCCCTCTCTATGAGGAAGTATTGGATACACAGATGTATGGGTTCTCCAAGGAAGTCGATTTTGCTGTTCGTGCAGGGCTTCTTCCAGAAGGTGCTGGTAAGCAGCTGGTAAGCGCGCTTGAGCGGAATCTGGCGATTCTATATGAAGCTTTGAACAAGAAGAATGAGCAATAGCCTGCAATAGCGTGGGTCAGAATAGAAGGCATGCAGGTGTTTGCATGCTTTTTTTGTGCGCCTGAATTGAAACAGCTCGTCTGATGTGGTTTAGGCGAGGGAGAAAAGAAAAAACAGCCTGGAAATGCGATTTCCAGGCTGCCTTTTACGCGCTAATTTTTTGTCTATTATTTAGGATGATGGGAGTACTGTTATACCAGGAAGAACGATACACCCAAAATAACATACACAACCATTAGGAGTAGACCTTCGTACCAGTTCGTTGAACCGTCCTGGGTGATGGACTTGGCGATAAATACGGCTACGCCAATGGCGACCAGCTCAATCGTTGTAAACACAATGTCCATCGTTCTGCCTGTGAAGTAGCTGACAAAAACGAGCACAGGAGCTACAAAGAGTGCGATTTGTAAACTGCTGCCGACTGCGATCTCAACGGCGGCACCGATTTTGTTTTTCATGGCAAGCATAATGGCTGCACTATGTTCCGCGGCGTTACCGATAATGGCAACGAGGAACGCACCGACGAACAGTTCGCTGAGTCCAAATTGTTCAGTAAACACCTCAAGGGTGCCAACGAGCCATTCACTGACGAAGGCAACCATGACGGTTGCAAGAACAAGATAGAGAATTGATTTTTTCTTAGACCACTCGGGTGCATGTTCATGCGGCAACTCTTCATCTTCATCCACAGTGACATCTGCGAGATAGTTCTTGTGCGTAACCATGGAGAACACCAACCACGCTATGTAGGCAAGGATCAGCAAACCTGCGACAATGAGACTGAGTGTGTTCGTATCCTTCTGTGTGATGGAATGGGTATTCAGGAAGACGGCTGGAATAAACAGGGCAATGATGGCTACAATCATCAGGGAGCCGTTTAGACCGGCAAGGGATACGTTATAATTCTGAATTTTGAACTTGAGTCCTCCGGCAAAGATACTTAGACCAAGCACCAGCAGCAGGTTACCGATAATGGAGCCTGTCAAACTGGCCTTAACCATGTCGAACAATCCTTCTTTGACGAGGAAAATGGCGATAATCAATTCGGCGGCATTGCCGAATGTAGCATTCAAAAATCCGCCTAACCGCTGTCCGGCATAGTGGGCTACATTTTCGGTGGCTTTGCCTAAAAAACCGGCCACAAAAATAACCGAAATGGCTGAAATGACGAATTGCAGAATCGAATCCCATTTCAAGTAGTGGGCGACGGCGCTGAGTGCAAAGGTGGCAATCAGCAAAATGGATGAAATTCGGTTTCTCACAACAAACACCTCGGTAACATATTATTTTGTTTTAAACGATATGACTAAATACTTATGAGATTATTTTCATATTTCAATATAACCAAATCATGGTAGGTTGTAAACGCATCTTTTTGAGTTTAATTTGCTTTTTGGGGTCGAAAGGATTTAAAATACGAGTAACGAAGTGAAGGAGGATGTGGCATGGCAGAACAACTTCAACTAGAGGGCGGAAACATCCGGATTGCCGATGACGTAGTGGCGAAAATTGCCGGAATGGCTGCGATGGAGACACCCGGAATTGCCGCAATGTCTGGAGGATTGTCAGAGGGCTGGGCCAAGCGCCTGAGCGGTAAAAACGTACAGAAAGGCGTGGGCGTGGAGGTCGGCCAGCTGGAAGCAGCCATTGATCTGCGCATCATCGTCCTGTACGAGACACCGATTCATGAAGTTTCCCGCATGCTCCAGCAGAATGTAAGAGAAGCGGTAGAGACCATGACCGGGTTACGTGTTGTTGAAGTCAATGTAAAGGTAGAAGGCGTATCTTTCAGAGGCGACGATCTGTAAACTTGAGCAATCCGTGATGGAAGAACAACGGTATATTGACCTGGTTCTTCATCTAGATAAACAACACCAAAAAGACTTCGCATCGAATTCGATGCGAAGTCTTTTTCTGTTTTCAATACATTTTGTTCCAAAACCATTCGTATGACGTTTCCTTCCCATTACCGAATTCGGCGAATGGATTCACGTGAACGAAGTGCGGGAGAAGTACGTGATGTCTGAACCGTCACTGACTTCGTTTTCTCTTCCTTGATGACGTCCAAATTATTGGTACGTGAGATGCTGAGCAGGATACCCATAGCCACCATCATCACAAAGAGTGAGGTACCGCCATAACTGATGAACGGAAGGGTAACCCCTGTCACCGGAATGGTCTGGGTCACGCCCCCAATGTTGATAAAGGCCTGGATCGCAATTAATCCCATAATACCAATACCGACCAGTGTCCCAAATGGATCGGGACAGCGAAGGGAGACGATAATGCCTCGCCAGATGAAGTAGAGGTAGACCAACAGAAATAGGGCAGTTCCAACAAAGCCGAGCTCTTCTCCAATTACAGAGAAAATAAAGTCGTTATAAGCATTGGGCAAATAATGCAGCTTCATCGTGCCTTGTCCGATCCCGGAGCCGGTGATGCCTCCATCCCCGATGGCAACAAGGGAGCGATAGAGGTTAAGGCTTCCGCCTGTTTTGTCGGATAAAGGATCTAGGAATGCCTGAATACGGCCGATTTTATAGTTCTGCGTAGCTTCCGTAGTTGTGGTGCTATCTGCAGTATCTGAAGAAGACATGGAAGAAAACAAGGCATTCGCTCCAAGCGCCAATGCTGCTCCCAACACTACCAGCAAAATAGAACCCATAATGTGTTTCATACTTGCTCCACCCGCATAAATGACCAGTCCGCACGTCGTAACCAGAATAAAGCAGGTACCAAAATCCGGTTGCAACATAATCAGTCCTGCAATGAATCCGACAATGACCAGCACGGGAATATATCCTGTCCTAAGATCCCTGAACCGTTCCCCTTTTTTGGTAATCAGTGCAGCAAGGTACAAAACAATGGCAATTTTGGCAAATTCCGCAGGTTGAATACTGAAGCCGATAATTTCAATCCAGCTTCGGGCACCGTTTACCTTCTTACCTGCAACCAATACAATTAGTAGCAATACCGTGGTGAGTAAGAAAAATGGTGCATAAAGTTTTTTGTATTTGTTAAATCGGATATTCATGGCAAAAAACATGCCCACTAAACCGATAACCGCCCACATAAGTTGTTTTTTCGTGAAGAACAGGGCATCATTGTTAAAATTTTTGTTTGCAATTGCAATGCTGGAACTGGAGCTGAACACCATCACCAGTCCGAAGCCCACCAACAATAAAGTGAGGATTAGCAGTTGGAAATCCGGCGTGCCTCTCTTCGTTTTCGTTTGGGCCGTTTGTTGTTTCATGGTTCGGCCCAGCCTATGCTTCCAGCAGTTCTTTAAGCTGCTGTAGTTTTTGGGCCGCCAGCTTCACGACTGGCTGCGGTATGGTAGAGTCATAATCCAGACCATGCGGAAAGGTTGCTTTTCCAAGATAAACAGCTTCAACTGCGAGAACCGTATCCGGTTTTTCGAGTTTGCCATCTATCGCACGGGTATTAATACGTACAAAGTATTCCGATTTGGTTTGTTCATCTTCAATTTTGTAGTCATATGTAGCACGATAATATTCCCATTGCCACCGGACAAATCCGACTTTCTCGGCGCTCTCATCCAGGTATGCCAAGTCGCTCTTCAAGCCATCCAAGCCTGTATTCTCAAAAATCATAAGCGTCTGATCCTCCTCATAAGCTTCCGAGAGTATAAATCTCGTTCTTTTCTCTAGTTTATGATAGTATGTTTCCCCTTCCCGTGCAAGCTTTCAAGCGTTCATTCGTATCGGTTTTCTTCCAATTCTGCTACAATATACAGCAATAGGTTTCAAGAGGAAGGTTCGGGCTTGATGAAAGTCCCGTATAGAGAGCGAAAGGATGGAGAGACATGACAAATAATATATGGTGGAATGACCTGCAAATCCACATGGTAGAATGGCGTCGTCATCTTCATCGGAATCCTGAGGTTTCCTTTCATGAGGAGAAGACATCCTCTTTTGTAGCGGGTATGCTGGAGAGCTTTGGTGTTGAAGTGAGACGACACGTTGGTGGACACGGGGTTATAGGTACCCTTCGTGGGGACAAGCCAGGGCCTGTCGTAATGCTTCGTGCAGATATGGATGCACTTCCGATTCAGGACGAGAAGGACGTTGAATATGCATCACAACAAGCAGGAGCTATGCATGCCTGTGGTCATGATGGTCACATATCCATTTTGCTAGGCACGGCACTGTATTTCAGTCGCCATAAACATGAGATCAAGGGTGAAATTCGCTTTTTGTTCCAACCTGCAGAAGAGTTGCTACCAGGTGGTGCGCTCAAAGTCATAGCAGACGGCGGACTGGAAGGGGTAGATGTCATCTATGGAATTCATCTGTGGACCCCGCTTCCTGTAGGCGTGGCAGCGAGTACTCCGGGGCCGATGATGGCAGCGGCAGATGACTTTTATATTGAGATCAAAGGAAAAGGTGGACATGGCGGCATGCCGCAATCCACGGTGGACAGCCTCGTGGCTGGTTCAGCCCTTGTGATGCAATTGCAGACGGTTGTCAGTCGCTCGGTGGATCCCTTGCGTCCCGCAGTATTGACAATTGGTACAATGCAGGCGGGCTCAGCGCAGAATATCATCGCCGAGTTATGTAAAATGACGGGTACAGTGAGAACCTTTGATGAAGAGACGCGCAGTATCATGAAGGAACGTGTGCATACGATCGTGGCTCAGACCGGAGAGATCTACGGTGCCGAGACGAAGTTGAACTATATTATGGGATATCCTCCTGTCGTGAATGATGAGCAGGAAACGGCACGTTTCTTCAAGGAAGCGGTAGATGTATTTGGTGCAGAACATGTACAGAAGTCACCGATGTTGATGCCAGCTGAAGATTTCGCTTATTACTTACAGCAGATTCCTGGCTGCTTTATGTTTGTTGGAGCAGGTAACCCGGAGAAGAATGCCATCTATCCGCATCATCATCCCAAGTTCGACTTTGATGAGGATGCCATGCAAAATGCTGTGAAACTATTTATAGCAATGGCTAAAGGATATACAGCCGAATGATTTGAGTATAGTTGGGCATCCTATTCATACCAAGGTATGAGCAGGGTGCTTTTTTTGTTAGGTCTTTATAAAGCTTAAATTAAGGTCGAACTGTTGTATTATACAGGTTCAATTTCGGAAGAAACCGGAACTGGACTTTTTGTGATGCCTGTTATTCGGAAAAATATATAACTCATTTTCTAAATTAGGGAGGAAGCGGAATGGAGAAAACGGACGCCTGCATTGTCCAGCGTGATTTTACAGTATTGCTTGAAGTGGGTCATCCTGGATTTGATCAGGCCAGAGCTCAACTAGGGATGTATGCCGAACTGGTGAAGACACCTGCGGCTTTTCATACATATCGCATCACTGCATTATCACTGTGGAATGCCGCTGCACTCGGCTGGAGTGCTGATCAAGTGATAGAAAGTCTGGAATCAGTGTCTCGTTGGAATGTTCCTGCCGCCCTGATTCAAGATATCCAAAGAATTATCCATCAATATGGGAAGTTGCAATTGAAGCCACAGGCAGATCACGGGAGAATGCGTCTCGTGAGTGAAGATGAACGATTGCTGGATGAATTAAGCAGTATGAAGACCATCTCGGCTTTTCGGATGGAACGTGTCGATCCCCATGAGCTCATACTTGGCGGTGAGCAACGCGGATTGCTGAAGCGTGAACTAACTCGTTTGGGTTATCCGGTGCTGGATTATGCGGGATATCGAGAAGGAACAAGTCTGCCGTTTGAATGGCAAGCGAATACTCAAGGTGACAGTTCAGAAGGATTCAGGTTACGCCCTTACCAGCGAGATGCAGTGGATGCATTTGAAGGTAGCGAAGGCATGGGAGGCAGTGGTCTGCTTGTTCTTCCCTGCGGTGCAGGCAAAACGGTTATTGGGATGGCCGTGTTAGAACGTCTGCAATGTGAATGTCTTATCTTGACCTCGAACACCACATCCGTTCGGCAATGGATTCAGGAATTACAGGATAAAACAACGATAACGAATGAACAGATTGGTGAGTATTCCGGTCAGAAAAAACAGGTGAAACCTGTGACCGTGGCAACTTATCAGATTCTTACACATAGAAAATCGAAAGATGCTGATTTTACTCATATCAAATTGCTAAGTGAACGCCAGTGGGGACTCATCATTTATGATGAGGTCCATCTGCTTCCAGCACCTGTATTTCGAGCTACAGCAGATATTCAGGCTACAAGAAGACTGGGATTGACAGCAACATTGGTGCGTGAGGATGGCTGTGAACAGGATGTATTTTCGCTAATTGGTCCGAAACTATATGACATGCCGTGGAAAGAATTAGAGCAGCAAGGGTGGATTGCGAATGTACAGTGCCAGGAAATACGCATTCCGTTTACTCCTGAACTACGATCAAACTATTTGGAAGCAGAGGTGAAGCACCAATTTCGCCTTGCAGCCGAAAATCCGGCCAAATTAGCTGTGATCAGACGGATATTGGACCATCATGAGGGAATGCCAGCGCTTGTCATCGGACAGTATCTGGATCAGCTCGAGAGCATTGCCCGGGAAATTGAAGCGCCGCTCATATCGGGTACGATGTCCCAGCAAGAGCGAGTGAAATGGTTTGCAGCGTTCCGGCGTGGTGAGATCAAAACGATTGTCGTATCCAAGGTTGCCAATTTTGCCGTAGACCTGCCGGATGCTGCTGTTGCACTTGAAATATCCGGCAGTTTCGGTTCAAGGCAGGAAGAAGCCCAGCGATTGGGTCGGATTCTAAGGCCGAAGTCCGGAGAAAATAAAGCTTATTTCTATGCCCTTGTATCGGAGGACAGTAAGGAACAGGAGTTTGCATTACGCCGTCAGATGTTTCTGGTCGAACAAGGATATGAGTACAAAATCGTTCATGAATTGCAATGAAAATGCGGTTTACATCTCTACTTAAAAATAAGAGAAAGGCATGATTAGCAATGCGTACACAAGGTAATCTGGATGTGAATTCATTAAAAGAGCTTTCATGGGTTGAAAGAACGGTACTTGGTGTGATTTTTTGCAAATATGCCGGACAACCCTTTTCCAACATGCTGACATCAGCAGAGTGGGCTGTGGATGGTCTTAGCAGAGCTGAAGCAGTGACGACGTTTATAGCGCTTCGGCATAAAGGCTGGATCAAAGCTGTGCGCAAGTCTTGGGGCGAACGCTTGTATTACATACCAGAATCACTACTTCCTTTGTTAACCATTGCCTACGCAGCACGAGTTGGACAGTTCGCTCAGCTGAAGACGAATGTAATACAGGATGAAATGACACAAGATAAGGCCATATCCAGTATTGAAGTCCACAAAGTGACGATTGTTCGAGAGGGAAAACCGGATATTGCCGCAGAGCTTCTTCATGTACTGGCTTGGATGGTAAGAGAAGGTCAAGCCCAAGGAGGACTCCTATTAACAAGTAAGGGAACGATCCACAAGAAAATGGTGCAGCGATTAAGTCGGATGACGGTTCTGGGCCCTGAAGATTTTGCCGAACTAGGTATTCACTATGATCATGCGGATGTGTATCCAGTCCATGTTGCCCTTATTATTGATTTGCTGCTCAGTCTGGGTTTGATTGAAAAGGCGCATAACCGAATGCATGTGTCACCTGACCGTCTTTATCACTGGTTAACGTTGTCGTGGTCTTCTATGCACCGAGAAATCTATAGCGTATGTATGGACCGATATGGTGCAGCTGAGCCTAAACTTCAGCATTTTCGTTATCAACTGATGATGTTTGCTTCACGGGAAAATGAATGGTTGAGTATTTCAGCAGGGACTTTAGACAACGTTGAGCTGAAAGAAGCAATTGAAATTAGAGAGAGTGAAGGTTCTTCAGGATTATCCTTCTTAACACATATCTGGGGTTGGCTCGATGTTCTGACAGGTTTGGGATATGGTGAGGTTGGTGAGTCAGCTGCGGGAGAGCTTTTATATCGCTGGCAGATTGATCCAAGAATTTTATTGAACTTTGCGAATGACGAGTCAGAAAAACCGGAAAAGAATACGATTTTTGTTCAGCCTGACTTTGAAATTATGGTTCCTCCAGATGTAGCCCCACAGGTCCGCTGGAATCTGGACATTGGTGCAGAGCTTGTGAGTCGTGATCGAATGTCCATATATCGGATAACAAAGGAACGAATCATCGCAGCATCAGAGATCGGTCTTACAGCGGATGTAATGATAAACTTCCTTAGACTGTATGCTGTCTCGGGAGTGCCTGAGCATGTGGAGCTAGCGATCCAGCAGTGGGGACAGGATGCAGACAGACTTTACATGGATGCTAGGCAGAACGTTGATCAGGATGAATCGGTGGATAAAGTTAAGAAAAAGGACACCTGGATATATGAATCGAGAAGTGAATTACTTGAAAAGTTGAACAGGCCAGAGGCGGAAGCCATTCTAGATGAGTCCATTGTCGGAGCAGATGAGTTCAAAGTCGGACTTGAGGTGCAGAAGGAACTCTTTTATATTCGTGGAAGAGCGGGGCTCATTCAATGTGACTCCAATCTGCACACGTATGAACACGATCATTCCATCACGGAGCAGTCAGGTCTGTTTCCCGGATACGGAGAGATCCCTGAGATGTGGCATAACGAGTGGCGAGGATATCATGTATCCACAGCTCGTCAGATTGCTGCGAAAGCCATTGAATGGCAGACAAAACTGGGTCTGAAGCTAGACAGCCATATCGTTTATGTTATCCCTGATCAGATTCAAGGTCATGAAGATTGGACACTAACGGGCTGGTCCATATCGGAGGATGGTACAGATCCCACAGAACGCCGTACTTTCTCACCTAACGAATGGAACCAGATACGCCTGATTATTCCGAACCATGCATAAACTTGATCGACTTTGCCAAAGCAGATCGCCTGTTCCCTTTATTTCTATTTGCAGGAAAAACTCTTCTTAACTTTTCGGGGATATGATATGATGAAGTAGTCTACGTTAAGTAGAACTTTATATATAGATAGGATGAATTTCATGAGCGTAGCGGAAATGAACACGGTCGATATGGCCCAAGTGTTAACGGGCGCATATGAACTGGGCGACATGATTAACCAATCAGCCGAAGTATCGGATTATTTATATTGGAAGCAGCAAGTGGAGACGAGCCCTGAAATTCAGGCGGGGATACGCAAGCTGGAAGCCAAAAAGGAACTATTCGAAGAAACCCAGCGTTTTGGGCATTTTCACCCGGACTATCACGCCGCAAAAGATCAGGTTCAGGCTTTAGAGCTTGAATTGGAACATTTCGAGGCGGTAGCCCGCTTCAAACAGGCGGAGAAAGCATTGGACGATATGTTGTTCCAGATGTCGGAGACGATTGCATTCGCCGTGTCAACGACGATCAAGGTACCGAGCAATGATCCGAATCCGAAGGGCGGCTGCGGTAGCGGAGGCAAGTGTGGTTGTAGCTAAGATTTGATAAGAACATAAATTTATGACAGACCGGACCTTTCCGAGGATCCGGTCTCCATTATAGAAAGGCGGGGAAAATGATGTTTGCGGAAAGGACAGGATTCATTATATGGGTCAGTGATTTGAAAGCGGCTCGTAATCTCGAAAAGTATGGTACCGTTCATTACATCTCCCGCCGTATGCATTATGTCGTCATGTATGTTAATGCAGAGCGGGCTGAAGATACGATGAAAAATGTGAACAGACTTTCCTATGTGCGCAAGGTTGAACGTTCCTACCGGAATGAGATTAAAACAGAGTATGCTAGCAAAACGATGGACAAAACGAGTTTTTACGGGATATAACAAAAATGGTTTGGGAATGTACAGTGAACTTATTGTCACTGTACATTTCGAAACGATTAACCAGAGGGGCCCTTCGGGGCCGCTCTTTTATTGAATTAGGCATAAACTGGATTTTGTGAAAAAATCTGAAGTTACGCCTTGAGGTTGCGGGACTTATGTTGTAATATATTGGGTAAATAAATAGATAGAAAGTCCTATCTGGTGGAGAGTGATTCCCATGCGTGATAAGGTGATGCAACGTTGGAGCACGTACGAGCCTTTTTTCGTGGCTCTTGGAGACAAAAAAGTGGCCGACATCGTCATTACCAATCATGCCAAGATGCGGTATGCAGACCGTATTGAGCCGGCACGTAATGATGATGACCATATTGCGGCATGGTTATGGGAGTGTCTGAAGCAGGACCGTATTACACCATACTACCGTAATGAGCAGGATGTTTACCTGATCGACGAAGATTTGGTCGTGGTTGCTGAATTTTCCGAACTTGAAGGGGAATATGACATTGCTGGCAATCCGCTTCATAAGATGATTGTTGTTACGTTTCTGGGGAAAATGTCCGAGACGATTGAACTGCGGGATTTAAAATCGTATTATTCTTGGCTAAGACATTCAAGACGAATGACTCTTGTCAAGAACAGTCGCAAGCATAAGTAAGTTTGGAATAATCCATATTTTCGAATTGATAGATTCAGGTTACATCGCATGCAGACAAGCTGCATGCTTTTTTTGTTGGAATTCACGAAATCGGCTACAATGGGGAAAGCGTACAGAAGAGGGGCGAAGATATGAATTTTCATCAATTGCATATTTTTTATACCGTAGCAGAGAAGGGAAGTTTTTCAGCGGCTGCGCAAGCACTACATATGACACAACCTGCGGTGACGATGCAGATTCAATCGCTTGAGGATTATTTTGGGACCAAGTTGCTGCATCGTTCTACCAAGAAAATAGAATTATCCGAGGCAGGTCGGACATTACTGCCTCACGCCAAACGCAGTGTAGAGTTGGTCAGACAGACAGATGAGGCGATGTCCGCGTTTACACAGATGCTGCAAGGCAGATTGCAGCTTGGGGCAAGTTTGACGATTGGTGAGTATGTGTTGCCACGAATGCTGGGTCCTTTTGCTCGCCAATACCCGGATATCTCGATCGTTATGAAAGTGATGAATACGACGCAAATTATGGACGATATCTTGAAACATCAGCTTAACTTTGGACTGATTGAAGCGCCAGTAAACCACCCGGATATGATTGTAGAGCCGGTCATGCAGGATGAATTGAAGCTGATTGTTCCGGCAGGGCATGCTCTGGCAGATCGTGGGGAAGTAGAGCTTGAAGATGTGCTGAACTACGCGTTTGTGTTGCGGGAAAAAGGCTCGGGTACCCGTCAGGTGATGGAAGATCAGTTGCAGAAGAGAAATATAGATCCACAGGATATGAATGTGGTGATGGAACTTGGCAGTACAGGTGCTGTGAAATCCGCCGTAGAAGCGGGTGTGGGTATCACCATGTTATCCCCGTCGTCCGTTCAGCATGAGCTGGCCCTTGGACTGGTTCATATCGTGGATATTCGTGGGCTTGAGTTCAAACGACAATTCTACGCTATACATCTGAAATCTTCATTGCTTCCCTTGTCAGCAGTAGCGTTCCTGAATTATTTGCGTCAGCATGAGCAGACAACATCAGAAGGACGAGCGGAATAAGAGGGCCATATTAATTTAAAATCCATTCTGTTACTCACTAGATATAAGAAGGAGCTGTTGTTCATGAATCAATTTAATGGACGTTGTGATCTTCATACGCATAGCCAAGCGTCGGACGGAATGCAGCCACCTGCCGAGAATGTGAAGCTCGCCAAACAAAGAGGACTGTCTGCGGTGGCGCTGACAGATCACGATACAGTAGCTGGTGTAGCCGAGGCACAGCGGGCTGGCCGTGAGTATGGAATTGACGTTGTGGCAGGGGTAGAGATCAGTACCCGCGCTAGCGGCAAGGATATTCATGTGCTGGGGTATTATGTGAATACAGAAGAGGAGAAATTTCTGGAGCGACTGCGCGGGCTTCGGGAGGCGAGAGAAGAACGCAATCATCTGATCATTGCCAAACTGCAGGAGCTTGGACTCGAAATTAGCTGGCAGGAGGTCATTGATGGCCTTGGCCGACCGCTGGAGCCGGATGAAAGCATCGGTAGACCTCATATGGCCGATGTGTTGGTACGAAAAGGATATGCCGCTGATATGAGGGATGCATTCAATCGTTATCTGGCTGAAGGCCAACCGGGCTATGTATCGGTTCCCCGAGTTGCACCGGAAGATGCATGCCAGTGGATTAAAGATGCGGGTGGGGCTGCTGTTATTGCCCATCCTGGTTTATACAGAGACGACGAATTGGTTCGTCGCATTCTGGTGGACGCCCATCCTGACGGTATTGAAGTGGTTCATTCGGATCATGGACCAGAAGAGGAGCGCAGATATGCGGAGTTGGCACGGGAATTTGGGCTCATTCAAACAGGTGGTTCGGATTACCATGGTGTAAGACAAGGGGTAGTATTTCATGGGGATCTGGGTAGCAAAACCGTAACCATTGATGTGCTCGATAAACTCCGGGCTGCAGCTGGAAAGTCTTGATGGGGAAACTTTCTTCATATGTTTTATTAGACTGGGGTATAAGGGATCGGTTGTCATCGTGCTAAAATTGAATATGAAAAAAAAGGACATAGAGATGGGGTGAGCGTTAGTCGCTAGCCATGTCTCTATGTCCTTTTTGATTGCCTATAAATAAGCTAGGTTATGGAATAATTCACCCATGTGCCGCGAGCAGCTCCAAGGCGTTCAAATAACTGCTGTGCCCGCTCGTTGGTTGCTGCTGTGATCCAGGACATGTAAGCACATCCGTGCTCACGTGTATACTGCTGACAATGTTCAAACAGTTTGGCCTCGGCTTCCCCTTCTCTGCAAGCTTCCGTCACAAACAAGTCATTCATAATGGCAACGCGGTTTGCCTTCATCGTGCTGTAGGTAAAATAGAGTGTAGCGAATCCGATAAGTTCACCGTCCTGCTCTGCAACGAATTGAACACCTATCTGCTGATCAAGCAGGTTTTTGATTAAAAGCTCGATTGCCTGATCACCAGGCCAGGGGTTGTTATAAAAGCCGACGACATACTCGTGCATTAATGCACTCAGCGGTAGTACATCATTAGGGTGAGTTGGTCTGATATTTAGCGTCATGGGACACATCCTTAGAAATTTATTTATAGATTCAATAATTGAATTATTATACATTAAAATGAATTTATATTCAAAATAAAACAATAAACTGAATCATCAACTTAAGTCCATGGTTATTTGAGAAACAAAAAATCCCCCGAACAGTCTTTTGTTCCAGGGGATTTTACGTTGCCTAACCGGGTTGAAAAGCAAGCCTCTTATCCATTTTTGATCGTGGATGGCAAACTTTTAACCAGCTCTTCGTTTGGCGTCACAAATAAGGTCTTCTGGTGGTCATAAATGACAAAACCTGGTTTGGAGCCACTCGGCTTGCGTACATGTCGGATAAAGGTGTAATCCACCGGCACGCTGCTGGATTCTTTGGCTTGACTGAAGTAAGCCGCGAGTTGTGCTGCTTCCTCCAAGGTCGCTTCGCCAAAGTCTGTACTGCGAATGACGACATGTGAACCCGGGATGTCTTTGGTGTGCAACCAAGTGTCATTGGAAGAAGCCAAACGGTTGGTGACGTACTCATTTTGCAGGTTGTTTTTGCCTACGAGAAGTTCAATTCCCTCTGAAGAAGTAAACTGATGCACTGTAGGGCGGTCGTTTTTCTTTTTCTTTTTGCCTTTTTTGTTGCGGTCGCGAAGATAACCCTGTTGCACAAGCTCATCGCGAATTTCCTCGATGTCGTTCATGGATGCGATAGACAGTTGCTGGAGCAGATTGTCGAGATAGTCGATCTCGTCTTTCGTTTTTCCAAGCTGCTCATGAATAACAGCCAGACTGTTCTTATATTTGTTATATCGTTTGAAATAACGTTGTGCGTTGTCAGACGGTGTAAGCAATGGGTCAAGCTGAATGGTAATGTTCGCTTGATCTTCATCATAGAAGTTCACAAGCTCCACACTTTTGTCCCCTTTACTAACCTGATGCAGGGAGGCAAACAGCAGCTCACCCCATAATCTGAATTTATCCGCATCGTCGGCTTCCAGCAGATCCTTGTTCAGGTTGTCCAGCTTTTTGATGTTTTTGCTGCGCTCATTTTGCAGAAAACGTAGCAGATCGCTCACTCTTTGCTTAACCGTATCCCGCTCGGCCTTGTCTCCGTAATAATCTTCCATACACTTGCTCATCGTGTCATAGGTTTTCTCTGCGTCCTGAATGCTCTGAAGCTGAACGGCTGAGAAAATCATTTTGCCTTTAGCATTTAGCCCAGTCACAGGCGTATAACTATTATCTCTTACTGGCCCCATGATGGACTCAAAAGCATTCCACAGCGCATCGGCTTCGATTCGAGCCACACCTTCACTTGCAGCTTGATCGTCACCTTGATTAGCAGGTACCCGAGAGGTAATCTCTCCTGCGATCAGCGGACTAAGACCGCTGAATGAATTCACCAGCCAGCGAGAGGCCTCTTCTTCAGCAGCAGTATAGCTATTTTGGAATTCAGTGCTGCTCACTTCCAGCGGATTGCTTTTATGCTGCTCTGGTGGCTCGGTGTACGAAAATCCAGGCATAATGACCCGGTAACTACTGATGGACGGGGTTACGTGATGAATCCCATCCAGAATCGTCCCCGTGATCGGATCGACCAAAACAATATTACTGTGACGCCCCATCAGTTCAATGATGATCCGTTTGACCGAAACATCACCCAGTTCATCGCGCTGACGCACGTCGATATGAATAATCCGCTCCATACCAATCTGACGAATTTCCTCAATGATCGCACCCTCGCAGTGCTTACGCAGCAGCATGCAGAACATGGGAGCTTCAGTAGGGTTAACAAACGTTTTTTCGGTAAAATGCACACGCGGATATGTCGGGCTTGCCGAAATAAGCAATTTGCTATTTCCACGCTGAGCACGGAGGGTCAGTACAACATCATGGCCGTTAGGTTGATGTATTTTGCTGATGCGTCCGCCCTTGCAGCCTTGCAGTTCATGTACGATAGCTCGTGTTACGATGCCGTCCAATGCCATTTTTTTCAACGTCCTCTCTATCTATAACTGAAATGAACACCGGGATATGTAAAAAAGAACCCGTTGCAGATTCGTATTCGTTTGTATAGCAATAAATCGGATTGCCACTGTGTATATAACCACAGACCTTTATTTTAGCTTATTCTGCCCATCAGGGAAAGGATTCGCCATCGGGTGCTAATTAGGGTCCTGTCCGAATACATATAGAGCAGGTAGTTTGTCCGGCATCGCGTACAACCTGTTGATTAGCATAGCCGGTGTAGTATGTGTGACGTTTTACAGAGGAAATACAGACTGGGAGGGAATTTTGAAGCATGGAACATACCAAGTGGCACCAACTTAGCGTTGAAGAGCTTCGTAACACTCTTGGCGTCAGTCTTGAGGAAGGATTAACCGAAGAGACTGCAACCGAAAAGAGGAAGGCCGCCGGTTCAAATGAGCTGAGCGAAGGAAAGCGCATATCTCCAATTACATTATTGCTTAATCAATTTAAGGATTTCATGGTTCTGGTGTTGATGGGTGCCACACTGGTGTCCGGATTGCTTGGAGAATACTTGGATGCTGTAACGATTGTTGCCATCATTGTGCTTAATGCCATTCTTGGTTTTGTACAGGAATTCCGGGCGGAGCGTTCCCTTCGTGCATTGAAACAATTGTCGGCCCCACTGGCCAAAGTGCTAAGGTCAGGTCAGGAATTACATCTTGAGGCCAAACTTTTGGTGCCAGGGGATATCGTGCTTGTGGAGAGCGGTGATCGCATACCTGCCGATGTACGCTGGCTGTCCACGAACAGCCTCGATGTGGAGGAATCTGCACTTACGGGGGAATCGGTTCCTGTAAGCAAACATTGCCATCCCATAGCTGCGGAGGATGTGCCGCTAGGAGATCAGAAGAACATTGGATTCATGGGAACGATGGTCACTCGTGGTACCGCCAAGGGCGTTGTGGTCCGGACGGGCATGGATACCGAGATGGGCAAAATAGCCGACTTGATCCAGAATACGGAGGAACAGGAAACACCGCTGCAACACAGGTTGGAACAGTTGGGTAAAATTTTGATTTTTGTGGCGCTCGGATTAACCGTCATGGTTGTTGTTGCAGGTATTTTGCATGGACAACCGGCAGTAGGCATGTTTCTGGCAGGCGTCAGCCTCGCAGTGGCCGCCATACCAGAAGGCTTGCCAGCGATTGTAACGATTGCGTTGGCCCTTGGCGTACAGCGTATGATCAAGCGAAAAGCGATTGTGCGCAAGCTTCCCTCCGTCGAAACCCTTGGTTGTGCCTCGGTCATCTGTTCGGATAAAACGGGTACGTTGACCCAGAACAAGATGACGGTTACGGACGTGTGGCTGGAGGGACGCAGCATCAAGGTCACCGGGGATGGTTATGCACCAGAAGGACAGATGCTGGAGAATGGTCGTACCTTGGAACTGATGAGTGACCAGACATTGCGGAGAATGCTTCAGATCAGCGCACTATGTAATAATGCCAGTATTATCGAGAGTGTTGGAGATGAGATGCGGAGTAAAAAGAAAGGTAAAGAGACAAATAAGGATAGTAAGAAAGAAGCGAAGAAAGGTACAAAGAAAGATCATGTTAATGAAACGGTCAAGGAAAACAGCGTGGTATGGGAGCTGAAAGGCGACCCTACGGAAGGGGCGCTTGTAACACTGGCCTCCAAAATGGGACTTACCCCCGCTGGCCTCAAAGAGTTATATGCACGTGAGCAGGAGTTCCCGTTTGACTCTGACCGGAAGCGGATGTCTGTCTTGGTTCACCATCAGGGTGGGCGGATGGTCTACACCAAGGGTGCACCAGATGTGCTGATTGGGCAATGCAGCTACATTTTGTGGGAAGGCAATGTGGTACCTTTCACAGGAACGCTGCGGCAGAAAGTCATGGCGGCGAACGAGAATATGGCGGGTTCTGCACTGCGGGTTCTCGGGATGGCTTACCGCGATGTACGGCCGAATGAAAAAGTAGAGAATGAACATGCTGCCGAGAGCCAGCTCGTCTTTGTCGGGCTTGCAGGCATGATTGATCCACCGCGGCGTGAGGCACGGGATGCAATTGCGACTTGTCGCAGAGCAGGCATACGTACCGTTATGATTACGGGCGATCATGGTACGACGGCAGAGGCTATCGCCCAACAGTTAGGTATTCTTCCACGGGGTGGGGCTTCACTTAGCGGCCAGCAATTGGCGGGTATGACGGACGAGCAGCTGGATAAACAGGTAGAGGGCATTTACGTATTCTCACGAGTATCGCCTGAGCACAAACTACGGATTGTAAAATCATTGCAGCGCAAAGGACATGTCGTAGCGATGACTGGAGATGGCGTGAACGACGCACCAGCCATTAAAGCAGCAGACATCGGTATTGCGATGGGAATAACAGGCACGGATGTGACGAAGGAAGCATCGGCGTTAATTCTGAGTGACGATAATTTCTCTACTATAGTAGCTGCAATTGAAGAAGGGCGTAATATTTATGAGAACATCCGCAAGTTTATCCGGTATTTGCTAGCATCCAATGTTGGCGAGATTTTAACGATGTTTTTCGCGATGATGATGGGACTGCCTTTGCCACTCGTGCCGATCCAGATTCTGTGGGTCAACCTGGTGACGGATGGATTGCCAGCGATGGCACTTGGTGTGGATCAGCCGGAAAAAGATCTGATGGAACACAAGCCGCGTGGCGCCAAGGAAAATATTTTTGCCAGACGATTGGGTTGGAAAATTGTCAGTCGGGGTGTATTGATCGGGCTTTGTACACTCGGGGCGTTCTGGCTTACCCTACAGGCCGCGCCAGATGAACCGGGTCAGCTCATTAAAGCTCAATCAGTAGCCTTTGCTACCCTTGTTTTGGCACAGCTCATTCATGTATTTGACTGCCGTAGTTCACGCTCCATTTTCCACCGCAATCCATTGCAGAACAAGTACCTGGTATTTGCAGTTATTTCATCCATCGTGCTGATGCTGGCCGTCATGTATGTAGAGCCGTTGCAGCCTATCTTCAAAACAGTACCACTGGGTATGCGTGAATGGGCCATTTCCATCGTTGCCGCAGGTATTCCAACCTTCCTGATGGGAGTGGGCAGCGTGTGGGGAGGTCGTCGCAACCGTCGCCGCATGGGCCCAGGCCGCTTCGTACCGAAAAGTACAAAGTTTTCGGCATAAAATCAATAGCAATTGCTTATCGTTTTCGTTATGCTATCCTCAAAATGATTAGAGGCGAGATTCCTCGGCATTTTGCAGGATAGCTTTTTTTATTGGGAATGTTGGATATGAATATCCAGGGTATCCTGTAGAGAAGCAAGAATAACGCTTTGGCAGCAGACTGCCAAAAGGAGTGGGCAAGGTTATGGAATTTACAAAAATGCACGGACTCGGCAACGATTTTATTGTTGTGTTTGGAGAACAACAGCTTCCGGCTGATGCAGCAGAATTGGCTGTAAAATGGTGCAACCGTTTCTTCGGTATCGGTGCGGATGGCCTGGTTTATATACTGCCTTCAGAGAAGGCGGATTTTCAGATGCGCATCATGAACTCGGACGGCTCGGAAGCAGAGCAATGTGGCAATGCCATACGCTGTGTATCCAAATATGTATATGATCATGGTCATGTGACCCAAGAACAGATTACGATTGAAACCATTGGCGCGGGTGTACAACCAGTAAGCTTGAACATTCGTGATGGTAAAGTGCAAACCGTTCGTGTGGATATGGGAGAGCCTATCCTGAATGGACTTCAGGTTCCAACGACCGTGGATGCCAATCCGGTGGTGGATCATTCCATCGAAGTAAATGGACAGTGTTTCAAATTTACGGCCGTCTCCATGGGTAATCCTCATGCAGTCATCTATGTGGATGATGCTGTGAATTTCGATCTATCGACATGGGGGCCACTACTTGAGGTTCATCCCATGTTCCCGAAAAAAATCAATGTAGAGTTCGCAACGGTTCGCGATCGCGGCTATGTGGACATGCGTGTGTGGGAACGCGGTGCTGGACCAACACTTGCCTGTGGAACCGGAGCTTGCGCAACACTGGTATCATCCGTTCTGAACGGACATACGGATCGCACAGCGGTGATCAGCCTCAAGGGTGGCGATCTTCATATTGAGTGGAACGAAGCCGACAACCACGTGTACATGACTGGACCTGCTGAAGTTGTTTTCAAGGGAGTCACTTCGTAAAGAATACGTTTAAATGAGGAGGCCTTAGGGCCTCTTTTTTTGCAGTTATATGAATTCCTACTAGTCCAGAGGGTTATAGAAACTGAATTTCACGAAAAACCTGTGTTTTTCTTCGTTTTCAGATGTTTTTTGTGTTACATTAGTATGAAATGATTAGTCAGGCGGGGGGAAAAGGGATGAAGGCGGATTTACGCAGTGTAATGCAGGAACGGGTCCTCATAGGGGATGGGGCGATGGGAACTTTCCTGTATCAGATGGGATTCCCAGTAGGGATTTCTTATGAAGAGTTGAACTTGATATCACCTGAAGTGGTGGCAGATGTGCATCGTCGTTACCGCGATGCAGGTACGGAAATTCATGAAACCAATACGTACTCTGCCAATTACGATAAGTTGTCCAAGTTTGGTCTGGAGTCCAAGGTCGAGGATGTCAACCGTGCCGGTGTACGTATCGCCAAAGGAGTAGCTGGCGCAAACGGTTATGTTCTGGGCGCGGTTGGCTCCATTCGTGGAGGAAAGCGGACGAACGTATCAACAAGTGAATTGAAGCGTTTCTATCAGCAACAGATTTTTGCACTGCTCGAAGAAGGAGTGGACGGCATTCTGCTCGAAACCTTCTATGATATCGAGGAAATGGATATCGCCCTTCTACAGGCGCGCAAGCTGAGTGATCTCCCGGTAATTGGACAGTTCGCTGTTGAGGATGTAGGGCATACACTGGATGGATATACGATGCCAGAAGCTTTTCGAATCATGCGTGAGCAAGGGGCTGACGTCATTGGTTTCAACTGCCGTTCCGGTCCAAACGGAATTATGCGGGCGATGGAGACGGTGTCAGGCCGTATCGGTGTCCCAATGTCTGTTTACCCGAATGCGGGTGCAGCGGATTACGTCGATGGTCAGTTCCGTTATGGAGCGTCACCGGAATACTTCGGACAGACGGCAGTGCAATTCGCTGATCTGGGCGCACGTATCATCGGAGGCTGCTGTGGTACAACACCTGATCATATCGCCGCAATCGCCCAGGCTCTTGTTGAATACACACCTGTTCCAATACTGGAACCTGATCCATCCGAGTCGAAACCGCGTATTATCCTGCATGAGAATGTAGATGAACGGTCTGGACGGGGTGGGCAGCCTACGATTGTGGATCTAGTCAAACAACGTCATACGGTCATCGTCGAACTTGACCCACCGCGTGATCTCGACATTGCGAAGTTTATGAAAGGTGCCGAGACATTGAAAGCAGCAGGTGCAGATGCGTTAACATTGGCTGATAATTCCCTAGCGGTTACCCGGATGAGTAATATGGCTCTCGGCCATCTTGTTCAGGACCGTACAGGATTGCGCCCACTGGTGCATATTGCATGTCGTGACCGGAATCTGATCGGGACACAATCGCACATGATGGGATTTGATGCTCTAGGCATTAATCATGTACTCGCTGTAACAGGTGACCCTGCACGATTTGGAGACTTGCCCGGATCAAGCTCGGTATACGATCTGACTTCTTTTGAAATTATACGTATGATCAAGCAGTTGAACGATGGAGTATCCTTCTCCGGTAAACCGCTCAAGCAGAAGGCAGGCTTTGTTATCGGTGCCGCATTCAACCCGAATGTGAAACATTTGGATAAGGCTGTACAGCGGCTTGAGAAAAAGATTGCTTCCGGAGCCGATTATATTATGACGCAGCCGATATACGATCCTGAACTAATTATAGCCATGCATGAAGCGACCAAGCATCTGGATGTGCCGATCTTTGTAGGGGTAATGCCGTTAGCCAGCGGCCGAAATGCAGAATATCTGCATAATGAGGTTCCGGGTATTCAGCTGTCGGATGAAGTGCGTTCCCGGATGGCTGGTCTCGAAGGTGAAGAAGGTCGAGCAATGGGTGTGAAGATCGCCAAGGAGCTTCTGGATGTAGCAACAAAACATTTCAAAGGAATCTATTTAATGACTCCATTTATGTTCTATAGTATGACGGCCGAACTGACCCAATATGTGTGGGAGAAGTCGGAGCATCAATGTCCTACTTGTTTCAACCCTAATAATCAATTACAATAGTGTAACGGATGTGATGCCGATGTCATTCAGTATGACCGGATACGGTCAATCCGCCTTTCATTTTGGAGGCTATAAGGTACAATTGGAAATCAAGTCTGTCAATCATCGTTATTGCGAAGTGATGATGCGTCTCCCAAGAGAGTGGACGTGTTATGAAGACGGATTGAGGAAAAAGGTACAGAGCCGCTTAAAACGTGGGCGGATTGATGTTTATGTAATGAAAGAAAAAGATGAAGACCAGGCTCTTCCCGCTGTTCTGAATGAGCAGGCGGTCAGGGCCTATCTTCAGGCCGCAGAGCAATTGGAAAGCCGCTATGGTATGCAGGGCAAACCGAGTATTATGGATATGCTGGCACTTCCAGATGTCATGGTTCATTCGGATGGGACGAGTTCGCTTCCGGAAGAGCAGAAGGACGAATGGGAGCGTGTCCTGCAGCAGGGGTTGGAAGATGCTTTATCCGGTCTGGAGCAGATGCGCGCCCGCGAGGGTCTTCATCTGGCCAGTGATCTGGAACGACGTGTCAGTCGTCTGGAATCACTGCATACCGAGATGCTTGCTCTTGCGCCGACTGTGGTGAGTGATCATCGCAACAAGTTAAGACAAAGGCTTACGGAAATGCAGGAAGAAGGCTCTTTCCCTTTTGACGAGCATAAATTAGGTATGGAAATTGCTATGTTTGCCGATCGTTCTAACATAGAGGAAGAGCTTACGCGTCTACAGAGTCACTTTGGACAGAGCAGGGAACTGCTGAAAAGTGATGAGCCAGTAGGCCGCAAGTTGGACTTTCTTATTCAGGAGATGAATAGGGAAGTCAATACGATTGGATCAAAAGCCAACCATTTGGCTCTGGTGAACCGTGTTGTCGAGATGAAGGCGGAACTGGAGAAAATTCGTGAGCAAGCGGCGAATATCGAATGAACGGTCATATTTCGGCAAAAGAGTCGCATGTATAGGGGGAAGAACCTGATTATGGCAATCAAACTCATTAACATTGGATTCGGTAACATCGTATCGGCGAACCGGATTATATCCATCGTGAGTCCGGAATCGGCGCCGATCAAGAGAATTATACAAGAGGCAAGAGACCGTCATATGCTGATAGACGCAACATACGGAAGACGTACTCGTGCCGTAATTATTACGGATAGCGATCATGTCATTCTGTCTGCGGTTCAGCCAGAAACGGTCGCCCATCGTCTTTCTTCGAAAGATGATGACAACGACGAATAAAATGGAGTGTAATATGTCTAAGGGATTACTGGTAGTGTTGTCCGGCCCATCTGGGGTCGGGAAGGGTACAGTATGCAGCGCTTTGCGCAAACGGGTGCCGGAATTGATTTATTCTGTATCGGCAACGACTCGTCAGCCACGTCTGGGTGAGGAACACGGCGTCAATTATTTCTTCAGAAGCCATGAAGAATTCCTGAACATGATTGCTGAAGATCAATTGTTGGAACACGCAGAATATGTAGGGAACTATTACGGAACACCGCGTGATTTTGTGGAGAAAACGATTAACGAAGGCAGGGACATCATTCTTGAGATTGAAGTTCAAGGCGCGTTGAAAGTGAAAGAAAAGTTCCCGGAAGGGATCTTTGTATTTCTGTTGCCTCCTTCATTGGACGAGCTTAAAGATCGCATTCAGGGCCGTGGTACGGAAAGTCAGGCGACGATTGATCACCGGATGTCCGTCGCGGTAGATGAGATCAGTCTGCTGGAGCAGTACGATTACGCTGTCGTTAATGATGAAATTGATTTGGCGTGTAAACGAATAGAAAGCATCATTATCGCCGAACATTGTAAGATCAATAAATAATCCATTTGCCGCCGCAAAATGTGATAATCAGTGGAGCTGCTGTCATAGGATATATGTAGAGCAGCTCAAGTCTGGTTAGCGTATCGAGCGGTTCACCATGATTCCGTCAGGCGGCGAATTGTGATTATACTAATGCAAAGAGGTGTTTTGTAAATATGCTGTATCCTTCTATTGATGAAATGATGAACAAAGTCGACAGCAAGTATTCCCTTGTTGTTGCCGCTTCCCGCCGGGCAAGACAGCTTCGTGAAGGTGAGAAAACGGATTTGAGAAATGCCAGATCCCATAAACAGGTTGGCGTTGCACTTGAAGAAATTTATGGTGATCTGCTCGTTGTCATCAAAGGACAGGACGAAGAGGAAGAAGAGTAAGCCGCCTGCGGCTGCTCTTCAACTGCATACGGCGCAAGCCGGATTTATTTGACAACCGCGAGGTTGTTATTTTTTTCTCTATTCATCCTTATAAAGGTCGTATATATCGGGGGGATAACCATGTTGAACGGTAAAAAAATCGTGCTTGGTGTGACTGGCGGCATAGCCGCATACAAGGCGGCTACATTATGCAGCAGGCTGGTGCAAAAAGGAGCGGACGTTCATGTCATTATGACGAATTCCGCGAAACAGTTTATTACCGAATTAACGCTGCAAACCTTGACCCGAAATGTAGTATATAGTGATACATTTGATGAGCGGGAGCCTTCGGTCGTCTCGCATATTCATCTGGCTGATATGGCCGATCTTGTGTTGGTTGCTCCGGCAACAGCCAATGTGATTGCCAAAATGGCACATGGGATGGCAGATGATATGCTCTCAACAACCTTGCTTGCAACCACTGCTCCGGTGATGATTGCGCCAGCGATGAATGTACATATGTATGATCATCCGGCGGTACAGCATAATATGTGCCTGTTAACCGAGCGCGGAACCATGATGATTGAACCGGGTGAAGGTCAACTGGCATGTGGGTATGTGGGTAAAGGACGGTTGGAAGAACCAGAGACGATTGTCGATGTGGTGGAACGTTTTTTTGAACAGCAGGAATCTGTTAAACGGGAACGTAATGAACAGCTTTCTTTGTTGAGCGGGAAGAAGGTTGTGGTCACTGCAGGAGGTACCATAGAACGCATTGATCCGGTAAGGTACATTACCAATGATTCCTCAGGAAAAATGGGTTTTGCCATTGCAGCGACAGCGCGTGATCTGGGGGCAGATGTGACTTTGGTTATGGGGAATACCCAGGTTCAGCCACCGGCGAATGTACAGGTGATCCCGGTGCAGTCAGCGCAGGATATGTATGATGCGGTAGTAAGCCAATGGGATAATGCAGATATCGTGGTTAAGGCCGCAGCTGTTGCGGATTATCGCCCCAAGGAAGTGTACACAGAGAAAATCAAGAAGAAAGGCGATACATTATCGCTTGAACTTATTAAAAATATAGATATTCTTGAAACGCTGGGTAAGCAGAAGAGCCATCAATTTTTGATTGGTTTTGCTGCGGAAACAAATTCATTAGAAATGTATGCACGTGAGAAACTGGAACGGAAAAACTGTGATCTGATCGTAGCCAATGATGTCACCCAGGCGGGTGCCGGATTTGGAACAGATACCAACGCGGTGCACATCTATGACCGTGAAGGTTTGGTGGAAGAGCTTCAGGTGGTGGCCAAGGAAGAGGTGGCCCGCCGGTTGCTTTCGATTGCGGCGGAGCGCATTGCCGGGAGGAATTAATATGGAAATCGCCAAGGTTATTGTCGATGTTCCTGTGAAGGAGACGGACCGGCCGTTTGATTATCTGGTGCCGGAATCCATGCGTGAATGGATTGAGATTGGCAGCAGGGTAGGTGTACCTTTTGGTCATCGGACGGTGCAGGGTTTCGTGATTGATCTGGTACCTCGCACGGGTACGGAGAAATTCAAACTCAAACCGATTCAGGAATTGCTAGATATCGTTCCACCGTTGTCAGAAGATTTGGTTGAATTGGCCGAATGGATGAGTGAACGTTATGCCAGCAACCGCATTTTGTCTTTACAGGTGATGGTACCGACTGCGCTGAAAGGGAAAGCAGAACGGTATATCTCCCTTGGAGATGCGCTGGATGGACAAATGGCAGGTTCGGCGTCAGGCGAAGAAGTTTTTTTTGTGTGGGGAGAAGAGTCGACTTCAGAAAAGGTGCAGCAAGACATTATTCGTTTTGTGAAGAGTCGTGGGCAGGTTCCCTTACAACAACTGAGTCGTAAATACCCCAATCATGCTGTGCTGATCAAGAAGTTGCTGCTCAGTGGTGTCCTGCTGGAAAGTCAGGCGATTAAGGACAAGCTGAATAAAAAAACGATGAAATCCATTGATCTTGCTGTGGATGTAGCGGCTGCGGAAGAGGCATTGAATTCATTCCCGGCAAAGGCACAACGGCAGAAGGAAGTTTTGACTTTCTTGCTGGAAATGAAAGAACTGTTGCCGATGGCGATGAAAGAATTGCTGTCCACACTTCAGGTATCAGCGGCTACAGTCAAAGGTCTGGAGGAGAAAGGACTGGTTGCAACGGTGGACGTCGAAGTCTTTCGTGACCCTTATCAGGGCCGTAAGTTCCGTGCGACCGAGCCATTGAATCTGACCGACGAGCAGCAGCATGTCTATAACAATATTAATGGTCGATTGCAGGAAAGGCGCCATGGCGTCTTTTTGCTTCATGGTGTAACAGGCAGTGGTAAGACGGAAGTATACCTCCAGACCATTCAGCGCTGTATTGAACAGGATCGACAGGCAATTGTGCTTGTACCTGAGATTGCATTGACACCGCAGATGGTTGAGCGTTTTAAAGGACGTTTTGGTGATCAGGTTGCTGTGATGCATAGTCGTCTGTCTGGTGGAGAGCGTTATGATGAGTGGCGCAAAATTCGGGAAGGTCAGGTGAAAGTTGCCATTGGCGCCCGTTCAGCAGTCTTTGCTCCGTTTAGTCGTCTTGGTCTGATCATTATGGACGAGGAGCACGAGACTTCATATAAACAGGA
Source organism: Paenibacillus sp. O199 (assembly GCF_001636635.1). NCBI lineage: Bacteria > Bacillati > Bacillota > Bacilli > Caryophanales > Paenibacillaceae > Paenibacillus > Paenibacillus sp. O199. Next base: position 90,948 of record NZ_LGRP01000009.1, read on the forward strand.
AGAAACCCCGAAATATCATGCCCGTGATGTAGCGGTAAAAAGAGCACAGCAGCATCAGGCGGTCGTTGTCCTGGGTTCAGCGACACCTTCGCTGGAAAGTTACTATGCTGCCCGTTCACAGAGCAATGATGATTTTGCACCACTTTTGTTGGAGATGCCTACCCGCGCACTTGGTAATAAGCTGCCGGAGGTACGGATTGTTGATATGCGCGAAGAGTTGAAGGACGGAAATCGCTCGATGTTCAGCCGCGCCTTGCACAAAGGATTGGAAGAGCGGTTGGAACGCGGGGAACAGACCGTGCTTCTGCTGAATCGACGTGGCTATTCCACCTTTGTGATGTGTCGCAGTTGTGGATACGTTGCAGGCTGTCCCGAGTGTGATATTTCATTAACCTATCATCAGCGCTCCAATAATCTTCGTTGTCACTATTGTGGATATGCGGAAGCAGCACCAGAAGTGTGTCCGGATTGCGGCAGTGAGCATATTCGATATTTCGGTACAGGTACACAGCGGGTAGAGGAAGAATTGGCTAAGCTGTTCCCGGGTATTCGTGTTATTCGGATGGACGTGGATACAACGAGCGAAAAAGGTTCGCATGAGAAGTTATTGAAGCAGTTTCGTGAGAAAAAGGCAGACGTATTGCTGGGAACCCAGATGGTTGCCAAAGGGCTTGATTTTCCTGATGTCACTCTGGTTGGTGTCATCACCGCAGACTCCGCACTCAATTTGCCTGATTTCAGGGCTGCCGAAAAAACATTTCAGCTGCTCACTCAGGTGGCCGGCCGTGCTGGTCGACATCAACTGCCAGGCGAGGTATTCGTACAGTCCTATACACCAGAGCACTATTCGATTGGGCATGCGAGCCAGCATGACTATGTTTCGTTTGTCCGTGAGGAATTATTGCATCGGCGCAATTTGCAGTATCCGCCTTACTGTCGCCTGATTTTGGTGACTTTCTCACATGAGCAGCTTCCGGTACTGATCCGGTTGGCTGAGAACTACACACGAATACTGAAAGAAAAGGCAAATGCTGCTGGCTGGTTAGGCAGTTTGGATCGTTTCAGCAATGATGCCTTTGACGTGCTTGGCCCGGTAGCCTCACCAATTCCTCGGATCAAGAATAGATACAGATTCCAATGTATGATAAAATGGCGGGGGGATGTCGACGCCATTGGACTGGCGCTCGCGACGGCCCGGCGCATGGACGACGATGTTCAGGCGCAAAAACTGCAAATTAGTCTGGATGTAGACCCGCAAATGTTAATGTGAGCATTTGTATTAAAATGCGGATGTAAACAAGCGGTATAAACATAGATTAAAAACAACATGAATGATGGCTCGATCTTAAAATCAGTTTTTGATACCTGCTACATAGCAGAAAATCAGTACTATTTTTGAAATGAGCCTGATGTCCTGAAATTATGATGAGGATTAGGAAGGTGCTTACAACATGTCGATTCGTATTATCGTGAAAGAACCGGATGAGGTACTACACAAAAGAGCTAAAGAGGTAACTAAAGTTACACCTAATGTACAGAAACTGCTGGATGATATGGCAGATACAATGTATGACGCTGAAGGCGTAGGTCTGGCTGCACCACAGGTTGGTATTTTGAAACGGCTTATTGTGATCGATTGCGGAGATGAGCAGGGGCTGATCAAGATGATCAATCCGGAGATTATTTCGAGTGAGGGAGAGCAATTTGGACCCGAAGGCTGCTTGAGTATCCCTGGCATTAACGGTGATGTGCGTCGTTTTGAGACGGTTACAGTCAAAGGGCTGGACCGCGAAGGCAAGGAACTGATTATTACGGGCAGCGGGCTGTTGTCACGCGCATTCCAACATGAGATTGACCATTTGGATGGCGTGCTCTTTACGGATATTGCTGAAAAAGTGTACGAAATTGCAGCCGATCAAACTGGGCCGCGTCGTAACTAAGGAGTGATCGATTTGAATATTGTTTTTATGGGAACGCCTGAATTTGCAGTTCCATCTCTCGATATGCTTATTGCCGAGGGATATAACGTGGTTGGGGTAGTGACACAGCCGGATAAACCACAGGGACGTAAAAAGGTGCTTACACCAACACCAGTCAAGGCTGCGGCAGAACGCCACGGCCTGCCTGTATTTCAACCAGTGAAACTGCGTGCTCCAGAAGCTGTAGCCCGATTGGCTGAATGGAAACCGGATCTGATTGTGACTGCGGCTTTTGGGCAGATTCTGCCCAAGGCTGTGCTGGATATGCCTGTTCGTGGTTGTGTGAACGTGCATGGCTCTCTTTTGCCAAAATATCGCGGTGGTGCCCCGATTCAACGCTCCATTATTAATGGAGAGCCAGTGACGGGAGTTACGCTGATGTTTATGGCGGAAGGCTTGGATACGGGAGATATGATCTCACGTGTGGAAGTGGCGATTACGGATGAAGATACATCAGGATCCATGTTTGTAAAGCTCAGCGAAGCGGGTTCCAAATTGCTTCAGGAAGAAATGCCGCGGCTGGTTGCTGGCGAAACAACGGCTGTCCCACAGGATGAAGCCGAGGCTTCATATGCACGTAATCTGACTCGGGATGACGAGAAGATGGACTGGAATCGCACGTCGCGTGAATTGTTCAATCAGATTCGCGGTCTTGTGCCGTTCTCGGGTGCATTTACGATGTGGGATGATCAGGTCTTCAAGGTCTGGGCAGCAGCAAATCCGAAGCAGGCGGATGTACTCTCGTCTTCGGATGCTGGACAAGCTGAGCCGGGAACGGTGTTACAATTGGGCAAAAACGGGATTGAAGTTCGCACAGGTGACGGTTCTCTCTGGCTTACTGAGGTTCAGCCCGCGGGCAAAAAAGTAATGCAAGCTGCTGACTTTGCCCGTGGTGGTACCCTGAAACCAGGAACGGTGCTGCAATGAGCGGAAATACACCGGGCCGTCCATCAGGAAATGGTCATAAAGTCGCAGGAAATGCGTCCGGACGCGGAGGAAACCAACGTCGTCCGAACTCGGGGAAATCGGGTCGTGCAGGAAATTCATCTAAATCCCCAGCTTCGGCCAATGGTGCCTCGCGTTCCGAACGGCCCAAAACATCTGCTCGTGCACTCGCCGTAAAGGTACTGAGCGCCGTTGAGCAAGAAGGAGCTTACAGCAACCTTGAGCTGAACCGGCGTCTGAAAGAGGCCGAGCTAAGTCCGGCAGATGCTGGACTGGCTACAGAATTAGTCTATGGTACGATCGCGAGACGGAATACCCTTGATTATTATCTGGAACGCTATGTAGCCAAAGGTGTATCCAAGCTGCAACCTTGGGTTCGCAGCCTGCTGCGCATCAGCGTGTACCAGATGTTATATCTGGACCGTATTCCAGAACACGCGGTAGTGAGTGAAGCCGTCAATTTGGCTAAGAAATTGGGTCATCAGGGCATCTCCGGTATGGTGAATGGCGTTCTGCGGAACATGATTCGCAATCGTGATGAGCTGCGCATCCCTGAACATCTGCCCGCTGCTGAACGTATCTCACTGGAACATTCTCACCCGCTGTGGATGGTCGAACGCTGGATCAGTCAATATGGCGAAGAGACAGCGGAAGCGATCTGTCGTGCAAATAATGAACCGCCTGCGGTTAGTGTTCGTGTGAACACGACAATGACTACACGTGAGAAACTGATGCAAGAGATGGTGAGCACGGGTGCGATCGTGGAACCTTCCCGACTTAGTCCAGACGGTATTCTCGTTCGTAGTGGTGGCAACATGGCTCTTACGTCCTGGTATCGGGATGGCTTGCTGTCCGTTCAAGATGAAAGTTCCATGCTTGTAGCCGAGGCAGTTGGGCCTGAAGAAGGTCAGACTGTATTGGACTGTTGTGCAGCTCCCGGCGGAAAGACAGCCCATATGGCTGAGAAAATGCAGGACCGTGGACGGATTGTGGCCAATGATGTACATGCTCACAAACGTCAGTTGATCATGGATCAGGCAGATCGTCTGGGACTCAGCTGCATTGATGCTGTGACAGGTGATGCGCTTGATCTGGATGCGCGTTATCCGGAGGCATCGTTTGACCGTATTCTGCTGGATGCGCCATGTTCCGGTCTAGGTGTTATTCGCCGCAAGCCGGATGTCAAATGGACCAAAACTGTGGAAGATATCCACGAAATCTCCAATCTGCAACGTGAACTGTTGGATCGGGTTGCACCGCTATTAAAGCCAGGTGGTATTCTGGTGTATAGTACGTGTACAATCGAGCCTGCGGAGAACGAGCATAGAGTTGCTGACTTTTTGGACCGGCATCCGGAATACAAGGCGGCTGAAGAGTCTGCCTGGTCTGGTCTGGAAACAGCCGAGTGGAAGGTTGTGAACGGTGGCGTGCAGATCCTGCCACAGTACGCTCACAGTGACGGATTTTTCATTGCCAGGTTGACAAGGATAGCGGATTAACAGTTTAATAGAGCACTGAAGGATAGCCGCCGAGGGGAACTTCGGCGGATTTCTTTGTGATTAGCCTCAAGGTTTAACATCAGTAAAAAGTGATGATAGGGTGCGATGCAGGCACTGAGGTGTTATAATGCATGAAGTACAGGCATCAAGGGTATACATGGATGTAAAGTGGTCTTTGTGATAGAATAGGAAGAATGAAAAGAAAAGAAGGAATAGGTGTTGACAACAAAATGAAACCTTTTATATATGATTATTCCCTGGAGGAGCTGCAACAGTGGGCTGTTGAGAACGGGGAGCCGGCTTTTCGCGGTGGTCAGATCTTCGACTGGATTTATGTGAAACGTGTGAATGATTTCAGTGAAATGACGAACCTGTCCAAAGCGCTGCGTGAAAAGCTGACTGAACAATTTGAATTCGTTACACTTACTGAAATTACGAAATTTGAATCCAAGGATGGAACGGTGAAATTCCTGTTCGGTCTGCATGATGATCATGCGATCGAAACAGTTATCATGAAGCACAACTATGGTAACAGCATCTGTGTAACAACACAGGTTGGCTGCCGGATTGGTTGCACGTTCTGTGCATCCACGCTGGGCGGACTGAAACGTAACCTTACGGCTGGGGAAATTGTCGCTCAGGTTGTGCAAGCCCAGAAAATTTTGGACGAACGCGGTGAGCGGGTCAGCAGCATCGTAATCATGGGTTCAGGTGAACCTTTTGAGAACTATGAAGCAACAATGACGTTCCTGCGTATCATGATTCACGAAAAAGGGCTGAATATCGGTCAGCGCCATATCACGGTGTCCACAAGTGGAATCGTACCAAACATTTACAAGTTTGCAGATGAAGATACACAGATTAACCTGGCGATCTCCATCCATGCGCCAAATGATGCATTGCGTTCCAAATTGATGCCAGTAAACCGCCGTTTTCCTTTTGAGGATGTAATGGAGTCGTTGCGTTATTACTTGGCGAAAACGGGTCGCAGAATTACGTTTGAGTACGCACTTATCGGTGGTGTGAATGATCAGCCGGAACATGCGGCAGAACTGGCAAGCGTGCTTAAGAACATGCTGTGCCACGTGAACCTGATTCCGGTCAACCATGTACCTGAGCGCAAGTACGTAAGGACATCCAGAAGCGACATTTTCAATTTTCAGAAGATTCTCTCGGAGCAGGGTGTTAATGTAACCATTCGTCGTGAACAGGGACATGATATTGCTGCCGCTTGCGGTCAGCTTCGTGCAAAGCATATGGAGTTGAGGTGAGAACGTTTTGATCAAAACAGTTCATGTGAGCCATATCGGACGGGTGCGTTCGGTGAATGAAGATTCATCCTGGATTCGAAATCTCGATACAGGTTATATTCTGGGTATTGTTGCCGATGGTATGGGCGGACATCTTGCAGGAGATACTGCGAGCCGCCTGGCGGTAGAGACGTTGGTGCAGGATCTGGGAACGCTTGAGCCGGGTCTTTCACATGCGTCTTTGTCAGCCGCATTGAGCGATGCTATTTTGCATGCCAACGAAGTGATCTTCCGTACTGCCTCCTCGGATGATAATTACCACAACATGGGAACCACCGTGGTTGCGGCGTTATTAAATGATACGGAAGGCGTTATTGGTCACATCGGTGATAGCAGAGCATACAAAATTGCAAACAAACATGTGATCCAGTTGACCGAGGACCATACACTGGTCAATGAATTGTTCAAAAATGGTCAGATCAGCAAAGAAGATGTCTCTCATCATCCGCGTCGCAATGTGCTGACACGTGCACTTGGCACAGACGCGGAAGTGAAGGTGGATCTGGATACCGTCAAATTGGAAGAAGGCGAAGTTCTTCTCCTGTGCAGTGACGGGCTTAGTAATCTGGTCAGCAATGAGCAGATCATTCAGGTCGCAGGTAATCTGGAACTGGCATTGGAAGATCGTGCGGATCGCTTGCTTCAGCTGGCTTTGCTTGCTGGAGGAGATGACAATATCACGGTGGCATTATTCGAACTGCAAAAGGAAGGTTCCGTGATATCGGAAACGGGGTGTGAGTCATGATTGGGCACCAGCTAGGCGGACGCTATGAAGTGATCGAGCGTGTCGGCGGTGGCGGCATGGCTCTTGTGTATAAGGCCCAGGACCTGTTGCTCAACCGGAACGTTGCCATCAAAGTGTTACGGCAGCAATTTGTTCATGACGAAGAGTTTATCCGCCGTTTCCGCAGAGAAGCACAATCAGCAGCTTCGCTGTCACATCCTAACGTAGTTAGTGTTTATGATGTAGGGCAGGAAGATGACGTTCATTATATTGTCATGGAATATGTTGAAGGCAAAAACCTGAATGAAATTATTAAAGAACGGGCGCCTCTGCAGGTGGACGAGGCCGTTCGAATCGCCTCCCAGATTGCAGATGCTCTCGATCATGCACATCATAATCAGATCATTCATCGGGATATCAAACCCCATAATATATTGATTGGTCGTAATGGCCGTGTGAAAGTAACGGATTTCGGGATTGCCCGTGCGGTTACGTCCACGACGATTACTCAGACCGGCTCAGTGGTCGGTTCCGTACATTACTTCTCACCTGAGCATGCCAAAGGCATCGTGACTGGCGAGAAGTCGGACTTATATTCTCTTGGTATAGTACTCTATCAAATGCTGACTGGGCAGCTTCCGTTCCTGGGAGAGAGTCCAATTAGCGTTGCTTTGAAGCATTTGCAGGAAGAGTTTGATGAACCGCGCAAATTCAATCCGCTTATCCCGCAAAGCGTGGAGAACGTTATTCTGAAATCCATGCGCAAAAATCCGCAGGAGCGTTACCAATCCGCTAAAGAAATGCAGACGGATCTGGAAACCTGCCTGATGCCGGAAAGACGTAATGAAACGAAGATTGATTTTCCGGATGAGGATGATATCGATCAGACCCGTGTTATGCCGGCGATTAAGCCGGAGCCACGTGGAGTTACATCCACAGGTGCTATACCCGTGATGGAGTCTGACCAAGATAACAACAAGGGCAAATCCAAAACAAAGAACTGGAAGAAGCCAGCGCTGCTGATCTCGTTGACCGTGCTTATTCTTATCGCCATGGTTGGAGTTGTGTGGTACGTGAAAGGTATGCTTGTTGTGCCTGACGTGACTGTACCCAATGTGATTGGCCAAACCGAGGAAAAGGCTCGTCAAATGTTGCAGGATAACGGGCTTGTTGTCAGTGATAATGTCATACGGGAGTACAAGGAAGGCGTTGATCCGGGTATTGTATTTGAACAGACCCGAAATGAAGGCGATGTGGTCAAGGAAGGCTCCGAGGTCCAGTTGAGTGTTGGGGCGGAAAAAGAACTGACCAAAATGATCAGCGTCGAAGGCAATACCTATGATGAGGCTGTCAAGAAGTTGATCGCTCTTGGCATCAACGGGGATCAGATCAAACGCAAGGATGATTTCTCGAATGACATTGCATCCGGGAATGTGATCTCCCAGACCCCTGGAGTCAATGAAGAATTTGATCCTGAAGCGACAGAAATTGTTCTAACCGTTAGCAAAGGCTCCGAAACGATAAAAATGCCGGATTTGAAAAACCATACTCGAAGTGAGGCGGAGAGTATGCTCAAATCCGCTGGGTTAATCCTTGCTCAAGTTCAGGAAGAGTCGAGCTACACTATAGATAAAGGCAAAGTGACACAGCAATGGCCTGTGGAAGCCGGTGCAGACGTGAACCCTGGTGACAAAATTACCATTTTCATTAGTACTGGATATCCGCCAGAGGCATTGAACTACGCCTATAACATTAACGTTTCGCCAAAAGAAATAGGAAAGAGCAGCAAAATTCGAATTACTTTCGAAGATGCTCGTGGCAAAAGTCAAGAATGGGGGACCCGGACAATCAAGTCTGCTCAAACGCTGACAATTCCGCTTATTCTGGCTCCTAACGTCGACGGTGTTGTCTCTGTCTACCGGGATGGCCAATTCTTGGATACGTATCTGGTGTCCTATAGTGATGCCAAAAACGGAACGGTAGTTATGCCTACCATTGAGCCTGAGAAGGGTGCAGACCCCCCTCCAACAACGGAGGAGCCTGAACAAGGCGGTGGTGGTGATGATGAAGGCACCGTGGATACGAATCAGGAAGGTGAACCGGATACACCTGTTGAGGGTGAAGGGGAAAATGGCGAGGCAGATACTTCTGCGATGAAGAACGGAAATGGTCTCGCCAAGGGAAAAGATAAGAAAAAGGAAGTCGTTAACGCATCAAGCCGTCCATAAGGGCGGCTTATTGCCGACGTTCAGGGTAAATGTACTGTAAATTAAAGGAGGGCGACGGAGCTATGCCAGAAGGTATCATCGTTAAAGCGCTAAGCGGTTACTATTATGTCATGCCACTGGAAGACAGCGGGGTGCCTTCGGTTGAAGGCTCCGCCGTTCAATGCCGGGCCAGAGGTATCTTCAGAAAACGGGGTACTTCACCACTTGTGGGTGACCGAGTCAGCTATATGCTGACAGAGAACGGAGAAGGAACAGTAGATGAGATTCGCAAACGTGAAACGGAGTTAATTCGTCCACCTGTTGCCAATGTAAGTCTGGCTGTTCTGTTATTTTCCGTTAAGGAACCGGACATGAATCTCAATCTGTTGGACAAATTCCTGGTACATATCGAACAAGCTGGACTGGATGCACTGATTGTGCTCACGAAGCAGGACCTGGCTGATCCAGAAAACGATGCCCGTGATACAGTAGCAGAAGTAAAAGCTATGTACGAGCAAATTGGATATGAAGTTATCTCTACCAGTTCACGAACCGGTGAAGGCAATGAACTGCTCAAGGAGCGTCTTGCCGGCAAGATTAGCGTATTCTCCGGGCAATCCGGTGTAGGTAAATCTTCGATGCTGAATGCCTTGATGCCAGGTCTAACCCTGGAGACCAGTGCAATCAGCATGCGCCTTGGCCGAGGGAAACACACCACCAGGCACGTGGAGCTCATACCTCTGGATAATGGTGGCTTTGTCGCGGATACGCCGGGATTCAGCCAACTGGACTTCCTGGAGATTGGTGTGGAGGAGTTATCCACTTGCTTCCGGGAGTTTGCTCAATATGCCGATCAGTGTAAGTTCCGAGGCTGCACCCATACGCACGAACCAGGTTGCCGGGTGCTTGCAGCCAAGGCGGAGGGAATGATTTCCGAAAGCCGTTATAAGCATTACGAACAATTCCTTACAGAAATGAAAGACAAAAAGCGGAGGTATTAATATGATTAAAATTGCCCCATCTATTTTATCTGCGGATTTTGCCCGTCTCGGCGCGGAAGTGGCGGAAGCCCAAGCTGCTGGCGGAGACTGGATTCATGTTGATGTCATGGACGGTCATTTCGTCCCTAATATTACGCTTGGACCTGCGATTGTAAAAGCGATCGCTCCACATACAAGCTTGCCGCTTGATGTGCATTTGATGATTGAGAACCCAGAGCGTTATGTTGAGGAATTTGCAAAAGCTGGCGCGGCTGTCATTACGGTTCATGCTGAGGCTTGTGTGCATCTGCACCGGGTTATTCATCTGATTAAGGAACAGGGAGTTAAAGCAGGGGTTGCCCTTAATCCGGGAACTCCGGCGAGTGCTATTCAGGAAGTGCTGGACGATGTGGATATGGTGCTTGTCATGACCGTAAATCCCGGTTTTGGTGGACAGGCTTTCATCTCTGGCACCATGAACAAAATCAAGCAAATTCGTAGCTGGTTGAACGAAAAAGGACGTCATGACGTGCATATTGAAGTGGATGGCGGTATTGCTGCCGACACGGCTCCGCTTGTGGTTGAAGCTGGAGCGGATGTGCTCGTTGCGGGAAGTGCTGTATTTGGACGTGAAGATCGCGCTGCCGCGATTGCCGAAATTCGCAGTAGTTACGGAGGCTGAGCATGAACCTCAAGGAGACGCTGTGGACCATGGCTGCGAGTCTCGTTACGGGACTGGTGCTTGCTATGTTTGCGGTTATTCAATCCCCATACAATGCGATTACGTCATTGATCGGGGTTGGTGTTGTCATTATGTACTTCCGCAAATTTGACCGTACAGGACTTCGGGTTACTTTTGTGATTTTCAGCATACTGTATTACTTATTGAGTGTATTCATGATCGCTGCTTATCAATATATCCCTACTCAAACCTAAATGACCTGATAACCAGGCTCGTCATTGTGGAATAGGGACAAAGGGTTCCGCATAAATATGGTTACATGAGCAGGTTTCTCATGTAGCCTTTTTTGTCGTGTTTAAGGCAAAGAAGGCCTGGAGCATAGGATACGGCGGATGCATGAGCATGATGGGGAGGGTGAAGTATGAAATTTTACACATTCAAACTGCCGAAGTTTTTGGGAGGGTTTGTAAAGGCGATTCTTAATACGTTTCAAAAGAACTGACATGATTAAAAGGTTCCATTGGCGAATACCGCCGCTTTGGCTTCAGGATCATCTGGAATTCGGACCTGCGAAGCGCCATGCGGCGGACATTCACATGCTGATGTGTGTATTCATGATTTTATTTCTGAATACCAAAAAAGCACCTGCAAGGAACAAGGTGCTTTTTGCTTACCCGATTTATAGTAGCTTTGCGTGATTATACGCGAGTCACTTTACCGGCTTTCAGTGCACGGGTGCTTACGTATACACGTTTTGGTTTACCGTTCACGAGAATGCGGACCTTCTGAACGTTTACGCCCCAAGAACGACGGTTACGGTTGTTAGCGTGGGATACGTGGTTACCGGTGCCCGGTTTCTTACCTGTCACATAACATTTGCGAGACATAGATTACACCTCCTATCCTAAAATAACCAGTTGCCCTAAGGAGACACGAATGCCATTCCAGACGGGCTAAATTGTTCTTCCTGACCACAATGGTCAGGTTCCAGTAGCTAATGGCGTTGTTCAAGCCGGCATAGCCGGATCATTTCCATTACTAAACCTGCATAAAACAATACTTGAATATAATATCATATTGAAAAAAGCTTCGTCAACTGATCCAAAAACTTTATTTATTTCTCCTGTCTAATATAGTACAATGTTGAATAGTCCATAATACAGCGTTGAACAGGCTGTTGCCGCGGGGGAGCCGGAGAAAAAACCGGCCTTAAAGGGTCGGTGGTCTGCTTTTTTGGCAACGCTGTGAGCTGCGGCATTCCATCATTGGCACCAGTCTCCATGCGGCATTCATGCCGGCTCTTGATACCGGTGCATATCCGTATGCCCCGAATTAGGGGTAACAGAGCAATTGCAGGATATCGGTTGCCCGGCCGCCCAGACCGTTAATCCGGCTGACATTATGTATTATTATGCCTGTGCCGGACAAGGTATGGACGAAGAATAACGCGATAAGCGTTTGCGCATGAACAGACCAGATAACATCTTGGTGCAAGATGTTCGTGTATCAAGCTAGGAAGGGGAATTCTCACTTGAGTATACGTTCTTTAAATGGAACAGATTTCACCGCAATGGTACTTGCCGGAGCGGAACAACTTGGACAGCATGCAGAGCACGTCAATTCCCTGAATGTTTTCCCTGTGCCGGATGGTGACACGGGAACGAACATGAATTTGACAATGAGTGCAGGAGTCGCAGAGATTAAACGCAAGAGTTCTGCCTCCATCGGAGAAGCTGCCGGTATTTTATCAAAAGGCCTGCTTATGGGCGCACGGGGGAATTCCGGAGTAATATTATCGCAATTGTTCCGCGGATTCAGTCGTTCAGCTGCTCCTTATGAGGAACTGAATACACTCCAGTTCGCCGCAGCCCTGCAGAACGGTGTGGACGCAGCTTATAAAGCCGTAGTGAAACCCGTTGAAGGGACCATTCTTACCGTAGCCAAGGAAGCGGCGAAACATGCCAGCTACTACGCAAGACGGACGAATGATATAACTGAATTAATGAATGAAGTATTGTTAAAAGCAAAAGAAGCACTGGCAATGACTCCGGAATTGCTGCCTGTATTGAAACAGGTTGGTGTTGTGGATTCAGGCGGCCAGGGGCTTGTATATATTTACGAAGGCTTTATGGACGTTCTGTTGCAAACGGACGGGGCAAGTCGTACATCCTTCCAGAGAGACGTACAACCAACCGTAGCGGCATCTGCATTGAAACCGGCTGCACCGTCAGAAGTGGTTTCTGCGAAGCCTGCACAGCAGGTAATCGTGCCAGAGATGCCAATGTCTGCCCAGGCGCGACTGGAAACGGAAGATATTGAGTTCCTGTATGACATGGAGTTCTTTATAAACCGCGAGCTTGGAGAGAACGCAGGTGTTGCATTTGATGACGAAGCATTCCGGAAAGCGTTGTCAGTTAACGGGGATTCCATCATTATTATTGCTGACGATGAAGTGATTAAGGTTCACGTGCATTCCAAGACACCTGGGGATGTATTAAACCTGGCTCTCCGTTATGGCGAAATCACACAAATTCACATTCTCAATATGCGTGAGCAGCATCGTGATCTGCTGACTGCAGGCATGGACATTGCGCCTTCGCCTGAGCTGTTCGCAGAGATTCCGCCTGAAGCGGCGCGTAGCGTGGAAAAAGCCGTGCTCCCAGCAGATGAGATGGCACCATATGGTTTCATCGCAGTATCTTCCGGTGACGGCATTGCGGAGATTTTCCAGAGTCTTGGCGTGGATGTTGTTCTGTCTGGTGGACAGACGATGAATCCGAGCACTGAAGATTTTGTGAAAGCGGTGCGTTCGATCGCGGCAGAACAGGTATTTATTTTGCCGAACAACTCCAATATTGTACTTGCTGCCGAGCAGGCTAGGGAGTTGCTTGAAGATGAGCGTCGAATTATTGTGATTCCGAGCAAGACGATCCCTCAGGGTATGGCAGCGGCTTTTGCTTTCCAGGAGGATGAGTCTGCAGAAACCAACCGTGACCATATGCTTGAGGCGATTAGCCGGGTACAGTCCGGTCAAGTGACTCATGCGGTCAGAGATACACAATATGATGAGCTTGATATCAAAGCGGGACACTACATCGGTATCCATAATTCCAAGATCGTTGCAACGGACGAAAGCATGCTGCACGCATGTGAAGGTCTGCTGCAACAGATGATGGAGAGCGGAGATGAAGTGGTGACCATCCTTGAAGGGGACGAGGCTACCCCTGAGATTACCGCTGCGCTTGTCACATGGCTTGAAGAACAATATCCTGATGCTGAGGTAGAGGTGCATCTTGGAGGACAGCCGGTTTATTATTATTTGTTCTCTGTAGAGTCCTGAAGCACTTAAGCAAAGAGGAGGGGATCTGATGAGCCACAAGGTTGCGATCGTAACCGATAGCACGGCAGATATACCGGAAGAACTGATCCGTAAATACGGGATTCATGTTGTTCCGCTGCGTGTTTTGTTCGGGGAAGAAGCTTATGCAGACGGCGTTGATCTGACTTCGGAACAGTTCTATGCAAAATTGGAGAAGGTATCTGTGCTGCCTACAACCTCACAGCCTTCTCCCACCGATTTTATGAATATCTATAACACGCTGTTGGATGAGAACCCGGAACGGCCCATTGTATCGATTCATTTGTCTTCCGGCATGAGTGGTACCTATCAATCGGCACTGCTCGGCAAATCGTTGCTGGAACGTGAGGGCGATATAACGGTACTGGATTCGAAGTCTGCATCCTATGGATATGGTTTATTGGTCGTACAGGCTGCCGAGCTTGCCGAACAAGGCAAATCCGCTGCGGAGATCACTGCGGCTGTAGCAGCCATGCAGAAGAGCCGCAAGCTGTTCTTTCTCGTAGATACATTGGAGTATTTGCAGAAAGGCGGCCGGATTGGCAAAGCTGCGGCCATCTTGGGAACATTGCTGAATATTAAACCGATCTTGTCCATTGATGAGGAAGGCGTTATTTACGCAGTGGAGAAAGTCAGAGGTCACAAAAAAGCCATGGCACGCATTATTGAGCTGTTTCAGCAGGATCTGGCGGGTCAACGTGTTAATCTGGCGGTAGGTCATACCGCAGACCCCGGATCAGCGATCGCTTGTGCAGAGCAATTACGTGGACATTTTACACTGAATGAAGTGGTGTATACCAATATTGGAGCTGTCGTTGGCAGCCATGTTGGGCCTGGCGTAATTGCCATCTTTATGTGGCCTGTTCCGGAATGAGGGATTAGACATGAAATGGGAAGAAATATCGGTAAAACAAATTAGCGGCGTGAGTGCTCTCAAAGAGGGAGAGCTTCACGCCTTTGGCATCTCTACTGTAAAAGACTTGCTTGAATATTATCCGTTCCGTTATGAGGATTATCGGCTGCGTTCGCTCAGTGAGGTGAAGGACGGGGACAAAATTACGGTACAGGGTAAAGTGATGGGCATCCCGGTGTTGCAGCGTTATGGCAAAAAGTCACGCCTTACCTGTAAGGTGATGACGGAAGAATGGATGATTTCAGCCACCTGGTTCAATCGGCATTTTCTGAAAGAACAGCTTACGCCCAATCGCGAGATTGTTATTACGGGGAAATGGGAACAGAAACGTATGCAGATGACCGTAACGGACTCGGAATTCCCGGATAAAGGGGAAGGACGATCGGGCACGCTGCAGCCTGTGTATTCGGTAACCGGCAAGCTAACGCAGTCATGGATGCGCAAAACGATTAATCAGGGGTTAGTCCAATTCGGGGAAATGATCCCCGAAATTCTGCCTCAATCACTCATGAACAAATATGGATTCATGCCTCGCAAACAGGCGATTGCCGGGATTCACCGTCCGCAGGATAACCGGGAAGGCCAGCAGGCCAGACAGCGGATGGTGTATGAGGAGCTATTTTTGTTTCAACTCAAGATGCAGGCGTATCGTGCATTGAACCGGGATCGTATGGATGGTGTAGTGCACACAACGGATAATACGACGATTCGGGAGTTTGTTCGCAGTTTGCCATTTGAACTGACGGATGCACAGAAGAAAGTAGAGCTTGAAATTCTGCATGATATGCGTTCGCCGTATTCGATGAATCGATTGCTGCAGGGAGATGTAGGCTCAGGTAAAACGGTTATTGCGGCGATTGCGTTGTATACGACCGTTCGTTCCGGTTTTCAGGGGGCTCTGATGGTCCCTACGGAGATTTTGGCAGAACAGCATATGCGCTCACTGCAAAAGCTTTTTGAACCTTTTGGCGTAACTGTGGGGCTGTTAACGGGCAGTGTGAATGGACGGAAGCGCAAAGATCTGATTGCATCCTTGCAGATGGGTATGATCGATATCGTTGTGGGTACACACGCTTTGATTCAGGAGGATGTATTTTTCCGTGACTTGGGTCTTGTTGTTACAGATGAACAGCATCGCTTCGGTGTGAACCAGCGCAGCATTTTGCGGCGTAAAGGCTATAACCCGGATGTGTTAACGATGACGGCGACGCCGATACCGCGAACGCTTGCCATTACAGCTTTTGGTGATATTGAAGTATCGACCATCTCGGAACGTCCAAAGGGGCGGATTCCTATCTCGACGTACTGGGTCAAGCATGACATGATGGACCGGGTTCTTGGTTTTATTTCGCGAGAAGTGGACCAGGGACGTCAGGCCTATCTGATCTGCCCGCTCATTGAAGAGTCGGAGAAGCTAGATGTACAGAATGCCATTGACCTGCATATCCAGATGCAGCAGAACTTTCCGAAGTACCTTGTAGGTCTGCTGCATGGACGGATGACGGCTGGCGAGAAGGAAGA
Source organism: Paenibacillus sp. O199 (assembly GCF_001636635.1). Taxonomy (NCBI): domain Bacteria; kingdom Bacillati; phylum Bacillota; class Bacilli; order Caryophanales; family Paenibacillaceae; genus Paenibacillus; species Paenibacillus sp. O199. The sequence continues at coordinate 107,066 of NZ_LGRP01000009.1, forward strand.
GATGATGCGTGACTTTTACAGCAACGAAATTCAGCTTCTGGTCTCCACAACAGTTGTGGAGGTCGGGGTCGATGTGCCTAACGCAACGCTGATGGTCATTATGGATGCGGACCGCTTCGGTCTATCGCAGCTGCATCAGCTTCGTGGTCGGGTCGGTCGGGGCGCTCATGCATCCTATTGTGTACTCATTGCAGACCCCAAGACAGAGGTGGGGCAGGAGCGCATGAAGGTCATGACGGAAACCGAAGATGGATTCGAGGTATCCCGTCGAGATCTGGATCTGCGGGGACCGGGCGATTTCTTTGGCACCAAGCAAAGTGGATTACCGGAGTTCCGTCTTGCCGACATGGTTGCAGATTTTGAGGTATTGGAGCAGGCGCGAGATGACGTCTCCAGCCTGATTGCGGATGCGAGCTTCTGGACGTCTGTTGACTACGCTCCTTTACGTGACTTTTTACAGCAGCAGCAAGTATTCCAGGGTGATCTGATCGATTGATCGGGCTATGAATGTGTGGTTTTCCACATTTTCCGTGGGAAAATGTCAAGTGTACAGGCCCTCCTGTCATATGAATAAGAAGTGAGTTCATTATTCAGGAGGTGCTGTTCGTTTTGGGTTACCAACAATATGGAATTAGTCCGCAGCTGGTGGAGCGGATCAAAACAAAGATGAAAAATCCCGCTGTCAAAGAGCGTATCAAAAAGTTGATAGATGGGGTCACCAAGTCCGATTTGCAGGATAAGGCCAAGGTAAGAAGGCTGGTCAAGTCGTCAGCGGTCATTTTGAACGAGAATTTTTCTGCGACTCAGGAGGAACAATTTGTTGCTTTTGTTCTTGCGCAGAAGATCGATCCGAACAATACGTTTCATTTGATTAAGTTGTGGGGCATGTTTAGGTAGGGATTCGATGGAATGTTGGGTGGTATAAAATGAACTACAGGGTGTTACACGTGGCCACTCCGAGTGCAGTACCATCTTCCGATCGCTGTTATCCCCGGATTTTTTTGAATTACCCTTTGAAAGGGTAAAATCCGGTGATAAAGGCGCAGCGTATGCTTCCGATGCAGCTTTCTTTCAGAAAGCTTTTAGCTTCGCTTCTCCAGATTGGTTCTGCACTCTCCGTTACAGTGTAACTGGAAGTTCATTTTATAAAAACCAAATTACATCGAATGTGTATGAAGTAATTTTAATGGATGGGGCGGTTTTATAAGTCAGCAAGATGACTTATGAACCGCCCTTTTGATTGTTTTAGTCAAGAACATGTGTTACTTGATACAAAATACTATTGGATTAAATCTCCTTTAAATTTTCAAGTTGGGATTTAATCTATGTTTTCAATACCCCAGTCACCTTTTTCGTTTTTAGTAAAGAAGTAGGTAATGCCTTGATTCTCAATACTACCGTCTGAGGACTTTCTAACAAAGCGCACACCTACTCTAATTTGTTCTGGATGATCGAGTTTTTCTAAAAGATCCAACTCATAGAACATGAATTGATCGGCTGTGTTTTTGTAATAAAAGCCTTCTCTAATGGATTCCAAAGACTTGTTATTCAGATTCTGCTTAAACTTTTTTTCGTTGTTCTCTACAATCGATTCCAGATTGTTCCTTAACTTAGAGATAATCTTTTCGTCAAAGAAGCTGCTTTTATATTTGTCGAAATCAATGTAGACGCCCTTCTTAAATTCGGCCGCTGTGATGTCCTTAATTTCTTCAATCTCCGCTGGCTCAATCAGACTTTCAAAGTTTTTTGGTGTAATGTTGGTTGAAGGGGCTCCGCTTGTTGTGTTGCTAGGTTTTTCGCTATTGGAAAGGGGGTAATTGTCGTCCGCTTTTCCGCATGCAGAAAGAAGTAAGGCTCCAATTATACATAGAGATAAAATACCACAAGAGAGATTTTTCATTAAGGAAACTCCTCCTTGGAATGCGAGATAAACGAAGCATGTTGATTATAATCCAGTTCTAATAGGAGAGAGACAGGAAACTGGTGTCATCCCATCACTCTTTATTCTTAACAAAATAAGGGCTAGTGGCTATTAAAGATGCAATAAATACTAAAATTAAAATGGCATTAGAAGGTACTGTTTCGTATATGTAGTTTTCAACTATTAGTACGAGGATCGATATACTTAAAATCACTCTCAGCACATGAGCAGACGAGCGATTAGGGTTTTGGGTACGTTTCGAGATAAAGTAAATGATGTACCACAAACCACTAAAAAGCAGGAGTGAGCCTATCAGTAGCATTACAAACATTTAAATACACCTTTCTTAAATAAATTACATTGAATCAATTAGCATAATGTTCCAATTAATTATAACACAGTGGATTTCTGGAAGTGGAGTTTTATGTGTAGGTAAGTGAAGCTTTGTTGGTAGGGAAGAGAATGGTTTGGAGCAAAATGAATTCCGTATCGTCTGTTCAATAGGTTAGCGACTTTCGACTACTTCCATTTTCACAGGATCGACTTTGCTTTCCTCCTATTGGAGCGGTAAACTGGTGCATACGAGCATACATGGATTTCAAAGTGAGGAAAACGCTGCTGCGATTAAGGGCGTTTATTTTTGACGGATGTGGAGGAAGTCAGATTGACGGAGATGTTTACGATGCTGCTGGGGCTGTTTGAACGGGCGGCACTGCTGATTATATTTTTATTCTTTCTGTCGAGGATACCGCGATTTAGACAGATTTTGCAAAAGGGAAAATTGAGATGGCAGGAGTACATTGCGGTTACGTTGTTATTCTGTGCATTTGCTATCTTCGGTACCTATACCGGTATTAATGTGGAAGGTTCGCTGGTGAATGTGCGCATTATTGCTGTTATGTCTGGCGGTATTCTGTTCGGGGGGCCTGTGGGCATCATTACCGGGATTGTGTCCGGGGTGCATCGATATTTAATCGATATGGATGGAGTTACGGCGATCCCGTGCCTGATCACGAGTATCCTTGCAGGTCTGGTCTCCGGGTATATACATAAGTATACGCCTAAGTCGAAGCGCTGGATGATCGGTATTGCGGCCGGAATGATCTGTGAGGCGCTTACGATGCTGCTCATCCTGCTGTATTCCTATCCCGATCCACTGGGGGCCGACATTGTCTCGAAGATTGCGCTGCCGATGATATTAGGTGAGGTGAATATTGGGCTAATCGTACTGCTGGTGCAGAGTGTGGAAGGGGAAAAGGAAATGATTGCAGCTCGTCAGGCCAAGCTGGCGCTGGAGATTGCGAACAAAACCTTGCCGTACTTCCGTTCCATTGATGAAGACTCCCTGCGTACGATCTGCCGGATTATTCAGGAGGATATTCAGGCTGATGCGGTTGCGATTACGGATACCCGAAATGTACTGGCTTATGTGGGATTTGGTGAGGAACGATATCACATCGGTAATGAAATTATTAGTGAGATGACGAAGAAGACGATCTCCAGCGGAGAGATTACGATCAGCAATGATGTCATTGACGAAAAAACGCCGGATATCCACTCCCTCCTCATCATTCCACTCAAAGAGCGGGGCGAAGTAACGGGTGCCTTGAAAATCTATTACCGCAAAGCTTACAAGATTACGTATCCGTTGCAAACGATGGCTGTGGGCCTGTCCCAGATTATTTCCACCCAGATGGAAGTATCACGTGTGGAGGAGATCAAGGCTGCGGCCAATAAAGCGGAGCTGCGTGCATTGCAGACCACAATTCATCCTCATTTTCTATTCAATGCGCTGAACGCCATTGCCTCATCCATTCGCACCAAGCCGGATCGGGCACGCGAATTGATTGTGAATCTGTCTGGATATATGCGCTATAACCTGGAGCTATCGGATGAGCTTATCGATATTCACAAGGAGTTGGAGCAGGTCCGCAATTATGTGGAGATCGAGAAGGCGCGCTTCGGCAGCAGGCTTAACGTCATCTATGATATTGATGAGGTGGCTGTGCATATTCCAAGTCTGGTCATCCAGCCACTTGTGGAAAATGCCATTATCCACGGTATTCTCAAGGTAAAAGGACCCGGGACCGTACGGATTCGGGTACAGGATTATCCTGACTTTGTGCGAATTGGGGTCAGTGACACAGGAGCAGGCATTGGAGCCGACATTATTGAGCGTGTTTACCATGACCGGATGCCAGCCAACCAGATCGGGTTGTACAACGTGCATCGTCGGGTGAAGCTCATTTATGGACAAGGGTTAACAATTACACGGCTGGAGCATGGAACCGATATTTTATTTGATGTACCCAAAGGAGATGTAGTAACAAGGTGATGAACTGTCGATGAGAGCCCTTATTGTTGAAGATGAAATTCCGGCAAGTGAGGAACTGAATTACTTGATACAGGAACATAGCCAAATTGAAGTGGTAGATTGTCTGGAAGATGGACTGGATGTGCTGAAGTTTCTGCAGGAGCAGGAAGTCGACGTTATTTTTCTTGATATAAATATCCCTTCGCTGGACGGCATGATGCTGGCACATCATATTGGAAAGTTTGCGAGCAAGCCATATATCGTATTCACAACGGCTTATAAGGAGCATGCGGCTGAAGCGTTTGAGCTGGAGGCGTTTGACTATATTCTGAAGCCCTATGATGAGAAACGAATTGCCGCGATGCTGAATAAACTCGAAACGGCGTTCAAACGGGATCATGAGCAGGAGAAACGTGAACACAGCAGTGACGATGGGCAGGCTCACAATGCGGCTCAAGCCAACGATGAATGGTCTGCATCAAATATGCAGGCACGGGAATCCAATATCCAGACGGAACGACGCATTAACCTGCTGCGCAATGACAATATTATTGTGACAGACACCGCCGATATTTATTATGCAGAAGCACAAGAGAAAGTAACGAAGGTGTATACCAAAAACGGTGAGTTTACGATGCCGGTCAGTATTTCGGATTTTCACGGTCGATTACCGCTGGAAACCTTTTTCCGCTGCCATCGTTCTTACGTCGTGAATTTGTCTCAAATTCGTGAAATTGTGCCTTGGTTTAACAATACGTACCTGCTTCGTTTGCGTGATCTGGAGGCTGAAGTACCGGTTAGCCGGGGCAAAGTCAAAGAATTCAGGCAGCTCATGCGCATCTAGAGGCATTTCATTCCGCATCTGATGCAACTCATGCTCAAATCGGTGTAATGAATCCCCTTTCATGTATGATTAGCTTGTGAACGCATTCATATATATGACATCGGCAAAGGGGAGATCACGATGAAAGCAGCTATTTCATCCGCACCTAATTCAGCATCTACAACTATGAAAATGAACCGCTGGCTTATTGTACTGGGAACCATCATTGTACAAATGGGTCTCGGAACCATCTACACCTGGAGTTTATTTAATCAACCGTTGTCTGATCGTTTCGGATGGGACGTCAGCTCGGTCGCGATAACATTTTCGATTACCAGCTTTGCTTTGGCATTTGCCACACTATTTGCCGGCCGACTGCAAGAACGATGGGGGCTTCGTCGCCTGATTCGGGTAGCCGGAGTTGTGCTTGGTCTGGGACTCGTGCTCAGTTCTCAAGTGAGTTCGTTGACACTGCTCTACATCCTGGCCGGATTTGTGGTTGGATTCGCGGATGGTACGGCGTACATTACTTCCCTGTCCAACCTGATCAAGTGGTTTCCTGAGCGAAAAGGTCTGATCTCAGGTATTTCGGTCGGGGCCTTTGGTACAGGCAGTCTGTTGTTCAAATACGTGAACTCGGCATTAATTGGTGCTGTTGGTCCTGCTCAAGCTTTTATGTACTGGGGCATTATTGTATTGGTATTGATCGTGGGCGGCTCGTTCCTGATCCGTGAAGCGGTTGTTCGTGAACAAGCTCCAGCAAGTAGCACGGACGGTGCGAAGCAACCAGAAACACGTCATGATTATACGGTCAAAGAAATGCTGCGCACGAAAGAAGCGTATATGCTGTTCGTTATTTTCTTCACGGCCTGTATGAGTGGACTGTATCTGATCGGTATTGTGAAAGACATCGGTGTGCAGTTGGCAGGTCTTAATGTGGCTACGGCGGCCAATGCGGTGGCGATGGTTGCGATCTTTAACACTGCTGGACGTATCATTCTGGGGGCGTTGTCGGATAAAGTAGGACGGATGAAAGTTATTGCCGGAGCACTGCTGGTTACGGCTGTTGCCGTAATGACGCTGAGCCTGGTACCGCTGAGCTTTGGCATCTTCTTCGCCTGTGTAGCCGCTATCGCATTCTGTTTCGGTGGCAATATCACGGTCTTCCCGGCGATTGTGGCAGATTACTTTGGACTGAAAAATCAGAGCAAAAACTACGGCGTCATCTATCAGGGATTTGGATTTGGTGCCTTGGCTGGATCGTTTATCAGCGCCATGCTGGGCGGATTCCATCTTACCTTTATTGTGATCGCTGTACTGTGTGCCGTCTCGCTCTTGCTGGCGTTGATGATTACGCCTCCGGGTCAAGGACGTCGTACACGTCAACGTGAACAGCAGATGAATCTTAACCCTTCATCCCGGGCAAGCTGATCGTAGTGGGGACGAAGTTCTATTTTATAAAAAGCAAGCTGGGCGGTCTCCTACGGAGGCCGCTTTTTTGGTACCTGCTGGACCCGATAGGAATGAGAATTCTGTACATGAAGTGGTTGTGTGCAATGCATACTTGGCTTCTGGTATACTCTAGGTGAAATAAAAAGAGCAAGTCCTTGTTAGCCATTTGGAGGAGGTATATTCGTCATGAATTTCTTGAAATATGCACCATCTGATTTTGCTGATTATTATGCTCTTGTGTCCAATATTGAAGTCATGCAACAGATTACCGAACGTGCTCTGCCTGAGCATGAAGCTACTGCGGAATTTGAATCCATGCTGAATTATAATCTCGGCAACAATTGTGGCTATTATCGGATATCTGGTGAAGATGGGGTAGGAATGGCCTACGCCAAACTGATCCCGGATGAATCCGATCCGTCCCGGGCGGAAATGGGTTACATGATTCTGCCGGAGCATTGGGGGAGAGGACACGGGACTTCCATCGCAGCTCGGCTGATTATCCAGGCACAGGCGGCGGGAATTGGTGTACTTTATGCGGTTATCGATCCGTCCAATGCGGCATCACGTCGAATATTGCTCAGACAGAACTTTGTATCCACATGGGTTGGAGATTATCATGGGTTACCCGGCGAGATTCTGGAGCTGAATCTTCAGGTGAAGCGGTAAGGGATCAGGCTTGCGGGTAATACATACTATATCGGGCATTTTGCATCACTTCGATGGGAACTCGTCATCCGGAGGCATGCGAAATGCTCATACAGAGATTTGGAGGAGATGGAGATGAGCAATGCTGCAATGGAACGTCTGAACCAGTTGTTGCCGGAATGGCTGGAGACCAGCCGTCTGCACACCGGACAGGGGAAAGTAGCCTCTTATATTCCCGAGTTATTCAAGGCCTCACAGGACGAACTGGGTATACATATCATGAACGCCGAAGGCAATCATGTGTCAGCCGGCGATTGTGGTGTCCCGTTTACGATGCAAAGTATCTCCAAGGTATTTACACTCATTCTGGCCCTGATGGATCATGGGGAGGAAGCGGTCTTTTTTAATGTAGGAAAAGAACCTACCGGCGATGATTATGATTCCATGATCAAGCTTGAACTGGTCGAACCGGGCATTCCGTTTAATCCATTGATCAATGCGGGCGCGATCACGGTATCGTCCCTCATTGCCGGGGATTGTAAAGAGGAGAAGTCACGGCGCATTTTGGAATTTTTCCGCAAGCTCGCGAATAATGATCGGCTGGACTATAACGAGGCGGTATATCGGTCCGAATCGGAGACAGGCCATCTGAACCGCTCGCTTGGTTATTTTCTGAAGCACAATGGTGTGCTCAAGGATGACGTCGAAGATGTGCTTGCCGTCTATTTCCGCCATTGCTCCATCGAGGTGACTTGTGCAGACCTGGCCCGTATGTCACTGGTGCTTGCTTATGACGGGACAGATCCGATCACCGGGATTGAGCTTATTCCTCGTCGTTATGTGCAGATCGCCAAAACGTTCATGACTACCTGCGGTATGTATAATGCATCAGGCGAATTCGCGATTCAGGTCGGGTTGCCTGCCAAGAGTGGAGTGTCGGGTGGAATTCTGACTCTGGTTCCAGGCCAGTTTGGCATCGGTCTTGTAGGTCCGGCTCTGAATCGGAAAGGAAACAGCATTGCAGGCGTGCATCTGCTTGAGCGTCTTTCCAGAGAATTTGACTGGAGTTTGTTCTAACGAAGTCATCCCCTTACCCTCCTGAGTAGTCGATGAATCACCAATTCGTCCTTTTGCTTCTTTGGAACGAAATATTCCGATAGGAATGTGGCTTGTTGGCTGCTTCAGTCTTGGTTCAGATCCCGTAGGAAAAGGGTCCTGCATAGCAATGGCCGTGCTGCATCTATTCCGGTACACCCGCAACGCTGGGGTGAATTCGGGATGCTCCCTTTATATCAAGTTCATTCGCCTCGGGAGCGAAATATGGTGAACCAAAAAAAAGCTTCACTCCTTAAGATATGGTTCATATTGACGAGTCAAACACCCAGAAAAGTAAGGCTGTCTGACGTCTGGGTCTTTGGCGCGCATCATTCATTCGCGAGTACCACATTCGTAATAAGATTCATCTGAATGTCCCGAGTCCCACTCTCCATCAGCAGCTTAAGGGTACGGGCAGGGGAGTCCAATCGGAGCACCTGTCCGGTAAAGCGGATATCATCATGTTCATGGAACAGGGTGATGGTGACTGTATCCCCGAGCAGCATGGAGTTACTAAGCAAACGTGACATTTCTTCCGCTGCCTGTGCATCCAAAGATGGACGGGTACGGGGAGCAAGTTGTTCCTGATGAATGATGTAGGCTTCCCGGTGTTCGGGAAGCATCATGCGCGACGACTCAAAAATCCCGTTTTGCTGTAATTTTTTACTCATTTATAGTGACCTCCAATTTTATGAGAACGGTCCTGTGCCTGTGCGGAGGAGCAGAGCGAGGAGGCTCGCATTATCGCGGTTTCTCCAAACTTGCGCTTGATGTCATCCGTGGCACGTTCCAGTTCTCTTTTGCGTTCACGGTCATCGAACCAGGACAGCTGTACTTCGGAATCGGGCACGAGTCCGGTCAATGACACGCTGATGCGGCGAATGGGTAATCCGTCCCAATGGCGCAGAAACAAAGCTGCTGCCGCATCGTATACTTCATCGGTGATGTTGGTAGGTTCATTCACCTTCATCTGGCGGGAGAAGCCGGTTGGACGATCGTAATCCTGCCCCCGACATCCTACAGAGACGACATTGCCCATGAGCGATTTGTCCCGGGAACGCCGGCTGACCAGCTCCGCCAGTTCGAGCAGCACCACTTTGATGTCTTCCCACGATTCATAGTCCCGAGGCAATGTCATTTGATGTCCAATGCCCTGCTGCTGGTGAGCATATGTCCCGGGTTTTACCGGAGAATCATCGATCCCGCGGGCAATACGCCACAGTACCTCACCATTTACACCCCAACGCTCTCTCAGCCGGGACAATGGAGTCTGCGCTAGATCCCCAATCGTATGAATCCCCATTTTATAGAGATGCTGTCCCATCCGGGAACCGACCATAAACATGTCTCGAACTGGCTTTTTCCACAATGTTGTCTGCACGTCCTTGCGGGGCAATGTATAGATGCCTCCGGGGACTTTTTTGGCATACAGGTCACAGGCCATCTTGCTGACAACCTTGGTATCGCTGATGCCGACGCGGATATAGACGCCAGTCTCTTCCATAACCCTGTCCTGAATGCTGCGGGCAATCGTTTCGGGACTGCCGAACAGATCTAAACTTCCGGTGACATCGAGAAACTGTTCGTCAATGCTGTACGGTTCAACCAGATCGGTATAGGACTGAAGGATACGGGTAATGTGTAGGGAAACACGAATATATTCGGCCATCCGGGGACGAATGACGACAACATCGGGGCATTTGGCAAGAGCCTCACCCAGCCTTTCTGCTGTAGTAATCCCATAGGACTTAGCGAGTGGACAGGCTGCCAGAATAATGCCTGAACGGCGTGCAGGATCTCCCGCAACAACAAGCGGACGGTCTCTGTATTCAGGATGTGCAGACTTCTCCACACTGGCATAAAATGACTGGCAATCGGCCAGCATAATGACACGTCCGTCTTTGCGGGGCATAGTACTTCTCTCCTTTTATTCATGATTCGGCTGCTTCTGTACAGCGATGGGGTTCATTCAGCCAACGTTATTTTACAGTTTATTTACAGTATGGAACAAGTGTTCTTGTTTTATAAGCATATCCGACAATGCCAGATGCGGCAACCGGAATTATTTTGCAAATTGGACACAATTATTGGATGGACCTATTAGAGTCAAAATTTAGGAAAAAAGATGTATTTTTTTACATTTCGTGTAAGAGATCCGTGACTTCCGGGTGATGACCGGGTGTTCATTGGGCTTTATGTAAAAGTAATATAAATGGGCACAGTCCTATAGGGGGGGACTGATGTCCTTTTTTCATTTTCTGCACTTTTCAGAAAACCTTGATAGGACGCGGGTTTTCAAGGATACGTTATCGGACTATAGTATCAATTTTGTAATCTTTATGGTTAATACTGTAAAAATGTCCGCAACTTTAAAATATCATTAGCGTTTAATGGGGTAAGCGTTCAAGCGGAAACAGATCTCGCAATCCGCGTTGCATATAACAATAACGGGTAGAGATGTGCAAGCCTGGAAGAACCTCAAACGGACGGTTAAAGTGGCATATATTCGTGTCCATGGGACATAAGAGCAAGAAGGGCTCATGGATGCTAGTTGATGGCGCATTTTACGAATTATGGGCAGAATGTTGCAGTTCACGTTTGCTTCCAACAGCCTAGTTACAAATGCAGAGTCTTAGAGCTATAGTGAGAACTACACCGCTGACATCTCTACCCAAAGCGGACATCCGATGCGGGATTTCCCGCAGACCTTCATGTCATTTAAGATCCGCAGATGAAGCAGGATGCATACTAGAGAGGTGAGCAATCAAGAGCCATGAGCAGACGAAGACGAAGACGCTGGTTGCTAACGATGCTGACAGGAGCGGCCGTAGTGACAGGCGGAATATTTGCCGGCTGGCACTATATGCAACCCCAGCTCGTTACGTACACAGCTGATAATGGCACGGAGATGAAATTCAAGACCGATGGAGACCGGTTCATGGAATATGGACCCGATGGCGCATGGCGGGAGATGTTCGTGAAAGGTGTGAACCTGGGTGCTACATCACCAGGACATTACCCGGGCGAATTTCCGTTGACCAAAGAGGATTACTTGAAGTGGTTCCAGCAGATTGAGGATCTGGGGGCCAATGTAATCCGGGTGTACACGGTACATGAGCCGATTTTTTATACCGCATTGGTTGAGTATAACCGTGGCCGGGAGCAACCGTTATATTTTATACAGGGCATATGGTCGCCGGAAGAAGAGTTGATCGAAAAGCAGGATGCCTATGCTGACCATATTGAGCAGACGTTCAAGCAGGAGATTGAAAAGGCGGTATCGGCTGTATATGGGGATGCGGACATTCCCGATAAACCGGGAGAGTCAAGCGGCAAATACAAGACGAATGCCGGGAAATATCTGATGGCTTGGCATGTGGGGACCGAGTGGGACCCTTCGATGGTGAACAACACGAATGAGAGCCATCCTGACGTGCCACAGTACAAAGGCGTTCATTTTTCCGGGACGCAGGATGCATCACCGTTCGAAAATTGGCTGGCTGAGCTGCTGGACTATACCGCCGTATTGGAGAAGAAATACGGGTGGGAGCATCCAATGACCTTCACGAACTGGGTAACAACCGACGTGTTGGATCATCCGGGCGAGCCGCTGTTCGAAGAGGATTTGGTGAGTGTGGATGCGCGACATATTCAACCGGAAGAGTGGCAGGGCGGATATTTTGCAGCATACCATGTGTACCCTTATTACCCGGACTTGTTCCATACGGACCAGACACTCCAGACGATTAAGGATGAGAACGGCGAGTACAACACGTACAAAAGTTATCTGCGCAAGCTCAAAGCCGAGTTTTCCGATATGCCTGTAATGATTACAGAGTACGGTGTACCGTCTTCGCTTGGAATCTCCCATCTCGGTATGGGAGGTCGGGATCAGGGCGGACATAACGAGGTCGAGCAGGGCGAGATCGACGCATCGCTGACTCAGGATATTTATGATGAAGGGTATGCGGGAGCGATTTTGTTCATGTGGCAGGATGAGTGGTTCAAAAAAACCTGGAACACGATGCCGCTTGAAATTCCAGCTGATCGGCGCGCCTACTGGCTGAACGTGCTGACGAATGAGAAGATGTTCGGTCTGCTCGCCATGGACCCCGGTAAGCAGGAACAGCTGACCATCGACGGGAAACTGGATGACTGGAATACGCTGAAGAAGGAAGAGGTCACCGTCTGGCAAGGCAAGGTAGATGGCATCAAGGAAATGAAAATGACCCATGATGAAGCCTACCTGTACATTGGCATGACGCTGGATCAACCTTTTGACCCAGACCAGACCTTGCTGCGCATCGGAACGGATACGCTGGATGGCGGCAATCAGCCGGGTACGAGACTTCCGGATCGAACGCTGAGTGACGGACTCGAAACAGTGATTACATTGGGACAGAATGATGAATCACAAGTGGAGATCGCCAAGGACTATGACTTTAACCAGCGCCTCTATGGCAAGGACGGTTACGGGATGCTGCCCGAGGAGCAAGAGAAAGCGGCAGATCCATTCCATCCATGGAACCTGGCGGTCAGCCTGCGGATGACCCCACCGGATACCCGTTCCGCCCAACCGTTCATGAATGAGAAGGTCGGTACGTTGAAACGGGGAACGACAGCTCCGGATCAGTCCGATACCGATTCGTTAACCGCCTGGCAATATAACGGTAATCAGATCGAGATGCGTATACCATGGATGCTGCTTGGATTCGGTGACCCAAGTTCACTGCAAGCGATCAAGTATGGAGCGCTGAAAGGTGGACGGGAATTCGAAACTGTCGCAGTCAAGGGTGTGACCCTGGTTCCGTGGCTAATGGATCGTTCTACTGGAAGTATCTCTTGGCCTGGTGGTGACCAGAAGACACTGGATGTGAAAACATTGCCTATATACAGCTGGCAGCCCTGGGAGCAGGTACAGTACAGTGAACGACTGAAACTGAGCTACGAGGAAATGAAGAAACGGTATGAACAAATTCCAAGTTTTCAGACCGAATAAATGAGTATAAAGGAGGACCTTTTCACATGTTTCCGAATTTGGCTTTGGCTTATCTATTTCTATACATCTGTACGGCGCTCGTCGCTGTGGGTGTAATCCTGCTGTTTGCCATGAAAATGTCCCACAACGGCAAACGGCGCAAGATTGAGTTTTATAAATTAAAGCAGCGTGACTACTTTACGTATCTGCAGACGGCGCTGACAGAGGACAGTCCCCTGAGATTGCCACCTGGGAAGTTGGCCCCGCTTGAGCGTCGGGTCATCCAGAGCAAACTTATTGAATGGATTGATCAGTTCAAGGGCGAGTATCGCAACAAATTGATTGTACTCTGCCGTGAAGCCGGATTTGTAGAGCATGATCTGAAGGAACTGAGTCGTATTCGTTACGGACGCCAGATTGATGCAGCGTATCGATTGGGCGGCATGCGTTGTCCAGAGGCCGTTCCAGGCTTGATGGAATTGCTTAAGGAAGAAAAACCTGGTCCGATGGCAATTATGATTGGTCGTTCGATCGCAAGATGTACCATCCGTCAGGGTGAACTGAAAGATATGCTCGCGTTGCTGTTAACCAAAGGAAAATCGATTCATCATCTGGCAGCAGATATTTTGCTCGAAACCAGTCTGGATACAAGCAGAATTCTGATTGAGTTGCTGGAAGATCGCAATCCTGACTTTGTCAAAGTGGGATTGGTTGCGATGTGGGGACAAGCTGTACCCGAAGTGATGCCTGCACTCGACAGACTTGTTGGCGCAGAACATCAGGATGTACGGGCAGAAGCGGTGAAGCTATATCTTAGCGCAAGTCCGGCACTTCAGGACGAGACCATTCTGAAGCTCATGCAGGATTCGGACCCGGAGGTGCGTGCCGAAGTGGTGCAGGCGCTCGGTTCGAAACATGCGGCAGGCAGCATTCCACTGCTGCGCAAAGCGCTGCGTGATGAAGATTGGGGAGTACGCTATAACAGTGCGGAGAGCCTTGGCAAGCTGGGTGAACCGGGATTTGAAGCCTTGTGTCAGGCGGCTGTGGAGGGCACAGGTGCTGAACGGGAAATTGCAATGCAGCAGATTGAGAGTACGATGCAGCACTCAGGAACAGACCACAAAGCCGTTGACCAGATGATTGCACATAACAAAAAAAGGCTGCTGTATGATCGGTACTTCGGTCCCGTACGTGGGAACCGGATAACAAGCAAGAAACGTACAGGTGTGGCTGCGGTAGGAGGGGATTACACTGCTTAGAGATCTACTATTAATCTACGGCATGGTTGCAATCTATTATGTCGTTGCCGTAAATACGCTTTACTTTTCCATTCTGGCCTTATCATTCCGTAACATTTGGACGATCTTCAGGCGATCGCATTATTCCAAATACAATACGTTGTCAGGCTCGGAGCTGGTACCATCGGTTTCCTTGCTGGTGCCCGCATATAACGAGGAACTGACGATTATTGAAAATGTGAACTGCCTGATGACGCTGAATTATCCAACGTATGAAGTCATCGTGGTGAATGATGGTTCAAGCGATACCACCCTGAAGGTGTTGCTGGAAGAATATCGTCTGAAGCCGGTACCCAACACGATGATTAGGGGCAAGATTTCCTGTCAGAAAATTCGCGGGATCTACCACAATCCGGAATTCCCCGACCTGTATGTCATTGACAAGGAAAACGGCGGGAAGGCCGATTCCCTCAATGCCGGAATCAACCTGTCTCATTATCCATTGATTTCTTCCATTGATGCTGACTCTTTGCTGGAGAAGGATGCCCTGATTCGTATGGCTCGCATGTATATGGAGAATCCGGAAGAGACGGTGGCTATTGGCGGGGATGTACGGATAGCCAACGGCTGCAAAATCGAGAATGGGGCAGTGCAGGACGTTTCACTGCCTCGCAAGATTTGGCCGATGTTCCAGTCCATCGAGTATCTCAAAGCCTTTCTCGGCGGACGGATCGGTTGGAGTCACATGAATGGTCTGATCATCGTCTCAGGTGCCTTTGGCATGTTCCGCAAGGATGCGGTTATTGCGGTTGGGGGATACCGGGACGGTTATCCGGGTGAAGACATGAACATTATCATCAAACTTCACCGTTATATGTTGGAGAATAAATTGAAATACCGCGTAGCCTTCTGCCCTGAAGCCGTGTGCTGGACACAGGCGCCGGATTCCTACCGGATCTTGTCCAGTCAGCGCAAACGCTGGGGACGTGGAAATCTGAAGAACATGATCGAGAATCGCGGCATGTTGTTCAACCCGAAATATAAAGTCATGGGCATGCTGACCATGCCGTACAACATCCTCTTTGAAGCGTTGAATCCGTATTTCCGAATTACCGGACTTCTCGCTCTCACGGGATATGTACTGATGGATATGACCCAGTGGCCGATACTTGTGCTCTTTGGATCGCTCAACATTGTGAGTGGTTATCTGCTCAGTGTGGGAGCCCTTGTGCTTGAGGAAATTGCATTCAAACGGTATAACAAGCTGTCCGATCTGGTCAAAATGCTGTTCTACTCCGCTCTGAAATTCGTCGGCTATCATCAGCTCGGCGTGCTGTGGAGATTGCAGGGGCATATCCAGTTCATGCAAAACAACAACTCATGGGGTACCATGACACGCCAGAGCTGGTCCGAGGAAGAGAAGACAAGCGAGGCGGCTTAAGCTAAGCACAGGCAATACAGCAGAAACAATATAGATAACCGAGGGAGAAGGGTGGAAAAGAACATGCCAAATACGGCGACATTGCAGCGTGAGGCTGCCGTTAATGTGTACCGCAGTGTAGAACAGGGATTGAAAGAAACGGGTGCCGAAACATGCGGCTTAATGTTCATCCATTGTGCAGGGCAGTCTCAGCCGGAGCAGCAGGTCAGGACACATCTGGAGCAGACCAGTGAGTCTGCCTACCAGGTCTGGCAGGATGGAGCCACACAGGCACTTGCTGTCCTGCTGCCAGGGTTGACACTGGATGAGGTTCATTATGAGGGGCTTCGCATCAAGCATGAATTGCAGGAGACGGTACCTGGTGCCGATCCGCAAATCACGCTGGCAAGTTTCCCGGCAGGTGAGCGTCCTTCAAAGGCAACCATTCAACATATGGCTGAGTCCGCCAAGCTGGTAGATCCGTCGGAGATTCATATCTACACGCTGGACAAGACGGCAGACGAGCCGGAACGAATTTTGATTGTGGATAACGATCCGACGGTACGCGAGTTTCTGCAATTGCGTCTGAAGATGCAGGGGTATGAAACCTATGAAGCGGTGGATGGACTGGCTGCACTGGAACTGATTGAGAAAATCACGCCTGATCTGGTGCTGACCGAATTGAACCTGTATGGCATTGATGGCCTGCCGTTCATTCAACATATCCAGAACCTGGATGTGGCTCAGCCGCCCAAAATCGTCGTATTAACGGAACAGCGTGTGGAACAAACGATCAGTCAATGCTTCCGCAGCGGAGTCGATGATTATATGACCAAACCGTTCTCACCTGTGGAGCTGGATGCCCGAATCAGGCGTTGCCTGCATTAAAAGCACCACAAGTAAAGCCAAGAGAAACAAATAGCCTTCATTAATTTTTATCAGACAAATAAGTACATCTACAGACAAACATCTATCAAATGGATTCGTCAATCAACCAAACAAATACACTGCCCGGAGGGAATATCATGGAGAATCAACAATTCCACACATTACTGAATGCGATCGAAAATAAAGAAGCGGTGCTCGGCGTGGTCGGGCTCGGTTACGTAGGATTACCACTTGCGGTGGAAATGGTCAATCAGGGTTTCACGGTAATCGGGATTGATCTGGATGCATCCAAAGTGGAGAGCATCTATCAGGGAGATTCCTATATTCACGATATTTCGTCCGAGGAATTGAAAAAAGTGATGCAAAGCGGCCGCTTCCAGCCTACAACGGATTACAGCATGCTGCGCGTGATCGATGCGTTGAGCATCTGCGTACCTACACCGCTCAGTGAAAATCAGGACCCGGATACGTCTTATATCGAGACGGTTGTGGATCAGATTAAACTGCATATGAAACCAGGCATGCTGATTACGCTGGAAAGCACGACTTATCCGGGTACTACCGAAGAACTGATCCAGGATGAGCTGGACAAAATCGGACATGAAGCAGGCAAAGACTACTTCCTGTGCTTCTCGCCTGAACGTGTGGACCCGTCCAACGGACGATTCACTACTTTTAATACACCGAAAGTAATCGGGGGCACAACTGAAGCTTGCCTCAAACTGGGAACAGCGTTGTATAGCAAATACGTTGAAACGGTTGTACCTGTATCTTCACCAAAAGTGGCTGAAATGTCCAAACTGTTGGAAAATACATTCCGCAGCGTAAACATTGCCTTTGTTAATGAAATGGCAATGATGTGTGACCGTATGGGCATCGATATCTGGGAAGTTATCGACGCAGCTGCGACGAAGCCGTTTGGATTCATGCCTTTCTATCCGGGCCCTGGCATCGGCGGTCACTGCATCCCGCTTGATCCGATGTACCTGTCCTGGAAGGCTAAAGGATTCCGTTTCTACAGCAAGTTCATTGAGCTGGCGCAATCCACCAATGACAATATGCCATATTATGTACTGAACAAAACATCAACCATTCTGAATGAGTACGCGAAATCGGTACGTAAATCCAACATTCTGTTGCTTGGTATGTCGTACAAACCGAATATTGCCGATTTGCGTGAATCTCCAGGACTGGAAATCTATGAACAGTTCAAGGAAGGTGGAGCCAATGTCAGCTATTATGATCCACATGCTGAATCGTTCCTGGACAAGCATGGCGAGACGGTATATAGCGAAGTGTTCAACTTGGAACAGTTCAAGAAGTACGACTGCATCGTGCTGATCACCAACCACAGCGATTTGCCTTACTTTGATATTGCCGAGATGGGCGTGCCGATTCTGGATACACGTAATGCGTTCAAAACGTATCCACATCCGCACATTTACAAGATTGGTCATTCGGTACAGCACCCTGTGCTTGAGCCAAGTGAAGCGTTGCTCGTCTGAGGAATATAACGAACAAGTGGGGCAAACTGTCGGTGAAGGCAAAATGGGCCATCTTGGCCCTGCTGTTCTGCCTGCTTCTTCTGCCCTGGCTACTCAAATGGTTTTCACATGAGGAACACAAAGCGACCTGGCTGTGGGACGCTTCCATTATTGCAGAGCAGACGCCTGAAATTATCTCCTTCTCCAAGGCGCAGGGCGTGAATACCATTTTCCTGCAAATTCAGGATGAGGTACCCGATGCGACATACCGCAAATTCATCGCGGCTGCGAGGCAGGCTGAGATCGAAGTACATGCCCTTAACGGTCATGCAGACTGGGCCTATACGGAGAAGCGGGAAGAGGGACTTGCGTTTATTGAAAAAGTACGGGCATATAATGCAGCTTCGGCCAAAAATGAACGCTTTGAGGGAATTCAGCTGGATGTTGAGCCTTATCAGCTAAAACGCTGGGAGAACGAGCAGAATAGCGTTATTGCGGAGTGGAGCGACAACATGAAGGCCTGGACCAAAGCTGGTAATGATGCCGGACTCTACATGAGTGCCGCAATCCCTTTCTGGCTGGATGCTCGCGAGTCGGCAGAAGGCGGAGGTACATTCAGCCGCTGGGTGATTGATCACTTTGATGCGGTAGCCATCATGGCCTATCGGGATCGTGGTCAGCAGATGTATGATCTGTCCAAGGAAGAGCTGGATGAAGCGGATGAGCTTGGCAAGAAGGTATGGGTTGGAGCCGAACTGGCTGATACGCATGAGGGCGATCATCTAACCTTTTTCAGCAAATCTATCACCAATATGGATGAAGAAATGAAGAAAGTGTTTGATCTCGGCGCTTCTCATTCATCTTTTGCAGGTGTTGCGGTGCATCATTATGAAGCATGGTATGCAAAGGAAAACGGAATTCCGCTGGCTCGAAAGAGCGAGGAGAAGAAGTAGCGGGTGTATATAATAGGTATATGCAGTTTAAGAAAGAGCACTGTAATATGTAATGAGGAAAAGGCAAGTCTCCGATCAAGGAGGCTTGCCTTTTTTTGCTATTCGTTAGCATGCGGATGGCGACAAATCAGCTTTTATTGTTCTCGGCCGTTCGATATCGGTTGGGTGGCAGACCCACCTGCTTTTTGAACGCTTTGGAGAAAGAAAACAGATCAGGGTAACCCACCGAATGCGCTACTTCAGTTAACGTTAACGGGGTCTGAACAAGCAACCGTTTGGCCTGATTCATTTTGAGACGTTGAATATACTGGACAGGAGACAGGCCGTAGGCTTTACGGAATTGTTTGGCAAAATGGGTCCGATCCACGCCAGCGTGAGAAGATACACCTTCCACGGTAATGCCGCCGGCAAAGTGAATATCCATGTACTCCTTGCCCTTTTGCAGCCAGGGTGTGGCAGAGTCTGGTTGAAGCACTCGGGTAGCAGGGGATTTGGCAATCCGGTCAAACAATCCGAGAAAACGGGTAAGTCGTCCCAGGTCGCTTGCGCCTCCCTGAGGTTTGCGAACCTCTTCCATAAAAGCACGCATGCCACTTGCCGTCTCCGGCGTGAGTACGCCTGAACGATGCGGCGCGTCTGGAGTAAGCCCGATTCGTGCCAAAAGTTCAGCTGCATGTTTTCCATCAAAGGCAATGAAAATTTTGTGCAAAGATTCCTTTGGGTCGGACCAGTACTCATGGGTAACCTGTGGATACAGGCAGAATGCGTCGCGGGCACGCAGGGAATAACGATGTCCGTTCTGTATGAAAGTTCCCTCGCCTTCCAGAACAAAAATTAAATAATGAAAAGGCGTCGTTCGAGGGCCGATATGATAGTTGCTCTTGGCTATATTACGACCGATTCGAATCGGCCATGCTCCACCGGCTTTCTCGAATTCAGACGGAGTAAAAAAAATAATATCCAAAAACTCGTGGTGGTCCTCCTTCATGCTCTCGATCATCAGGAACACCTCTTTAATATAAGTATAGTTTGTAATCTCTGAAAGTTTCTCTTATAACCTATTATACAGGTGGGTTTTGTAAATATTCAAGATCGAGAAGACCTATTCCTGTGAATTCACCACAAAATGACAAAATAAAATGGCCGCGAAATGACATTGATCACAGACAAATCAATTGTTATGATGTCCATACCTATTAAACCAAGTTAATTAATCGGCATTTGGAAGTGTACGTACTTATAAATTCAACTTTAAGAATTACACGGCAACGTAGGGGACAGAAAAGACCTGAAGAAGCGAAGCGTGCGCCTTTGTCACCGGATTTTCCCTTGAAAAGGGAATTAAAAGAAATCTGGGGACAAGAGTGATCGAAAGGTTTTCTGTAACCGAAGTGCTGAGTGAAACTATTCATTAGATCAATTTATGACCAGAAGGGATTGACTTGCGTGAGCGAACAGGAAGAGATGAAGTTTGGTTGGTTTTTGCCTACAGCAGGAGACGGAAAATATGTAGGAGTTGCCCCGGAGCGGGAACCGAGCCTGGATTATTTGGTTCAAGTAGCGCAGACAGCGGAGACGGCAGGTTTTGAATTTGTATTGATTCCGACAGGGGGAGCCTGTCTGGATGCGTGGGTTGTGGGTTCGGCTGTCATGAGTCACACGAAAACACTGCGTCCGCTTGTGGCCATTCGACCGGGTCTGGTCACCCCTGTATTGGCGGCGCGAATGGGAGCGGCACTGGATCAACTGTCTGACGGTCGTGCCATGATCAATGTGGTGACAGGCAGTTCGGTTCGGGATTTGGAGGAACTGGGAGATCCACTGGCTCATGCCCATGATGAACGTTATGAACGGGCGAGCGAGTACATGGAAGTGATGAAGCGTTCATGGACACAATCGGCCGGGCTCAATCTGACCGAGTTTACTGGAAGTGGTACTCAGTCGAATCAGGAAGCATCCGAAGACAATTCGGAGTTTAACGGTAAGTATTATAATTTCAAAGGTCCGGTAGGCATGCCTGAAACGGTGCAAAATCCGTATCCGCCGTTCTACTTGGGTGGAAGTTCACCGATTGCAAAGCGGGTCGCTGTTGAACACGCAGATACATTCCTCATGTGGGGCGAGCCGCATGACTGGATTCAGGAGCAGATCGAAGAAATTGAAGTCATTCGCGAACAGATCAAAGAGGAAACCGGACAAGATCGTCAGCTCCGTTACGGTATGCGGGCACAGGTACTCATTCGGGATACGGAAGAAGAAGCATGGGCGGCGGCTTGGGAGATTATTAGCAAAGTACCACCAGAGGCCATCGAAAAAGCCAAAGCAGCCTTCGCAGAGACGGATGCAACCAACCAACGCAGACAGAATGAGCTGCGGGAACTGTCCGAGAAGCAGCAGTTTGTCGTAGGTCCCAACCTGTGGACAGGTTTGTCAGTTGTACGTTCCGGCGGAGCAATCCTCATTGTGGGTACAGCAGAACAGGTCGCAGAACGATTGATGGAATATGGAGATCTGGGCGTGACAACATTTATATTATCCGGGTACCCACATTTGGAAGAAGCCGAAATTTTCGGCCGGACTGTGATGCCCATTATTCGTGAGAAGTGGAAAATAAGACAGAAGAAGCATTCAGTTACTACCAACTAAATAAGTGAAACCTTTTTTACACGGTGACGAAGAGGACAGAAAAAATCTGGAGAAGCGTAGCGTTCGCCTTTATCCCCGGATTTCCACCTTTAATTAAGTGATTTTAAAAAAATCTGGGGATAACAGCGATTGGAAGATGGTTCTGACCGCGTAGTGGTTCAGTGTAAAATCATTGTTTAACTTATATAACATCCTTCAGGAGGTCTTCTTTCATGAGAAAAAAACAAAAATATATCCTGCCCCTTGTCAGTATGCTGGTAATGTCCATCCTGCTGTCTGCCTGCGGCGGCGGGGATAACGCGGTATCAGGAGGGAACGATTCCTCCGGTTCGGGCAAAGTAACAATCAGCTTCATGCACTGGCGTGGAGAGGATGTGGAAGCATTGAACAAGACGATTGATGCGTTTGAAAAGGAAAATCCGAACATCCATGTGGAAATGCAGACTCTTCCTTCAGATCAATATCAATCTACTGTACAATCCAAAATCAGTGATGGTTCAGTTGGGGATGTATTTGCTTCCTTCCCTGGTGCACAGTTCGAGGCCTTCACCAAAGCCGGATTGTTCACTGATCTGACTGGATCGTCGTTTCTGTCTGCATACAATCCTAAGCTAATTGAAGCAGGCCAGCACGATGGCAAGCAATATGCAATTCCTTATCAACTCGTATATAACGATCCAATCTACAATGTGAAGTTGTTCGAAAAATATGGATTGACCCCGCCAACGGATTGGGAAGGCTTCCTGGCACTATGCCAGACGCTGAAAGACAACGGCATCATTCCGATTGCATTTGCTGGAGCGGATATTGGTCCAGGCCAATTCATGAATACGATGGTGATGAACAATGCACCGAGTGACGACATTTTTACCAAAGTGGAAGCCGGAGAGGCCAAACTGACGGATGAGTTTTGGGTGAAAACCTTAACTCAGATCAAAGAACTGAACGACAAAGGATACTTCCAGCAGGACGCACTGGGAACGAAAGACCCGGCAGCGGGAGCACTCTTTATCCAGGAGAAAGCAGCCATGCTGGCGAGCGGATCGTATCAGTTGGCACAGAACAAGCTTCAAAATCCGAATCTGGAGCAGAAGCTGCTTGCACCGATTACGGTGAGTGCCGATCAGGCGAAGTATGAAGGCGTTCATACGACGACATTTATGCTTGCGGTGAACAGCAAGTCCAAACACCCCGAAGAAGCGAAGAAGTTCATCGAATTCCTGAGCAATCCGGAAGTGGCTGGCGAATATGCCAACCAGACGGGACAGAATGTAACGGTGAATGATGTGAAGTACGATACACCTGAGCTCCAGGTTGCCGGAGATTGGGCGAGCAAAAAAACCGTGTTCCAGCCACGGTTCACTATCCTGAACGGAGATAATCAGAAAGCAGTAACCAACTCCATTCAGGCTGTACTGAGCGGAACTTCTCCTGAAGAAGCAGCGCAGCAGGCACAGGCGATCATTGATCAGCATATCGGGAAATAAACGATGAAGAACCGTATTCAGCTATCCCTGTTTTTGTTACCCGGGTTGCTGCTGTACGTTGCACTGTTCGTATTTCCTACATTGACGGGGCTGTTCTACTCCTTTACGGATTGGGACGGGGTATCCCCGTCGTATGCATTTGTAGGGCTGGATAATTACAAGGACAGTCTCAGCAGCATCGTATTTCGCAAAGCCTTTGGCAACAACGTCGAGTTCATGTTAACGGTTGTCATTGCGCAAACCTTTATTTCACTTGTTCTGGCGCTGCTTTTGGTACGTAACACCAAGACACGCATCGCGCTCCGGGCGCTCTATTTTCTGCCTGCGATTCTGTCCTCTGTATCGGTGGGTCTGATCTGGGCTTTTATGTACGATCCTTCGATCGGGCTGATTAACTATGGATTGAACGAGGCAGGTATGGGGAGCATGGCCCACAACTGGATTGGTGATCCGAAGATCGCCATCTACTCGATTGCAGCTGTACAAGTCTGGGCGCATGCCGGGCAGATGATGATCGTGTTTATCGCAGGTCTGCAAGGTATTCCGGCGGAGCTGTATGAAGCAGCACGTATGGATGGCGGCAGCAAATGGCAGGTGTTCCGTACCGTGACCTGGCCGCTGCTGGCACCTTCGGCAACGATTGTTGTGGCCTATACGACGATTCAATCGTTCAAGGCGTTTGACCTCATTTTCACCATGACGGACGGAGGCCCGAACTATGCTACTGAAATTTTGACAACTTATATCTATCACACCGCCTTTGGCAGCTACTCATTTGGCCTCGCTTCTGCGGGTTCGATGATCTTCCTGGTTCTGCTCGCTTTGCTGACGTTATTGCAGTTCAAGGCGCTGCGTGCCGACCGGGTAAGCTATTAACGATTGGACGGATTGATATGTTCGTGAATAGGTGAGTCGTGAGTATTCTAATTGTTAAACGAATTATTGAACGAGTTCTGGATTTCATTACGTTGAAATGACTTTAGGGCAGAAAACTTGAATGAGAACGATGGCTGAGCAGACCTAAAAGACTTAAAGAAGAAGGGAGGGGGTTCCTATGGTTTTAAAATGGTTCAATCGACTGATCCTATTGGTGTACGCCCTGTTAATTCTTGTGCCGCTGTACTTTGTATTTGTGTCATCGTTCAAAACGAGCAGCAACTTCTTCATCAGTCCATTTAGCTGGCCGGACCCGTTTACATGGGACAATCTCACTGGCATGTTCCGCAACCAGCCGATGTGGCAGTATTTCGGGAACAGTCTGGTCGTAACGCTGGGTACCGTTGCGATTGAGTTGTTGCTCAGCAGCATGATTGCTTATGCCATTGTTCGCTGGGGTGGCAGTGTGGGCAAAATTGTGTTTGCTTTGTTCGTTGCAGGTCTGATCGTTCCTTCCCAAGTGAGCATGCTGCCGATCTATTCCCTGACACGTACGCTCGGATGGTCGGACAGTCTGACAGGACTCATTGTAGTTTCAGCCGCGATGCTGATGCCGGTCTCCGTATTTATGCTGACGGGCTTCATGCGTATGCTGAATGCGGAAATACTGGAAGCGGGCAGTATGGATGGAGCAAGCGAGTGGAGGCTCTATACACGGATTGCCCTACCACTCGCCGCACCTTCTCTGGCAGCTACAGCCACGTTCCTGCTCGTTATGGTGTGGAATGATCTGCTCATTCCGATGCTGATGCTCAGCAGTAAGTCCAAGCTGACGTTACCACTCGCACTCATGCAGTTCCGCGGGGAATACGTGACCAACTATCCGATGATGCTCACCGGTGTACTGGTAACAGCCATTCCGATGATCGTGCTGTTCATTCTGCTCCAGCGTTATTTTGTAGCAGGTCTGACAGCGGGTTCACTCAAGGGGTAAGGTATAGGAAGAAGATCAACGGATATGCGTATTTTACATTGATTTCTGGATCATTCTGCATAATAATGGTTTAGTGTCAGAATGACTACATAGAGATCAAGGGAGCTATAAGACATGAGCAAACTGGAAGTATTGCGGAATCCCAAGCAGCGCAAGCTGCTGTTCAGTGCCGGCATGAGCTGGCTGTTTGATGCAATGGAAGTCGGCATGATTTCCTTCATCGTGGCTGCACTCGCCAAGGAATGGAGTCTCAGCCCTGGACAAGTCGGGGTGCTTACGAGTATCAACTCCATCGGTATGGCGCTCGGTGCATTGCTTGCGGGGGCACTTGCGGACCGTTTCGGCCGAAAGGCCATTTTGATGTGGACCCTACTGATCTTTACGATCGCGAGCGGCCTGTCAGCATTGGCGACCGGATTCGCCGTATTGTGTGTACTGCGTCTGATTGCAGGTATCGGCCTCGGCGGGGAACTGCCCGTTGCATCTACGTTGGTATCGGAGTCGATGCCTACGGCAGAACGTGGACGTGCAGTTGTATTGCTGGAGAGTTTCTGGGCAGGTGGCTGGATTGTATCGGCACTCATTGCCAACTTTGTTATCCCGGAATATGGCTGGAGAATTGCTTTTGCCATTGGCGCCGTTCCGGCGTTCTACGCGCTGTATCTGCGCCGTGCCATTCAGGACCCGCCTCGTTACAAGAACAATACCAAGATTAAGAAAATCACGTTCCGCGAGAAGGTTGCGACGGTATGGTCAGCACCTCATCGCCGTACAACGTTGATGCTCTGGATCTTGTGGTTTACCGTCATTTTCTCCTATTATGGAATGTTCCTGTGGCTGCCGTCGGTTGTTATGGCAAAAGGTTTTACGCTGGTCAAAAGCTTCCAGTACGTGCTGATTATGACGATCGCGCAGCTGCCAGGTTACTTTACGGCGGCGTATTTCATTGAGCGGTTTGGACGCAAATTTGTACTTGTCGTTTATCTTACATTGACAGCAGTAAGTGCGATTGCTTTTGGACTGGCAACAACGGAAGCGACGATTCTGACCGCAGGGATCTGTCTATCCTTCTTCAATCTGGGGGCTTGGGGCGGTCTGTATGCGTATAGTCCGGAATTGTACCCCACTTCCGTTCGTTCAACAGGTGTGGGTCTTGCTACATCGGTAGGCCGGATTGGGGGCGTGCTTGCTCCATTGATGGTTGGTATGCTGGTTCAGCGTGAGGTCGCAATCAGCCTAATTTTCACGATTTTCTTCGTGACCATCCTCATTGGCGCTGCGGCTGTGCTGTTCCTGGGCCGGGAAACCAAGGGTCTGGAACTGGCCGAATAAATGTCAATAAATACAACGCAACTTTTGTGCGGGTCTGCCTGCCTACGACTATAACGGGGTGGATAAGCGGCAGAAGGTTGATACAAGAAGAGGCATGACTATGGCGTGACCATGGGCTCATGCCTCTTTTTGATGTGTTTGGAGTGGATATTCGCCTGCGCCATCGGTCCGATAGACGTCACTTTTTCTATATCCTATAATGACACTCGGGATGTAGGGCCGTGAGGATTCAGGGGGAAGAAGTGGGATCTGGATTCAGAAAAGTGGAGGTTAATGGAATGATGAAGAACAATATTGAAATGGATCAAACGTGTGAAATGATTGAAAAGAATATGATGAATGAGAAGAATAAAATGAATGAAAAGCAAATGATGAGTGGACAGAATAGCGTGTGTGAACTGATACGTGTGATTGAGAATGTCGGTATGAATGTGATATACAGCTATAATGGAAACGATAGGATGAGTGAGATAAAAGGGAGATATGATGTGATTGATCTTACTCCTGTTAAAGAGATGAAAGAAATGAAACAGATGAAAATGACGAGCTATATCTACAGCCTAGATGAAGAGTCTAGATTAGATAACGGGGATGAGAGGCTTGATCTGCATGATTTGCACACAAGCACTGAACACATGGAACCTATTACCATTAGCCGGAAAATCACCCATCGCAGGGGGAGAAAGGCTGGCAAAAGAGCAGGACGAGTCAGTGTGCTTCTCGGTGCCTTCGCAATGGCTCTCGGTCTCACGATGGCAGCTCCGCCTGCCGGAGCACAGAAACTGGAGCAGGGCGTTCGCGGTGAACATGTACTGCAATTGCAGGAGCAACTAAGCGAACTGGGGTATTTTAAAGCTGGATTGACCGGATATTACGGTTCTATTACCAAAGGGGCTGTCCGTAAGTTTCAGCAGGCTCAAGGGTTGAGTGCGGATGGAATTGCAGGCCCGGCAACACTGAACAGACTGAACAAGAAGGCAGCAGCCCAAGGTAATACGCTGCGCCAGCTCGCGAAGCTGATCCATGGGGAAGCACGCGGAGAATCCTTTGAAGGACAGGTTGCTGTTGGCGCGGTCGTATTGAATCGAGTGCATTCGAATGTATTCCCGTCATCAATTCCGAAAGTAATTTTCCAAAAAGGGCAGTTCACGGCCATAGACGATGGACAGTTTAATACAAAACCAACCCAGACTTCCTATCAGGCAGCTCGTAAAGCCTTGAATGGCACCGACCCGACACACGGAGCGCTCTATTATTATAATCCGAAAATTGCCACTTCGTTGTGGAGTAAGAGCAGACCAACGTTGCTGACGATTGGGCAGCATGATTTTACAAGGTGAGTTAGGTTAAGAGATATTAGTAATAATTAAAATAATGGTGAACCCCGGTTGTGCGCTGCTGAATGCAGACGTGCTGCCGGGGTTCTGTTGGTTCTTAGGGGAGTAACAGGGATTACCTCCTTACCTTTAAGTCGCTCTCTAATTGACAATGATTATCGTTATCGAATATAGTCAAAGTTAATTATAAAGGGATTTCTTACTGAATATTAGGTTCAGTATGTGGTCAAACGGGGGAGAAAAATAGTGAACTGGGAAGAGTATATTCAAATGTGGGACAATTCATCGATTCAGCTGGTGGATATTCGCCAAATTGTAATAAGTAGCGGGGGGAAGCAGCAGTACCGTCTCCCAGTCAGTGGTTTTATATATATCGTGCAAGGACAAGGCTCCATTTCATTAGATGAAGATATACATATATTTAAACGGTTTTATCTACTACATGCAGGAAAAGGAAGCAGAATCAGGATCGAGGCCGGGCAAGATGAGGTCACGTACTATTACATTTTATATAGAGGTAGTATGTCACCCAAAGCTAGCAAAGAAATTCAGAACAACTATGACATGAACAACCCTTTTCAGCTACCGTATGCCTACCAGCCTCTTGCTCCGATTAATCTATATCGCCATGTGGTATCAATGTATGAGGAATGGAGCCGAAGACAGGTATTTGAACGTTTTCATGTGAAAATCTTTTTTTACCAGTTCGTATATACACTAGTCCAGCAACTGAAGCTTCAAGGAGTTACTTCAAAGGAAAAGGATATGGTAGAAGAGATCATCCAGTACATTCACGAACATTTTAATGAATCTATTTCTCTTGAGTCCTTGGCTGAACAATGGAATTATAGCATTCAATATTTATCGAAACAGTTTAAACTTCGTACGGGCAGAAGTCCTATCGAATACGTGATTCAGGCGCGGATGGCTAAAGCAAAAGAATTAATGATTCGGACAGATGCCACTGCACAGGAGATTGCTTCAAGTGTAGGTTATAGTGATGTTTTTTATTTCACACGTCTGTTCAAGAAGCAGGTCGGGATGACGCCAGGGCAATATAAAAAGAAAATGAAGGAGAGCTTAGGTGATTCAGATAGTCCATGGGAAGGGTTCGTATCCTCTATGGGCAAACATTCTTCTACTTGTTATGTTATTGATGATAATCATTATCAATACAAAACAGAAGGGGATAGACAGATGTATAGAGGTACAAGATCGAAGATGGTATTAACACTCATGTTATGTTTTACATTGATGCTTGCAGCATGCACGAATGGGAACTCCAGTCAAAATAATAGCCAGGGGTCAGCAGGCGGAAATTCAAATCAGAGTGCAGAGTCTAGTCAAAATATGCCTACCAATGAGGCCAAAGAAGATACGAGCATGCGGAAAGTATCAACGGTCATGGGAGAAGTTAGTGTTCCGGCACATCCCAAACGTGTTGTTGTGGACTGGGATTTAGGGCCCGTCTTGGCTGTAGGGGTAACGCCTGTTGGAGCGTCCAGTACACAAATGAACTTTGCCAAGTTTCTAAAACCTTATTTACCTGACACGGTTCAAGATATTGGTTTGGAGGGAAGTATCTCTTTAGAGAAGGTATTGGATTTGACTCCAGATATCATCATTACTTGGAATACCGCGGCCTATGAAAGTTACTCCAAAATTGCACCGACCATTGTATTTGAGACAAGCAAGTACTCAACGATTCAGGAAGAAATCACAGCCATGGGCGATATCCTGGGTCGACAAGAAGAAGCTAAAAAGTGGAATGAAGATTTTGAAAAACGTACGGAAGCTGCCCGCAATAAAATCAGAAATGTAATTCCTGAAGATGCAACGATCTCCATTGTGGATTATATAACTGTAGACAAATTTTTGATGGTGATTGGCAATGCAGGCGAGCGTGGAGGAAGAGCTACATACGATATTTTGGGACTAAACCCGACGCCTAAAGTAAAAAGTGAAATCATCGACAAAAAAGAAGACCGTATTGAAGTGTCATGGGAGACTGTAAACGATTATGTAGGCGACTATGTCATTGTGCTTAGTGTTGAAGGCAAAGAGCCACCCAAGCTCCCGGGGACGTGGACATCCTTAGATGCGGTCAAAAATCATCATGTGATTGAGATTGAAATGGAAAAATATTTTGCGGCGGATTCATTCTCATCCCTTTTACAAGCAGAAGATATTGCCGACAAGATCACGAAAATGGCTGCCAGTTCTAAATGATTAAAGGCTCCAATTGGATTTAGGCTTTCAATGGCAAACTTGAAACAACGCACACCGATTGAACATCAATGCCTATCATAGCTTAACTATTTTAGTTAGAGGGTACCATCAAAGTCGCCTACATGGCGGCTTTTTTGGCAACCTATTCAAATGTACAATAGTAGAGATTTAGAGATTCTATCCAAATGGATATGGGGGGAAGAAAAAAAGGAATAGAGGATACTATTTAATATGGACTATTAACATAATGATGCTCAAATAAGAATCCAAAGCGTAGGAATAAAGGAGGAGTAGCAAGCGCGCTGCTCTTTTTTATTCGCGTTTAGGAATTTATGGAATATGAGTAAAGTCTTATTTTATATCCTTTTTATTGAATTTAAGGATAATGTATAAACAAACATATGTTAAAAGTCGATAAATAGTAAATTAAGGAATCAGAATAAAAAAAAGTAAGTAGGTGAGAGGTCATGACACTCGCGACAATTAGTTACGAGCAACTCCAGATACAGCCTTTTGAGATTCGAATACATCAAGTTGCGATACATATAAAAGTTCATGAGCACGGGAAGTTAAGATTCACTGGGGTCATTCCAGAGGAAAAAGAAGAGCAATACGTACGTATGGCCGATGAGAGCACTCCCGTTGAATTGTTTTATACCGATGAACATGGACAAAAACAGCGGTTATTTCACGGTGTCATTCTGAAGATCCAGGTCAGAGTGGAAAATCAGGTGTACTGGCTAGAGGCGGAAGCCGTCTCGCATACGCATGCCATGGATATTAAGCGCGAGACACGTTCCTTTCAGAATGCTGCCAGTTTGATTCCAGATGTCATGCAGAAGATTAGCGGGCTCTATCCAGACGGTCAGACATTCAATACGTTTATGGAAAAGAAAAAACTTGGAGCTTATACACTCCAATACCAGGAGACCGACTGGGAGTTTCTGCAGCGATTAGCGTCTCATTATCATACGGTATTGATTCCTGTATCAACGGAAAAACGCATTCGTATCTATCTAGGTATACCCGAGCAACGGGATGCAGGCAAGCTGGAAGCAACGCATTACCGCATGTATAAGGACATGCTGGCCTATCAACAAGAAGCGCAAGGTGCTAGTGGCCTTAGTGAACAGGCTTATATCCGATATGAAGTTAAGGTACATGACCGAGTTTTGCAACTTGGGGATGAGGTACAGTTTAAAGGGCAAAGACTCAAAGTCTTTGAAATTCGGACCGAAATGCAGCAAGGGCTACTTATCCACCATTATGTGCTCGGGCACATGAAATCTGCTTATCAACGTAAGCGATACAACTCACGCCTTGTCGGTGCATCCATTTCAGGACAGATTATGGGCGTCGTGAGAGATGAGGTTAAAGTCCAGTTGGACTGTGATCAGGAATGGAGTCTGGCCACGGCCAATCTGTTCCCTTACTCCACCATGTATGCTTCGGATGATCAGACTGGGTGGTACTGTATGCCTGAGCAAGGGGATAGTATCCGTCTTTACTTTCCTAATGCAAGGGAGGCGGAAGGCATTGCACTGAGCTCTGTTCGCAAGAAAATACCGGAAGAGGCCATCTCATCACCTTCTTCGTCGCCTGCATCGGCCCAAACTACCCAAACTGGAGGTGGTGGAGGAGGGATCACCACTACGGTTGTTCAGCAGGAGCAATTGCAGCCCATTGTGCAATATGACAAGTATTTAAAAGAAGATCTGATGGCCAATCCCAACACCAAATTCCTCCTTACACCGACTGGACAGAAGATTACCTTTGAAGAAGACAAAATCACTATTACTGGAGCCACAGGAGGAGCGACTCTGACGCTGACCAGTGCGGGAACCATTATCCTGAACTGTGAGAACAAGATTACCCTTCAGGCAAGTAAGCAGATTGAAATGGTATCCGAGTCCGTCGTCATGCTAGCTAACCAAATAGATCTGTCAACCAAGGATGGAAACGGCGGCCTAACCATCGACCAAGGCCAGGTTGTCATTAAAGGAATTGAGATCTTAATGAACCAATAAAGACAGTGAGGGGCTAGATCATGCATCAGATGGAGCTGTGGCAGCAGTTCTTGGAACAGGAAGTGCTGCCACTTCGGAATAGCAAGATACAGGAGTTGCACACCTATTATGTTAGGCATCGGCAAGAGATAGTACAGGGAATTGTTCCTCTATTTGACGCCTTCTGTGAACGGGTAAGATTGCAACAAGAACAGGGTGAGCTACAGGCGTGCAGTACGCTGCACGTATCGTTAATGCGGACCAGGCTGAATCAGGGAGATCCGGCTTATATGCTATACGCGAGTGATCGGTACCGTGAGGGGGAGATGCCCGCGAGCGGGTTTCTATACGATGCAAGCTGGATTTATCGTTATATGGAACAGTGGTTCGAGGAATGTGAGAGCAGTCGCAAGAGATATATGAACAGGATTGATCAGGTTGCCCTTCATGCATGGCAAACAGGACAGTTGTATCCTTTTCATGTCTATATGGTACATGCTGTCCGTTATGCAATGGATGACATTCGTAAACTAGATTCATTTCAGAACTTAAACAAGGACATAGAATTTGAAGTTCGTGTTGGTGAATTTCAGGATCATGAGGTGACTGAATCGGTATACCGAATGAATGGGATGCAGCGCAGCTCGATAACTTGTAAGGGCTGGCTGGAGAGCAAGCTGACCAGTGAATACATCTATGAACATATTGCGAGTGTAGATCTTACGCAAGGGGATTATGGGGAAATAGATTTCAATTACGCTCGGTTCGAAGAAGTGAAACTCAGCGGTAGCCACATGGAGGAGACGAGCCTACTGGGAACTCGGTTTATGCGGTGCCAGTGTGATCATGTCAACTTTGGAGAGACGCTTTTGTATGATGCGGACTTTCGAGGGTGTGATCTGAGCAAGGCAAGATTCGATGGTGCTTTGGGTGGCCGCGATACCTTCGTCGATACACATGGTCTGTTCTACGGTATGAACGGTGTTCGGTTTCAAGGAGCGAATCTGAATCATGCAAGCTTTCGATATTGCAAGATCGCGGGTGACTTTACAGGTGCACAGCTGGAGCAGGTAGATTTCACCGGGGCTGATCTGGCAGGAAGCCAGATGCTTGTACAAGATCGATTTCGGGTGCAGTTAACTGCTGAACAGCGCGCTGCTATTGAATGGGTGGAGAAAAATTCATGAGTGAAACAAATTACTACGTGATCGAACATGACAGACAGCTTTCTTCCAACGGAGCCAGCCTTCAATGGCCAGAGCGAATGCTTCAAGGTTATGACTATGCTGCTGAAGAGGAAATCGTTTATGTGAAGAGTGGTCAACCCTTTTCTTCTTCCAGTATCCTTGCGCAATATCCTTTGCTGCTGCTCAGTGATGAGTTATCCAAGTTCATCATGAAACTTGCACCTGAGACTACTTCTAAAAGAGTTGTGGTGATGAACCTGGAACAGTATAACCAGTCATTCTATCACTGGATGGATCTGCCGAAGGCGACGTGTATCGCTCCTGATCAAGCCTTGATCCAGAGCGGGCAGGTTATGAGCATAATGGCTGATCTCAGTGGCCTTGAACAAGAACCTGCATTCCTCGTTCCGTATTATCGGACTCAGCTGGTGATTGTTCGTCTTGAACTGGCAGAACGTCTACTGCGGGCAGGTATATATGGTTTGAAAGTCAGACCGATTCAGATCACAGAAGGAGACATGTAGATGGGAGTTACAGATACAATCTTAACGAAGGATACGCTAAACAAGCTGCTTTCCTCCCCCTGGAGGAGTGAAGATACATATGTAACGGCAGGAGCCTATATGCATTGTACGTTTGGAACCCATGAGGAGGTACTGAACAAGCTGGAGCCCAATGGGGTGTACATAAACGGTAGCCCGATGCTAACGGTCGAGGATTGTGCCACGTCCACTTCTGAGCCAGGGACGATTCACGGTATACCTTATACAAAAATGGGACAGGAAATCGACGGGAACTTCTACTCCTTCGGGTATTGCCGGAGTGAGCTGCATCCGATGAAGTTAGCTGAACGTGTCGCAGGCCCCAAATCGGATCCTTCGTACATTATTGACCCCGATCCAACAGAACCAACATGTGGACAGGCTATCTACCCTTGTGCTCCTGGAATTATGCCCACTGCCTCGGCTTCTGCTCAAAGCACATTGATGTCAAAGCCTTCGTTAAGTGCACTGATCGAGGCATTGGCAGGGGCAAAGCCCCAGTGGACCAATGGAAGCCCCAATGTGTCCATTCAGGGAGTACCGGCCCTGACCAGTAAGTCCTGCCTGTTCTGTACATGTGGAGGACAGATACGCTTGTTAACCAATGGCATGGATCCGGCTCCTCCGGAGTTTGCTGTAAGGTAAGGCTGGCATAACGGAGGAGGGTATCGAAATGGATGTTAACTATCAGGGAGATGGATTTGAACTGCAGTGGCCCTACAAAATCAAGGACCTCCGCAGTTTCCGAATTGAGCGAGCTTTCAATGCACATACACGTTGTGTTTTTACAGCCCGCATGAGCGAAGAGGAGGCAGAGCAATGCCTCCTCCAGAGCTCCTTTAACGACAGCCTCGTTCTGCAGAAGCCAACGGATGTCAGACCGGAGGGGTGGTTTGCCGGAGGAATTACCAAAGTCGATATCCAGATGGAAGATGGGATCCCCCTTTTAGAAGTGGAGGCTCTATCACGTACATATATCATGGATATGAAGCCGCGGAGTCGCTCGTATCAGAACAAGCATCTGACCTATACCGATGCGATTCGGCAGCTGGTTCGGAATTATGCCTCAGGGGATGCCCAGAATATGGCGACAAGTGACCAGGCTTCCATAGGTGCTTTGTTGGTTCAGTATGAAGAAACAGATTGGAAATTTCTGAAGCGACTGGCTTCTAGAGTGGGAACCGTCATTTTACCGGACGTCTCCATGGATGCACCTCGTGTCTACTTTGGTGTCCCGGACTTATCCTGGGGTAAAGAGCTACATGTCCGGCGTTACAAGGCCATGAAAGATCGAGCTGTCTATGAAGAGCTTCGAGCTAATGCTGAAGGCAAGGATGCAGAACAGCTAGTGGAAGCCGATTTTGTTAACTACCGAGTAACCAGTGATCAGTATTGCCAAGTTGGCGATGATGTGTCATTTAAGAAACAAATGTGGGTGGTCTCCGAGTCCGTGATCAGCTACTCAGCAGGTTTATTACAGTATGAATACTTGCTGGTAAAACGCCAGAGTTTGCGCCGAAAATCCCGCCGTAATGATAAACTCCAAGGGATGTCCTTGGAAGGACGCGTGATCAAACGCGCAAACAACATGGTGAAGGTGCATTTAGATATCGATGATGCACATGATCAGCAGGGAAATTGGTGGTTTCCTTATTCGGGAGAGGGCAACAATATCTTTCACTGTCTGCCGGATGAGGGGGCTCGTATTAAGGTCTATTTCCCCAGTGGCACAGAGAAAAAGGCGATGGCTATTAATTCGGTTCGTGGCGGCGGCGAGGAAATGAAGAGCCGGACGGTGTTCCAGAAACCTTCCACAAAAGTATTCGAGATGCCTGGTGAGGCCAAAATGCAGCTGGGAGATGACGGTGTTTTATTTGAGAAAGGCACCGTTAGCCTGCATCTGGATGGAGGAAATATCACGCTGAATGCCAGCGAGGATCTTCTCGTTGTAGCAGGAAATCAGATTGAAGCCGGCAGTGGGGGCGAAGAGGGAGTTCTCGAATCTCTTCGAATCCGTGCTGAGCAGGAAATTGTACTCCAGACAAATACAGACCAGTATGTTATCCTGAACGGTAACCGTATGGGGATCCAAAGTGCCAAGGTTGACTTCCAGAAGATCGAAGTGGACTTTGTGGATCTTCTAACCGAAGAAGAGCTGGAAGAGCTGTATGTAGATAAGCTCGCTCAAGGAGAAATTGCGAAACAAGAGATCGATCTATCGCTCCAACTCAAGGCTGCAGTTCAGCTAACGGATGGACAGCGAGCGGATATTCGTAATCAAGTAACCGAGACGGCTAAGAGTGATCCGGGAATGAAGGATCAAGCCAAGAACTGGCTGAGCACCATGTCTTCCGGTGAACAAAAAACAATCTATCAACAAAAGTATATCAATCAGCCCGCTGCTGAGCCGGAAAAGAAAAGCAAAGCAGAAAAACAGGCCGAACTGGCGAACCAACAGAAGGTTTACGACCAGATGGACCAGGATCGAACGGCGATGTACGATTGGAAGCAGCAAGCCAAACAGGTGATGGAACAAGGGCAGCAAGCAGGCAAGTCATCTGAGGAAATCCATGCAATGATGCCAGCTCCTCCAGTGCTGAGCGGTCAAGGATCCTCCCAACCGGCTGGATCGAGCGGAAAGCCAGGGATGATCCAGCAGTTCGTGGAAGCTACCGGAATCGGGGGCGTATTGGAAAAGATCAGTCCTTGGCTGGAACAGATGGAACTTGCCTATGGCATACCGCAAAAGCCCGACTACTTGAGCAAGCAAACCCAAAAAACGGTATACTTATCCCGATATACGTTCGAAGAGCTTATTATTGGTCCCCAAGTATTGATTGCAGAATTCAACATCATATTCGGGGTAGTTGCAATTATAGCGGCGATACCAACAGGTGGAGGATCTCTGTACATGCTGGCTGTAGCGGATGCTGCGCTGGGCGTCTCCATGATCGTGGTTAACGCGGAGAAGTTGAATGATCTGAAGAACGGCAACGCCAATACGAATCCAACGTTTCTTGGAATGGATCAGGAATTGCTGGATAAGTTGGGCATTACGTTGATGGTTGTAAACCTGGCTATGCTTGCCAAGCATGGGTTAAATAAGGCAGCGGACAAGCTGGTTAACAGTAAGAACAGTTCGGCGCTGGGTGATACGTGGGCAGCCTGGAAGCAGCAGGTTCAACATGATCCGGCGGCAGCTAGCGGTAAGACTGGATCGAAGACTGCTAAATCCAAGCCTTCAAGAGGGGCGTTGGGCGGTCCTGGTAAGAACCGGCCTTTCGATGAGTTTGATGACTCGCATCTATATGATGAGGCTAGTAAGGGACGGACAAGCACAATTACTGAGAGGACGGGTAAACATGATTTTATAACAGATCCAGTTGAAATGAAAAAGCACATCATCGTACCAGAAGATGGATTTCAAGCATTCCTCGAGAGGAAATATATCGATATAAGAAAATCAGGTATTGGAGATATTTCCACAGTAGCCAAAAATACAGGATTGACAGAAGAACAGGTCTTGAAGACAAAGAAGCATTTGTTCTTAGACACAAAACAAATATCTGTTGGTGGTAAACCGTACGAAGAGTTATATTTTCAAGCGGATGCAGATATTGCATATGCATGGCAGAAGGCTCAAAAGGGCGAATTGACAGAAGAGGAAAAAGAATGGTTTAGGGAGCTAGCAAATCATGAGATTAAAGAAAAGGAATTTATGGATGGTGGGATGCCTTTAAGAGATCCGTCTACTTGGAACCACGAGGACGAGATATATGATATCGACATTAAAAAAAATGCACATGACAGAGCTAACATAACAGATCCCAATCCACCTTCATTTCCAGGATACGATCAATCAAAAGAATTTAACAAACATTTTGATAAACACGTAGATTATTAACTAAGAGGTGAAAAAATGTATCTAGATGAGGCTATAGTAAAAATCAATAATGTGAAATGGGATGTAGTAGGTACAAGCGTATCAAAAGAGGATGTTAAGTTAGCTCGAGAATTTTTAAGGAGATTGGCTCAATTTTTCAAGGAGCAAGCGATTAAACCGAGGCCACCTTTGTTTTCAAATATAGCTCAATTGCTTGGTGACAATGAGGAAGAAATAGTGATCTCAGACTATTGTAACGAAGAAGCTTCAAAGTTTTTAGGTAGAAGCATATATACAGGAAAAATATTTGAATATTATATCCAATTGGCTAATTATGCTGATAAGGATCCAAAATATGCTAAATATATAAATGTATATGAACCCCTAATTAAAATTATTGAAAGAGGAGGTTTATTTGATCTCCGACATCAGTCACTGGATATACAAAATGTTGGACATATGCCATTAAGCGGATGGTTTGAAAAATTTGTAACAAAGGAACCGTTAGACATAGATAATCTGGTTTAAATATTTAAAGAGTCGAGTCTATCAATAACTCTTGCAAACATACGCCGCACTGCGAGCTAACCGCCTGATATTGATCGGCGGTTGTTTAAAAAACTTTACCCATTGCCGAACGAACCCACCAAGCAACTAATAATCACTTAACCCGTGACATATCCGTAGATAGATTTCTTCATTTTGTTTTTGTTTGTACGCTCATTAACACTTGAATTTTTACCCTAAATAACGTTACAGCGTTGTATTAAACATGTTGATTATGGTCAGATACCACCATGATCGATGTGTTTTTTACGTCTAACGCCACCATCCATGCACACCATCCATCATCCACTAAGTTGGACGGAGATAACAGAGCCAAGCAAATTCAAAAATTTTGTGATACTAATTAAATTGAACTTGGTCGATTAGTGTTACGGGATACAGTAGCGTACTGTAAATTCAGTGGGGTTTATCGTTACTGGTAAACATGTTACTTAATTAGGATGTGACAAATTCAAGATTCAAAAAACGCCCTATGCTTCTGTATGTCTGGTGTGACTCCTGCCTATAGAATGTCTAACCTATAAAGAAAGAAAACTTGAAGGGAGAAATCAGCCATGAACCATCCAGGTAAGGAGTGCGTTCAGAAGCTAGGGATAACACATCGAGCGTTTGTTGTTCTGTAAGACATCTCAATGGGAATTGCTTGTATGGCTTCACCCATTCCATCCCCCGCGCCATCCTGAACGTCAGGACGTAATATGGCTGCGATGAATAGACGTTTTGGTTCAGATCCTCCTGGTGCACATGATGTAGCTTCTGATCAACCTTCATTTGAACTCCCTGGAGCATATGACTACTATTCGAAAAAAGTTCTTGGGTAATAAAAATAGAGAAGGTGGAGCGAAATAATTGATGGATAATTTTTATCAGGCAATTAAGCGTATTTCTGCAATAGATTGGAGTTGTATTGGAAACAAGCAAGCAAGATCATATGTTCATATGAGTAAAGAATACTTAAGAAGAGCATCAATATTCTTCCAGTATTATCCTGGGCCTTGTAGGTATCCTTTTGTTATCATTTCAATTTCGATAACTAAGTCACAAGTGAGTGTTGATGAATTACAAATACTAAAAGAGATTGACAATAGTTATGTTAGAGAAATTGCTACCAGTTATTTAGAGTTAAACGTACTCATTGATGAAGGAAATCAAATTGCTATTGAAAATAAAGATTTGTTTGTGGCAGCAATAAAGCTATATGAAAGAGGTTGCCATTTCTTTATAAGGGCAGGTCTGATATGCGTGATCCAAAATGAAAACAGATTTCAAACACACCATAAAGAAAGAAGTGAGAACTTTGGAAAGGTTTGAAAAAGCAGTACAAAGAATTATAAATATTGATTGGAACGTCAGGAGGCAAGACCTTCCTTCACATGCATTACTTGTAACTGAATTTATTAATAGGGGTAACATCTTTAGGGATGTTTATTGCCCTGATAATAAAATACGTAAACCCATATATAGTGCAGCTCAGATTATTGGTGTTAAAGAAGAAATACTGCTTCATATTCAAGAAAATTGAGGAATTGGAATTATTGAAACAAGGTTGGACAGTAGAGTTCTTGTGCAAATATTTTTTAGAGTGGGAGTGGATAATTAGCGTTGGAGAAAAGATTGATGCACGTTTCGAAGCTCTATATGAACCTATAATATTGTTGTTGGAGAGGGGGGAGAGTTAGTTATCACCATAATGAGCTTGTTTGTGGAAAATATGGATGGCCTCAAAATGTTTATTCTTTTCCAAGAACAGAATTTAGTGAATTTAACATGGAGAGACTAGATGAAATAGATAGAGTAGTATGATTTATATATTTTTGTTTCTATAGCTGAATTATATTTTTTATTTCAGAAAAACTATAAACCATTTTGTGTTAGCAGTATACATGTTAAATAAAGTATTAACGCCACGATGCGAGCTATCCGCCCATATTGTGGTTTTCTTTTGCCCTTGTCTCAACTCCCACCCAGTGCCGAATGAGTCGGCGGCTAATTTCAAGTAGACTTAACCCTGTAATACCCATATCCGTTATTTCGTTTGTACGCAAATCAAATGCTTCAACGAATGGTATGCTCAGTTTTAATGATATTGAAACTGCCGTAGCATATAATGCAGCTGAAATTCGTGCAACACTTCCTAATGGCCTTACATTCAGTATGAAAAGGGGAGTAACTGGCTGGAATGTACCGTATTATGATGTAGAAAAAATATTTAAAGAAACTATGAATTTATTTAGAAACGATCCTAAGATAATGCAACTTTGGAAAGAAGGCCATAGTGCCAAAGTAAATGATATGTTAATGGAAACAATAGCTGATAAAATTGGAGGTATTTATAATGTCTACAAGTAATGGCGAATTTTTCGGCTTAAAGACAGATCTATATAGGCAATCCATACCTGGCGTTATCGATAATTCGGCGATTAGTCCAGATTGGTTTACTTTTATAGATCATGAATGGAATGCCTTACAAAAAGAATTCTATGAAAAATCTTTTAATAACTTGGTAGTTGATTTAGTTTCAATATTTAGAAAAGGGAATCCAAATTATATCAATCTGGGCAGCTTATTCGGTTCTAAAAATATGAAAGAAGATAACAACAAAAAACATAACCTACAGTATAAATCAGGTGGAGCGAAAAGATAATGATATCACTAAGGTCACAATGTTTCTTGATACCGAAAGTTACAGGATTACAGAGCTTTATTTAATTATTAATTTTTCGGTCTCTTTTACTGAACTTAAGTACAAGTTAGAAGAGAACTATTCTGATTTATTAGTTAGAATTAGTGATGAATTTGTCATAATGGATAAGGATTTTAAAATAATGATAAAGAAGTCTGTATAAGTTAAAACCGAAGTAAAAATCCCCTTTAATGTAACGTATTATAAAACCACCCTTCCCTAAATGGCATCTAAGTGATTACGCCTGATAAATAGTTAAGTTATGGTCGCCCTAAATAACGTTATAGCATTAAATTAACAGGTCGAGTATGGTCAGAGACCACTACGATTAACCTGTTTTTTTGTTAT
Organism: Paenibacillus sp. O199; assembly: GCF_001636635.1. Lineage (NCBI taxonomy): Bacteria > Bacillati > Bacillota > Bacilli > Caryophanales > Paenibacillaceae > Paenibacillus > Paenibacillus sp. O199. Next base: position 148,397 of record NZ_LGRP01000009.1, read on the forward strand.
ACCCAAACCCGGTGAGAAGGTGAAACTAGTTGTATCCTGACTTTACTACCATCCTACTGTTAAACCAGTAAAAATGGGAGTTACCCGCAAGAAAAATTAAAAAAAGAAAATCTAGAGGCCGTTAGGTTTCTGTTCCGCCTGTGCCAACAAGCGATATACATCCTAATCGTTAAAAGTGGGTAGCGGTAAAAAGTTCGGCCATGCAGATGGGTCAGATAGAGCCACGGGCAGTGCCATGAAGGATGGCAAGCTCAAGACAATTCGGCAATAATGCCTTCATCTCTAGTGGAATTGGGAGAACGAATCAACCAGGTCTTGGGCAACACGAGCGCAGGCGCAATATCCAGTGTTCCATGGCGAGTGCAGCGGATGAAGTTAGTAGACGGATGTACCGTACCGATAATTGTGAAGACTGACAGTCATATGTTCTCCGATACAGGTGGAAATCATGGAAAATACAGTGGCACTGGGAGTTCAAAGGGATCGCCGCACACTTCTCATGTGGATTCGAAAGAGATCAGTATTTCGTCGAAAGGAACAGCTTCTAAAGATTCTTCTATGTCTTCAAGTGTTAAACCGACTAAGCCGAAAAATCCACCTAAACCTAAAGATGCTCCGTCTTCGAAAGATGGAATTAAGGCCAGGGATGAAAAAACTTAGAGGACGGGTAATATTATAATTAAACTTGAGTAAAGAGGTAACCCGATCGATCATCCAATAGAAGTACGACAAGACCGAAAAAATGTCTGCACTGTAATAATATTCTTTCTGACTTATAGTATTTTATTCAGTAGAGGGGAGAGCACAACAATGGAGGAAATAAATATACTCTCGAAGGAAGAAGTTCTTTTAAACGGTTTAGAATTTACAGGAGATGTTTGTTTTGATGGAGAGTACGGGGACCAAGTTTTTGATAGGTCTATTGAAGATGGAGGAAATCCAGTAACAGGACTTGTTTACGAAAAGTATAGCAATGGGAATTTGGCTCACTATTGTTACTATGTGGATGGAGTTCCTGATGGTGATTATGTCACGTATTACGAAGATGGTAAAATAGAAGGATTTAAACGCATGCGTAAGGGAGCAATTGCTGGAAAGTCTATTTCTTGGTTCAAGAATGGTGAGATTAGATCAACATCAGTTTCTTGATGGTTTTAAAGTTACTTTCAAAAATGGAAAATAGGAACTGTGAGTAAATTCTCGCCAACTTCACTACATACTACATACTTGTGGTTACTCATCTAAGGGAATCAATGATTACTTGAACAAATAAATCAATTACAGGATATCAAATTGAAAGGTGATTATAATGGAGCAAATATTAAATCATCCATGGGAAATAAGCGAGAAAGAGGCCATTGTCCTTCAATATAGTTTAGCTGAAAAAGTCATTAAACAAGATGAATTTACAGAGGTGAATTATGTTGCTGGAGTTGATGTAGCATATAGTAAACGAAGTGATAGTTTAATTGCAGCAGTAGTTATTTTGGATGTTAATTCGCTAAAACCAGTAGAATCAGTAGTAATTGAAGATAAAGTTAGATTTCCATATGCCCCTGGATTATTCTCATTCAGAGAGTTACCTCCAATTGTTAAGGCGTTTAAGCGAATAAAAATTAAGCCAGATCTAATTGTTTGTGATGGACAGGGCATCGCTCATCCAAGAAGGTTTGGCTTGGCTTGCCACTTAGGAGTACTTTTAGATACACCAACGATCGGGTGTGGGAAAACTAGATTGATAGGAACATTTGTGGAGCCCGAATCCCAACGCGGTAGTTATTCACCTTTAATCGATAACAGTGAAGTAATTGGCAAGGTACTGAGAACTCAAAACAATGTTAATCCTATTTTCGTGTCAATTGGTCACCGTATCTCTTTAGAAACTTCATGTAATTGGATACTGGCACTTTCACCTAAGTATCGGTTGCCTGAAACCACTAGACAAGCTGACCATCTTGTTAAAACTACTCTAACTTAGGATTATTACTGTACACAGAATGCTAACTGGGTGAATATTCAAAACGGAAAGGTCATCACCAAGTCAGAAGGGGTCAAGAGGCAAATTTAGTCCGCTGGATGTCACAAGGGATATACTTCCAGTGGTTTCTGATAAATCAATATGAACAAGTTAGGAGGATCGTATATGGAGAAAACGAATATAATGGCTGAATTTATCATTACCGGAGATTATTTCGAACCGAAGTTAGTCACAGAACAGATTGGAATAGAGCCATCAGGAACCTATATAAAAGGAGAAAAGATTGATGATAGAGATTTGTACAGAAAAGAAACCTGTTGGTTTTTGGAAACGGACTATCTGGAATCTTTTGATGTCAATCAGCAATTGAACTACTTACTGAATCTTTTGGAGCCGCATATTGAAAAGTTGAAAACCTTGAGAATGAAGCATAGTTTGAATTTTCTGTTTAGCTTCTCGATCAGGGTCATGAATAATGAAAGCCCTGCGATTTCTATCGAGCAAAAGGCAATCAGTATAGCCTATGACTTGAGTGCAGAGTTTGATTTTGATTTGTATATCCTATAGCAATAGAAATAAGTTTTTTATGAAAATAAAAACGTATAAAGATTGTCATATTATATCATTTGCATACACCCACAGAGAAGAGCAATAGGTACAACTTATTTCTGAACCATAATATCCAGATGAAATGATGATCACTTTCTTGATAGGGATAACCGGGTACTGGACGTCACTCACTCACCATTTTCTTCTCTACTTTACCTAATGGTAGTTCAAGCACTGAATATCATTGAAACCGAATACGAATTTACAAAGTATATATAAAGGAGGATATAATTAGTTGCTATTTATAAATTTGTACTCGGTTACATCCATAGAGGGGAGGACGAATATGCCATTTATTGGGGGGATAATTTTAATCTTTATCCTAGCATTTATTCTATGGTCATTAATGTTCCCGCTATTCAATAAAATAGGTAGTAGAGTGTTGAAGAAATACAATAAATTCAAACAAGAGGAGAATGGTGATGGAAAATTCAAAGACGTTTAAAGTAGGGGCGATTGCGGTTGCAGTAGTTATTATTGTGGGAGTGTTACTGGTGACCTTTTTTTTAACACGAATTCCTAATGGATATGTTGGGGTCGTTTATTCACCAAATGGAGGCGTAAAAGACAGTACATTGAGTCAAGGGTGGAAACTAGTTGGAGCGTTTGATAAAGTAACGAAATATCCGATCCGAATTCAAACGGTTGAATACAGAGATATTCAGATTGCTACTTCTGACGGGAAAAACATCACAATTGATTTTGCATACAACTACCAAGTAGAACCAAGTAAAGTATCTTCTATATTCAATACATTTGGGCCAATTAGCATTCAAGAAATTGAGGA
>NZ_LGRP01000009.1:151780-200473 GCF_001636635.1 Paenibacillus sp. O199
CGCAGCTCGTAAAGGTATTTCCAAGTTTACAGTCATTGATGTTTATGGTGAGAAGTCATCCGAAGCAGGAGTGGATGTCCAACAACGTTTTTCTGACGACGTTAAAGAGTTAGGCTTTATTGTATCTAACGTTACCGTAGGTGTTCCTCAACCTGACGCTAAGACTCAGGAAGCAATCGATAAGCGTGTCGAAGCTTCTCAAGAACTGGAACGTAAAACGACTGAACTTGAGATCGCCAAAAAAGAAGCAGATCGTAAGCGCGTGGAAGCACAAGGTAATGCAGACAAACTATTGATCGAAGCAGAAGGTCAAGCTAAAGCAAATAAAGAGCTTCAACAATCATTATCGAGTCAACTCGTTGAATATGAAACCATCAAGAAATGGGATGGAGCCCTTCCATATGTAAGTGGGTCAAATACGCCAATGATTCAATTGCCGACTACAAAAACAGAGCAAAATAGCGGCACGGGGAGCGTATCTCCCTAATTAGCGGTTTGAAATGCACCCCTTACTTTTTCAACAATTTAATGTGTTGAATACTAATGAACAAGCCGGTCCAATCGTGGGCTGACTTGTTCATTTTTGAGTCATTTCAAAGGTACCATGAAGGATTTAGTTAAGCCTAGACATTGGATTCACCTGTCCAATCCTGTACAATGAATAACGACAAAAACAACGGTAGATTAAGGATGGATCAGCACGATGAGAATTATTATATCACCAGCTAAAAAGATGAAGATTGATACCGATCTTATGGCTATTGCGCAGATGCCGCAGTTTATAAAAGAGTCAGAACAACTACTCAGTTTGCTTCAAAAGTTAACCTATGACGAACTCAAAGCAATGTGGAAGTGTAACGATGCAATCGCCGAACAGAACGTGGAGCGGATTCGGAATATGAATATAAAAGCAAATCTTACGCCAGCCATCTATGCCTATGAGGGCATTCAGTATCAGTATATGGCTCCGGGTGTTTTTCAAAATAAGGAACTGGAGTATCTGGAGCAGCATTTACGCATATTATCCGGTTTTTATGGCGTGTTACGGCCTTTGGATGGTGTCACACCTTATCGATTGGAAATGCAGGGTAAGCTGCAAGGTCCAGGTTTCAAATCGCTCTATCAATTCTGGGGCAGTAAGTTGGCAGATCAACTTCAAGCGGAAAGTAACTGTATTCTGAATCTGGCTTCCAAAGAGTATAGCAAAAATATTTTGCCGTTTCTGAGTGAGGAAACCCAGTTCATTACATGTGTATTCGGACAAATGGTCGATGGGAAGCTTGTTGAAAAGGCAACGCGGGCCAAAATGGCTAGAGGTGAGATGGTACGGTATATGGCAGAGCGTAAGATTACAGATTTGGAGGATGTCAGAAGCTTTGATCGGTTGAACTTCGCTTTTTCAGAAGAGTTATCGGATAAGAGTATGTATGTCTTCTTGTATTCAGAGGGGAAATAGCCAGTTTTACAACGATGGATTTGATGTACATCTTGCAAGGGAGTTTGTTGTCACGTCTACATTGAACCAACAGGCAATTAGAAAATATTGATCTACACAGCCCTGTCATTGATGGGATGTTCGCGTGAATCAATTTATAAAACACCTGCTAATAAATATTAGTGGGAGTTTTTTTGTTTTAAAGTATAGTTAGCAATCTTAATAATCTTCCATTTGATGATACAATATTAGCTGCCAGGGGTAGATTTGTTTGAGAATCGGACTCTTGCTAAAGCTCCTAGTTCAATCAAAAAGAGGAAAAGATAAATTACAATTGTGTTGAGGTCATTCGTTTCGTGGCTAAGCATCAAAAAAATGGGATAACGAAAACCTATCCTTTACCTACACAGAATTTCAAACAGATGTACTTGCCATAATTCAGTTGTCAGATGAGTAACTCTACGTAACAAAAAATCTGGATAAATTGTTAATTTCGCCCCTGTAGTCACTAAAAGCGATTATAATTAAATTTATGTTCAAGTCGATTACCTATCCTAATTTAATAGGATAATCATACGCAAAAAGGCATAGTGATGATTCCCCTATGCTATAAGGGTTATAGAGTTTTCGAATACACACTTATGTATAAGAGGAGGCGAATGATATAACGATAATGCCTGTTATGGTAATGATCTTTGTATTTGTACCTACCATTGTACTCATGGTAAGCATGCCTTATTTAACAAGAGAGACGATTAGTTTTGGGGTCACCGTCAGCGCTGCACAATTCCACAGTGAGCCTCTGCGCCAGATGCGGAAATCATATGCTAGGATTAGTGCTACCTTACATACCATCCTATTCATTGTTTGCATCATCTGCCTAATATACGTTGAACATTCCAAGCAACAAAGTTGGATCATTGTCACTTATTCACTCGCCATGGTCGTAATCTCCCTAGTCATAAACATTAGCTATCATTTCAAAATGAAAAGTTTACTACCTATGCTGCCTATTGCTCCGGAACCGTCGATCATGGCAGTGGACACTGAATTTCGGGAAAGAAACATTGGCTTGTCTAGTAATTGGTTCCTCATTCATTTTTTAATTATTGGTGTTAGTATTCTAACTGTGCTACGCAACTACGATCTTATTCCTGATCAGATTCCGATCCATTTCAACAGCAGTTGGAACGTAGACCGCTATGCAGCTAAATCTTATAGTTCTGTGTTTATGCCTACGCTCATGCAAGTGTTCATAACACTTTTGTTCATATTTGAGAATTGGAGTATTCGCAGAGTGAAGCATCAAGTTCAACCCACTGATCCTAACCGTTCCATCAGACAAGACGTAACATTCCGCCGTACTTGGTCATATTTTATGATTACAGCAAGCTTCTTAATAGTTATCCTGTTTTCCGTCGTGCAACTAAACATGATATCTCTGCTTAACATCAATTTCGCTATCCCCATTATCCTAATTATAATAGCTTTTATCATCCTATACGCCTTCGCCTTATCGTTCTGGGCTGGTCAGGGCGGAAGCCGCTTGGAGCGATCTGACGATTCCTCCAATGTCAGACCTGTCCATGATGATGATAAATGGCTATTAGGTATGATTTATTTCAATCGCAAAGATCCAAACCTAATGGTCGAGAAAAGGTTCGGAGTTGGCTGGGGATTAAATTTCGGTCACCCAGTAAGCTGGCTGACTTGTCTCGGAATTATTGTACTGTTAGTTGTGGTGCGGTAACAAGGCTTGGAGGTTAATACTCAGCGGAGTATTCTAGCTTTCAACAAATAAATATTTTCGCTTCAAAATTAGACGCCATTCACATTAGACAAGAGCAGTTGAGAGGTGGGAAAACGAAAATCCACTTCCTTGATTAACAATTAAAAGGAGAATCGGCATTAGATAACATAATATTCGAGCAGCGGTTCTTAGGGAAAATGGTCTGCTGGATGGATTTCGAAGATGATATTTCGGCAGACACATCCGACTAGATAGAGGATGATCCACTTTATTAATATAGCGGTTGGGATGTCCCACTTGTCACGTTCGCAGTTATACTAGCGGATTTCCCGCTAAATTATCATCTCACCTCATCCCCTGAGTTACAATATCCCTGAGGTGACCGTACCATGAAGGATAACATGTCAAACCTGATCGAGGATTTGTTTCACGGAAACCTGCGGTTGGACGAGTCGATTCATCCTGAGCATGCCAAGTATCAGGAGATCAATCGCCGCATATCGGACCTGATGCAGAACTATAAGACACAGCATACGGAGAACGAATATGATGCATTGGAAGAATTGGTAGACTTAATCGGGCAATCGACGTCCATGTACGTGGAAGCAGCGTTTGAGCAAGGTTTCCGCACAGGCGGTAGGATGATGATCGAGGTTTTGTGCAGAGCATGAGCGCAAACGATTAACCCAACCTATACGCGAGCAGGGCAGATGTAACCTTTCAAAACCAGCCCAAAATATTCGAAAACATAAGTAACTAGCATTAACTGTTGGTTGCCCGATCATTCAAACCCAAAAATCCCCTTCTCCATTACCACCGATCAGGCTGGCATGGAAAGGGGCTTTTGTGTTTAATCCCGCAATTATTACCTACACCTGTCTAACTACAACCTACCGCGCACCAATATTCGTACCCGATGGCGTACCCGATCCAATCAGATCACTGCCAGTGGCAAGCTTCAGGAAGTCGCCCAGGACAGGCGTTCCATCCGCGCTGCGTGTCACCGAAGGTACGAGGGAGACAAAGTCGGCTGCGCTGGCGAGCAGGCCTTTGTCGTTCACGCTCTTCTTGTTTTTCCACCAGACGTTGGTGCTGCTGACGTCGGTTCCGCTGGTTTTGTCGCTGGCGCCGCCTTCGAAGGACAGGTTGTTGGTGAAGATATGTGTGCCTACATCAAAGGCAAAGTTGCTTTGGCCATTTTGCCAGGACGTATTGTTTTTCATCTGGATTGAACCGGGATTGCTGTTATAGGTGAAGCCGTGCTTTTTATTTTGAAAAGCAATGCTGTTCTCCACGATGTGATTCACCGCGATTTTCTCGCCGCCCAGCTTGAAGCCGTTACCGTCACTATTGGAGGTGGATGTACCATCCGAAGTCTGCCCATTGTGATGGGAGATGCTGTTGCGGATCGTTACGACGCCAATGGCGCCCGTATCTGTTTTGCTGTACAGATCCCAGCCATCGTCCACATTATAGGCAGCGATACAACCGTCGAACAGGTTGCCCGGGCCAACCGTCAATTTGGCGGCAAAGCCGTCTGCATCTTCTCCGTCATCCGGATCATAGTTATCATGGGAATAGGAGCGAATAATTTCATTATAGGCAGGCCATTCGCTGTTTGCCGCAGTCGAAGCATAACGTCCGAGTTGGATGCCAGTATCCCGGTTATGATGAGCTTCGATCTGTTCCAGACGGTTGTAACTGCCCCCGATAAAGATACCGTTGTCGCCCGCACCTTTCACTTCAAGTCCTTTGACGAGCCAGTAGTCTCCGAACATTTGCAGCCCGCGATTGGTGGAGGCGAAGGTTTGGGCCGAGAAATCAAAGATAGGCTTTTCCGATCCGTACGCCACCAGATTTTTGCGCTGTCCTGATGAACCACTGTTGCCTCGCTCAATCGTAACCGTTTCCGAGAAGCTGTAGGTACCGCCGCGCAGATATATCGTTTTGCCCGGTGCGATCTGGGTCAACGCGTTAGCCAGTGACGTAGGACTCGCGAGGGTTCCGGGATTGCTAGCCGAGCCGCCAGGAGCGACATATAGATCACCTGCAGCGAGTGCGATACTGGAGGTAGCCACAGAATCAGAAGAATTTTGCAGTCCGCTATCGATCAGTTCCGCCGCACCAGCCGATCCACCGCCGAGCAATAATAGAGGGAACGCGGCACTTAGGCAGATGTGAGTCATTTTCGATTTCAGCGAACGTTGAGATGATGCATGAGCAGAAGTAATAGGGAATAATTTCATTAAGCAAACCTCCTTAGTAATTGGGAAATGAAGTCCTAGAGGACACAGATTCATGGTAAATGTTGTAAACGTTATCATCAATAATCATTTGATCAGATGGACACAACCTACTGATAAGCCTCGTATAACTGGTCGGAAATGGAAATTCATATGAGTAGCGTATAATCCTGCGCTCAGTTCATGTCCCTCATTTAACAGGGGATCATCTGAAATGAACGTAGGAAGAGCCCCTTTTCCCGGCAAACGGCATGATCCATACCTCTAATCAACCGAAATCAACCTTATAAATATTTAAAATAGAAGGGCCCCACATGATCAGCTCACAGGCTGCTCAGGTTGAAACACCAAATACCCCCGATAGCAGCTGCACAAGCAGTCTTTGCTACCAGGGGTTATGAAATGAACCTATACGTTGCTATATAACATGTCCTTTACCTTAAAATACGCCTTAGCTAAACCAGCCAGTGCTTAATATGGATCTGCTTCATGGCTGCGCTTGGCTGCCTGTTCCACCGTGGGCTCATGCTTGGGTTGAACCGTAGCACTGTCATCCGTTGAGACAGAGGATAATCCTTCCACTACGCGGCGTCCATAATCAGCATCCGCTTGTGTGAAATGGGAGATCATGCGCTCGCGGATATCCGGTTTGCATGTGGCTAAAGCATCTACCAGATTGCTGATCAGCTCGTCTCGCTCCCAATCTTCAAACGAACGGTAGGTATCCCCGGCTTGTCCGAAGTCATTGGTACGCTCAATTTTCTCGCGAACAAGATGACCCTCAATAAGAGGTTCATGCTCCTTGCCACGTGGGGTTGCTTCTTTTAAGCCGCCCAACGAGGAAGGTTCATAGTTGACGTGTGGATTCTGACCTGGTGCACGGTCGACCTGATATTGCATCTGCCCGCCGCTCTGATTGGTGGCAACCCGATTTTTGGGTGCATTAACTGGCAGTTGCAGATAGTTGGCACCGACCCGGTGACGCTGGGTATCCGAGTAGGAGAAGGTGCGGCCTTGCAGCAGTTTGTCATCCGAGAAATCCAGTCCATCCACCAGTACACCTGTGCCAAACGCTGCTTGTTCCACTTCATTAAAGTAGTCTTCGGGATTGCGGTTTAGCGTCATTTTCCCAACCGGCAAAAACGGAAACTGCTCTGGCGGCCACAGTTTGGTCGGGTCCAGCGGATCAAAATCCAGTTCTGGATGCTCGCCGTCCTCCATAACCTGAACGCACAATTCCCATTCCGGGTAATCTCCTTGTTCAATGGCGTGATACAGGTCGAGTGTAGCGTGGTTAAAGTTCTGCCCCTGAATATCGCTAGCGTCTTTTTGGAGCAGGTTGCGTATGCCTTGATTGAGCGGTTCCCAGTGATATTTAATGAGCACGCCTGTGCCTTCCTGGTTCACCCATTTGTATGTATTGACGCCCGACCCCTGCATTTGTCGATAGTTGGCCGGAATTCCCCAAGGGGAAAAGAGAAACGTAATCATATGGGTGGCTTCAGGACTGAGCGAGACAAAATCGAAAAACCGTTCCATATCCTGTGCATTGGTCAACGGGTCCGGCTTGAAAGCATGTACCATGTCCGGGAACTTGAGTGGGTCACGAATGAAAAAGATTTTCAGATTGTTGCCCACCAGATCCCAGTTGCCGTCCTCGGTATAGAATTTCACAGCAAATCCGCGCGGGTCCCGAAGCGTCTCCGGTGAATGCCCACCATGAATAACCGTAGAGAAGCGAACGAATACGGGCGTTTCTTTGCCTTTTTCCTGAAACAGACGTGCACGTGTGTATTTCGATACCGGTTCGTCCCCGGCCGTTCCATAAGCCTGGAATACGCCATGAGCGCCAGCGCCGCGGGCATGGACAACCCTTTCCGGTGTACGTTCACGGTCAAAATGAGTGATCTTTTCGAGAAAATGATAATTCTCCAGCGTAGTCGGTCCCCGACTGCCGACGGTTCGTACGTTCTGATTGTCCGTGATGGGATGTCCCTGTCGGTCCGTTAAAGTCTCGCTTGATTGGTCTGAGGAATGCTCGGATTGTGAAGAATGGTTATCCATAGATGGAACGCCACCTTTCCTTAAGTTGGATTCCTGTATATATTTTCCCTGTGGACAGGTTCTATACATCGTGTCAACCAACGAACATCTAAGCTACCTTTTGAAAAAACTAACCAACTGCCCTTCAAGCTCCCTCGTAAAAAAAGCTTGTCACCCGCCTCATGGCATGGGATAATTAACTTTTGCCCAGCGGCCTTTTTTGAACGGAAATGAAATTTGGACCGCTTGTCTAAGAATGGAGGCTGACCTAGGATTGTCTACACAACGTTATCCTTTTGCATATGATCCGGCAGAGCCCTTTGTATCCCGTCTCGGGGAATGGGTTGCCGATGTTTTTTACGATATTTTGCCTGAGTCTGGCTTCGAGGTACGGGATGAACAGATTTTTATGGCGTACCAGCTCGAACGGGCCTATGGAGATAAAAAGACCATTATGGCTGAGGCTGGTGTGGGGACAGGCAAGACACTAGTCTATCTGCTCTACGCGGTCTGTTATGCACGTTATACGGGTAAACCGGCGGTGATTGCCTGTGCTGATGAGTCCTTGATTGAACAGCTTGTGAAGCCCGGCGGAGATATTGCGAAGCTGGCTGCACATCTGGACTTGGAAGTGGATGCACGTCTGGGAAAATCACCTGACCAATACGTCTGTCTGAATAAATTAAGTGCGATGAGATTTGCGGACGAGGATGCGCAGGTGATCGAAGAGGTGCATGAGAGCCTTCCGGATTTTGTGAATACGCCGGGTACGCTTCAGGCCTTCCATCCGTATGGTGACCGTAAACAGTATCCACATCTGAATGATCGCCAGTGGAATAAAATTAACTGGGACCCGTTCCAGGATTGCTTCGTTTGTCCCAAACGTCAACGCTGTGGTCTGACGTTATCACGTGACCACTACCGCCGTTCCAAGGACATCATCATCTGTTCCCATGATTACTATATGGAGCATGTGTGGACCTATGAAGCGCGCAAACGCGAGGGACAATTGCCATTGCTGCCTGATCACAGCTCGGTTGTATTTGATGAAGGACATTTGCTGGAAGAAGCGGCCCTGAACGCACTGAGCTACAAATTGAAACACCGCATCTTCGAGGAACTCGTCACTCGCCTGCTTGAAGGTGAGATTCGTGAATCCCTCGCCGAGCGTGTGGATGAAGCGATAGAGAGCAGTGAGCGACTGTTCGCGTTGCTGGATACGTATACGGTAGCCATTCCCGGATCGGAACGGAAAGAAGTGCGGGTAGAACCGCCGTTGCTGCGGGAGATTGAACGACTGACCAGCGTATTGGATGCGATCGGCGAAGAATTGGTATTTGAGAGCGGATTGTTCTCGCTGGACGGCTATCAGATGCGTGTAGTGGAAGAACATCTGGACATGATTCAGTCTGCCCTTGCGTTGTTCCGTAAGGAAGATGGGTACATCTGCTGGGCTGAACAGAGCGATGACGAGACAACCTTATCGATCATGCCGCGTACCGTGAAGGAAATTCTGAACGAGCGTGTGTTCAACACAGGCATTCCGATTGTCTTCTCATCCGCAACGTTATCTGTGGATAATTCATTCCGTTATGTGGCAGACAGTCTGGGGATTGATGATTTTGTATCGTTCTCCGTGGCTTCTCCATATGACTATGCGGACAAAATGCAGATGAAGATTACAGATGAAACCGTACCTGGTCACCCGGAAAATGAAAATCGGTTGCGTGACGCCGTAACGTTGCTTCAGGAGAGTGGGGGTCGTGCCCTGATTCTGTTCCGTACGATGGAAGAGCTGCGTGCATTCAAGCAGGACATTGTTCATGTCCCTGAGGCTCAAGGGTTACGCTTTATGTATGAGGGAGATCGGGAGATTAGTGACCTGATTGCCGCTTTCCAGGAGGATGAGGAGAGTGTACTGTGCTCCGTCAATCTGTGGGAAGGTCTGGACGTTCCAGGACCGTCATTATCCAATGTCATGATCTGGTCGCTCCCGTATCCACCACAGGACCCTGTATTCAATGCAAAACGCACAGCGTCAGCGGCACCTTATGAAGAGATCGATCTTCCATACATGCTGCTGCGTGTAAAGCAAGGTCTTGGACGTCTGATTCGGACGAGCACGGATTCCGGTTCTGCGGTCATTCTCGATGAATCGCTGTATACCAAAAAGGAAGCAAAAGACCGCATTGCGGCTCTGCTTCCCGAAGGTGTAGAATGGACAACCCTGACACACTAGTTCTATATTTAGAATATTTAACTTAACTGGCTCCTTTCCAGAATAAGTACTTGTACGCTACGGATTCAACGTCCAGCTGTGATCAAGCGCTCATTTTGGAGGGGAGTCTTTAACTTGTGTAAGAGTTTTTCTTTGTTAAAAAATACCCATGCTCAAATACCGTTCCCCGGTATCGGGCGCAATGCAGAGCACTCGGTGACCCGGCCCCAGTTCCCGCGCGATGCGCAGGGAGGCCCACACCGAAGCGCCAGAGGAAGGGCCGAGTAGCAGCCCTTCCCGGGCAGCAAGCTGCCGCATCGTATCCAGTGCATCCTCATCGGACACCTGGATAATGGCATCCCACACGTCGGTATTCAGAATGTCCGGAATGAACCCCGGACTTGTACCGACGAGCTTGTGGGGTCCGGGCTCGCCGCCGGACAGCACAGGTGAACCTTTCGGCTCTACCGCATAGATACGAATGTCCGGCAGCTGCTTACGCAGTTCTTCTCCCGTTCCGGTGATCGTACCGCCTGTTCCCGCCGTGGCGATAAAGGCGTCCAGCTTGCCTTCCATCTGCTGCATAATTTCGGGAGCCGTGGTGATCCGGTGGATGTCCGGGTTCGCTTGATTCTCGAATTGCTGGGGAATGAAACTTCCCGGAATGTCGGCCTGAAGTTCTTTGGCCTTGCGAATCGCGCCAGGCATCCGTTCTGCGGCAGGGGTGAGCACGACATCTGCGCCATAGGCTTTCAGAATGTTGATGCGTTCCTTGGACATGTTGTCCGGCATGATCAGAATGGCCTTATATCCCTTGGCAGCAGCATTCATTGCAAGACCGATGCCGGTATTGCCGCTGGTTGGTTCGATAATGGTTGCGCCGGGAAGCAGTAGTTCTGCCCGTTCAGCCTGAACGATCAGGTTATAGGCGGCACGGTCTTTGACGCTGCCGCTCGGATTGAAGTATTCCAGCTTGACGTATACGTCAGCGGAATCGCTACCTGTAAGTCTGTTCAGTCTGACGGCAGGTGTCTGGCCTATCAGCTCAGTAACATTTGCGGCAATGCCTGTATGTGCGGGTGTTTGATTATTAATTAAATGCGAATTCAAGTCCATGAAGTACAGCTCCTTGATTGATAAGACGTTGAAAGCAATTCCCAATGAACAAGTCTGTCCGCCTTTAATGGCAGGCAGGCTTGTTGCTTATAGGAATCCATTTTCATTACAAGTCTGAACGGAATGTACAGACAAGTCTATTCCATCTTAATGAACTCAGCCTCACCGGGTCAACCTGTTTCGATTAGGCAGAAGGGTGAGGAGTCTAAGGAGTAAGTGAACCAAGTGGACTAAGAAAGAAATGTGAATTCAAACGATGAAGGGTACATTAAGCAGATGAATTAGCTATATCGGCTGGGTCAAATCCATATCCAGATGCCGACTAAGCTCTTTTTTGACTTCATTCCGCGCGAACGTCCACAGCATATAGAACCGCTGCAAATAGCCTCTGCACAGGTACTGGGTTTCGATTCCATCAACTTGCCGTTTCTCCTCCAGAACCTTGACGCCACGAGTTCTCATTTGTTTGCGAAGCGTAAGCATTTCCTTAAGTACATCATTCTGAATGCGGGTTAGAGACAGAATGTAGACCTCTGGCATTTTGAGCTGCAACGTATCCAGTGTGCGAATATCCCGTTCAAGCACATCCAGCAGAAGAGTGCGTACAACCATGCTTTTAATCAATCGGTGGTCTTCATCCGCAGGGGATGGGGCGGAAGGGGATGATGACATACTTTCACTTCCTTAACCTTGAATTCGGACATGTTCTTATTTACAGAACGTATGTTCTTATATTATAATCAATATATGCAATGATGATACACAATACAACCGAGAAATATTGGAAGTAGCACATATGCGATTTATGCTGAGGTTGTAGGCGGTGAAATAGGGACAAGCCTTCTCCAAAATAAGGTATAATTTTTGGGTTTTGCAGGAAACCTAAGGGCATAAAGAAAATGACTTAATGCATCAGCCGAATAGGTGAAGAGCTTTTAGTCCGTTGGTACTAGCGAATGTTATGAAGGGTTGCCAAAGTGTTGCAACAAAAAAGCCCCTGCCTTGGGCGGCGGGGCCAGATGATCTACCGAACCAGACGGCAGAGTTGTATATGAGCATAAAGCGGTTAAGCCAGATACTGAGGCTTCTCGTAAAGAGCCTCTTTTTCCAGAATCACTTTGTAAGGTCTTTCCTTACCCTTCAGGGAAGGGCCAATCGTAGTCAGCGGTACGGCCGGTTTGTGGAAACGATCTTCTTCCTTGGGTTCCGGAACCGGTCGTGATGATTCGGGCGCAGAACTGAGGCGTACCTTTTTGTCGCTGCCCCAGCGCTTGCTTATTTTTTTCGTTTCCGGTTTCATTCCGGTTCGCCTCCTAACAAATCGTTGATGGCGTTGAACAGATGACGGTTCTCCAAATCCATCTGCTGAAATATCGCCTCATCCGCTTCAATATGTCCAATAATATGGACTGTGATTACATACCTCTTGGCTACAGGATAGCATAGCAGATACTCTTTCTCAAGATAATCGTCATAGAGGTTGATCTTGATTTTGTTCTCCAGGTAAGAATCAATGACCAGAATGCGCTTCGGATCATCGGGCTGCTTGTCGTCATTGGCGGACAAGTTATATTTTCTTCCCGGTTCCCCAACGTTACCACATAATTGTTCAATATGACCACTGTCATCTGTACGGTATATGGCAGTCCCACGCACGGCAAATGGAGGAAGGGATACAAATGCACTTCGAAGTGCATCGCTCATTCGCTCCAACATAACCGAATCTGCTTTGCGGGTACGCAGTAACTCCCTGAAGAATCGCAGCAGCTTGAGCAACTGTAATCGGGCTTCACCCTCAGACCTTTTGTGCTTCTCGATAATTTTTTCCACTTCGGGATCGCTCCATCGCCCCTGTTCTTCGATGCTGTCGGCGATTTTGGAACAGGCCACCGAGACGGCTGGCGCCCATTTCCCGTCTGAACGAATTTCATAAACCAGTGGATTTAACCCCAGCAGATCTGTGGGCATACGTAAACCTTCGATCTTGCTGGCGTCTTTGATGTCAGTAATATCCTCTGGAAGAATGAAAAAAATACGCTTTCGTCCTAACCGACCCATAAACAAACCCATTTCCAGCATTGTATTATCACGGACAGAGGCATAGTACTTCCCACGAATTTTCGATATATCATCCGGATGAAAAATAAAAATGGCAAAGTCTGTTGTACGCACTTCTGCTTCCAAATCGTCCATGGTATAGCTGCTTGGATTAAAAACTCCGGAGTACCAAGGGGTAACTTCGGCCGAGAAACGCAAGTTTTCGTGTACTGCGGCTGCAATCGGCTTCGCTTCCAGCGAGCAGCCAATAAAGACTCTTGGCTTTAACGTTTTCATAATCCGCCTCGCTTAAACGGGTAGTGGGATTCAATTGTTATATTATACCATAAACAGCAGAGTAAGTCTGGAAACGTTTAACTGGACCCAAGATAAGCCGATTACATTTGCTATAGTGTATGTGCAAGAGGGAAATGATTCCTTTAAAATCCGCGGAAAAATAAAAAATGGACCCAAATTGTCACAGTTGGGTGACTGGACAGTTATATTTGGAAGCTTCAGTCATAGAATGAAGGAGCAGGTAGCACCATTAGGTAGAGAAGCTTGTCCTGGTGTGGCTGTTTGGCGGCTCATGCAGGCAAGAGTGTGCTTTTTGCTCTTATTTGAAGGGTCTGCTGTTTCGACCCAATCACATCGGTGTTATATAATAGAAGAACAAGCAAGTTAGCTTAGATTTTTAAACTGAATTGAACGTTACATGTGTCTATAGAAGGCGAACTAAATTTTTACACGAGAACGTAGAGTGCAGAACCCGTCTGAAGAAACGAAGTGTTCGCCTTTATCACAGGATTTTTCCCTTAGGAAAAGGGAATCAAAAAATCCGGGGATAACAGCGATCGAAAGAGGGTACTGCAATCGAAGTGGTTAAGTGTAAAGTTTATATGGTCTTATGCATGGTGTAATATTCATCAGTTTAATTGGCACAGCTAACCACCAACAGACAGAAAGGATCAGGATACCATGAGTTCCCGAAGGATAATTTCCCCAAGGACGATCTGGAAACGTTACGATCTCTCTTATACTTAGCGCCCCTTGTAGAGTACACCACCGTAAAGAAAAAAACGGCTGACTCTGCGAAAGAGGGGATTGGAATGAATAATATTCGAAGGACAAATACGATGATTTCTTCCAGGCTTGCCTTTTGCAGGGTACGGTCGGTGCAAACCAACCTTTACAAACTGCGAGGGAACCTGAATGAAGAGAACATCGTTAACCTTACAACAAGTTAAGACAGAGGCGGTAAAGTTCGCCATTATGCTGCTCGGAACATTTATTTTGGCATTTGCCTACTATCACATTAATTTTCAGAATCATTTATCGGAGGGCGGATTTGTCGGTCTGGCCCTGCTTGGAAAGTACGCGACAGGCTTATCACCTGCTATTGGCATGCTGCTGCTGGATATTCCAGTCATGATTCTGGCCTGGTTCCTCAAGGGCTGGAAGTTCATGATTCAGGCGCTGCTGGGTGTGGCCGCATTCTCATTGTTCTATGACGGGTTTGAGCGGTACTCCACCCTGGTTATTCCGTTTCACGGTAATTTGTGGATTCCGGCAGTCTTGTCCGGTGTTATCACCGGCGTGGGTGCTGGTATGGTGCTTCGATTCGGAGGAGCAACAGGTGGAGACGACATTCTGGCGGTGCTCATTAGCCGTTGGAAGGGCTGGAAGCTGGGAACGGTTTTCTTTGTCAGCGATGCGTTTGTACTCGGATTGTCGCTTTTCTTTCTACCGGTAAAAGAAACTTTATATACCATTCTGGCCGTATGGATTGCCAGTAAAGTGATTACGTATATGGTCAGTTTCCCGGCTCGCCGGACGGTTACGACCTCAGCTGTGAAGCTGCCCGTGTCGACTGCTGCCAAAGTAGTCAGCGGTGCTTCACAACGAGCTCCTGTGGCTAGAGGGGTTTCGCATTAAACGTAACGGCCACCCTATTCGAAATGAATGTTGTTCAAGTAAGGTGGGCTTGCCTCATACCAAACACAAAGCCCTTTTGCATGCTTGATGGGAATCATTCCATTAGCGGCGAAAGGGCTTTTTTGCTTGCCTTCAGTAAAAAAAATTAAAAGTAATACATTCACGATATTTCTATTTTAGAACAGATTCACTCAAGGCTTGATGGAAGAGGCAATTTGCCCATCTTCATTATGGATAATAGCCCGAATGTTTTGTTTTTCACTCTTTTCTTTGGCAGCATCCACAGCTTCGGCTTTGGTTCGGAACGTAGCCAGAGATTTGGATTGACCTTCTTCCTTGATGGCCCAGCCAGAGTCGGTAGGAACGACATGAATATTATCATGGCTTTTGGAAGAAGAGACAGGTTCGGAATGACGGCGTGGAGATGAAGATTTTCCATGCTCCGATTTGCTGTCTGATGAAGTATGTTTTGTAGCCTGCTTCGAATGCTTCGATGTGGGATGATTCTCATCCCATTCTTCCGCTTTGGCAGTCGCGATTGCAATGGAGCGTCCTTCCTCATAACCGTCATCCAGCAATGCATTGGCAATCTCAATGGCCTTATGTCTGACACGAGGCTCCAGATTTTTCATGGAAACGGGATAATCCTGTTTGTTCCACGGCATATTGATTCCCTCCTGTACAATATAAGTTATTTGTATATTACCCTGCACCCGGATGAATAAACGATTATTGTGGAGAACTTCGAAGCGTGTGCTGTATTTTTGTGCATTCTACTGTTCAACTTCTTAGTGCTTTTCTATACTTTTATGTGGATGAGGAGTATAATGCTTCCATACTTGAAATTACAATAGAAGCACATTAGGAAAAAGATAAGGAGATTTACATATGTTTAGTTTGAGCCTGGCCATTCCTATGTTATTTACCATGCTTATTCATGCGGCTGACAGCCTGTCCTATGCACTGCGCCTTGGGGGATTACGCACTCGGCGAATAGCGCTGGCCTTGTCCCTGTCCGGAATTTTGTTGCTGGTTTCGCGTACCTCCAATATGGCCCAAGGGCCGATGGTAGGCAATCTGGTGGATACTGCGGCGAGTGGAGGGAACCCACACTTTGCAGCGCAACTGCACTGGCTGATGGGTGCGGCTACGATAGGAACGGCCTTGGCTATTCTAAGTTTTCCAACGATGGTCAAGCTCGCTTCCCGAATGGTCGTTCATTTTGAGGCGGCAGGATCGATTCCTTCCATGGTTCGAGGACTGATGAAACGCAGCAAGCTCAAAAACGCGATGTATTATATTACCCCGCCATCATGGAAAATGGCAAAACTATTGGTACAAAACGGAATGCCCAGACGTCTAATGACGTTGAACATAGCGGTGACAGCAATCTATACGACTGGGGTCCTGTCCAGTCTGTACGCTGCGTATCTTTATCCGGGTCAGGCTGTAGCTGCTTCGCAATCCACCGGACTCATTAATGGAGTAGCGACCATTTTGTTAACCATCCTGATTGATCCTCGTATTTCGTTGCTCAGCGACAAATCTCTGCGTGGTGAAATTCGGCTGGATCGAATGAATCAGATCTATGGCTGTATGCTTGTATCCCGTTTATTTGGTACATTGTTGGCGCAGTTGTTATTGATTCCATTTGCTTACTGGATCGGCTGGATTGTGAGTATGATGTAAGCCAATTTCAATCTATATACAAAAAAAGCAAACTAAAAAGGGGGCTTCCCATATGTCATAAAGATGACGGGAAGCCCCTTTTAGTCTTAATTAATGTCTAACGAACTGAGCACAAGTTAATACTCCAATTCCCTCAAGTCTGTGGTTTAACGAATCGTAGAGGCATTATTTGATCGCTTTACATGTGCTGCCTCAGGCTTTTTCGTAGATTTCAACCGAATAACGTGACTGAAGCTCGTTAAAATTAGTATTGCACGTTAATTGTCATCTTAAGGTGCGTTCGATTCGCTAGCGCTTCATTATTTCCGTACTTCAATGAATCATAACTTAATTAAACAGTACGGCGTATTCGGCATATCCTTCTTTTTCTAGGTCTTCTTTGGGTACAAAACGAAGGGCTGCGGAATTGATGCAATAACGCATTCCACCAGCTTCGGCAGGGCCGTCATTGAACAGGTGACCCAAATGGGAATCCCCTTCACGACTTCTCACTTCGGTACGAATCATGAAATGGCTGAGATCCGTTTTTTCCTTCACATTGTAGTCCCGCAGTGGACGGGTGAAACTTGGCCAGCCGCAGCCGGAATCGTATTTGTCGGTGGAACTGAACAGTGGCTCACCGGATACGATGTCCACGTAAATTCCGTCACCATGGTGGTCCCAGAACTCGTTATGAAATGCTGGTTCGGTTGCGTTGTTCTGGGTAACTTCGAACTGCAGCGGCGTCAGACGCTCTTTCAGGCCGTCTTTATCCACTTTGCCGGACCAGTTGCTTTCGATAAAGTCTTCACGTCCAGAACCTTTACGGTACCGTTTGTAGTGCGCAGGATTTTTGTGATGGTACCCTTGGTGATGCTCCTCTGCTTCATAGAACGTTTTCGCTGGCAAAATCGGTGTGAAAATTGGTTTGTCAAAACGTCCGCTTTGTGCCAAAGCTGCTTTGGAAGCTTCTGCGATCTGGCGTTGTTCTTCACTGTGATAGAAGATGGCCGTCTGGTAAGATGATCCACGGTCATGGAATTGTCCACCCGTATCCGTTGGGTCGATCTGTTGCCAGAACAATTCAACGAGCTTCTCATATGGGAAGATGGCCGGGTCGAATGTAATTTGAACGGCCTCTACGTGACCAGTCGTTTCCGAGCAGACCTCCTCATATGTGGGGTTCTCCGTATGTCCTCCTGTATAACCCGATACAATCTTATGAATGCCGGGTAGTTCCTCGAAGGGGGATACCATACACCAGAAGCACCCGCCTGCAAAAGTTGCTTTTTCACTAGTATGTTGTTCCATGCTATAGTCACTCCATTTCTGATGAAGAATGATATTTTGGCTTACTCTTCTATTATATCCCGAATTGGCAAGCCAACCAAGCAGGATCGTAAAGAGGATGAGTCTGAAATGTTTCTGACTGTTCCCACTTAGGCTTTTTTACGAGAGCGTAAGCGAAACAAGAGCAATATTATCGTCATGAACACCAGATAACCGGCAAGGATTAGCAGGCTCACCCAGATTGATGTTTCTGCTTGTGCACCTGCATAGGCAAAAACAAAAATCGCAGGCAGTTTGCCAATTGCCGTCGCAACCATGAAGACCCAGAATGGGGTATAGGTAATGCCCGCGTAGATATTAACCGCCATTTGGGGCACGATGGGCAGCAGTCGCATAGACACGATACCCATGAAGGGATGAGCCTCCATCCATGTTGTAAATCGATTCAAACCCCGAATGCGTTCGAGATAGGATCTGGCCTGATTTCGGAATATCGTCCTCGCTCCGGTGTATACCAGCAGTGCAGCAAATGTGGTCCCAAGCCAGCATATCCAGGCTGCTGTTGCAGTACCGTAACTATAGCCAAAGGCAATAATGACGATCTTGTACGGAATTACGGGTACAAGAGCAAACAATGTCGCCATGGCTAGTAAAAGTGGAATGGACTGATGCAGATCGGTCCAGGCCAGCAGTTCATATCTGTAAATAAACGTGACTCCGGCAAGTAAAACATATAAGAGGAGCCATAACCATTTTCGCAAAATCCCAAACGCTCCTTTCAGACCAGGAAGGTCTTACTGTATCCCAATCCGTATTGCTTTCTCTCTAAAGTTTACCACGTTCAACCAAAGGATGGACAATTCATGGCGGTTCTAGCTGCAATCACTGGCATGTTGCTGCCTGAAGGGTTACACTATAGGACGTAGAAATATAGAACTCATCTGAAGGTGGAATGATCATAATGGAAACAACCAAGCGAACCCGTGCTGCGATCATCGGACTCGGGGACATTGCACGTAAAGTATATTTGCCGCTGTTGACTGCCCACTCGGACGTGGAAATTGCGGGGATTATGAACCGTTCTCCCGAGCCGGTGAAGGAAATACAGCATACCTATAGATTGAACAATGGAACAACGGATATGAAAGAATTGTTGTCCTGGGATCTGGATGCGGTGTTTGTACATACAGCGACAGAAACTCATTTTGACATTGTCATGCAATGTTTGGAGCGGGGGCTGGCAGTATACGTGGACAAACCGCTGTCCTATACGTTACGGGAGTCGGAAGAAATGACCGCATTTGCGGAAGCACAGGGTCTTCTTTTGGCGGTAGGTTTTAACCGGAGATTTGCACCTTTGTATCAAAACGCGAAGGAATGGATGCAGGCTGGACAAGGCTTTGAATCGCTGACAGTTACTAAACATCGTACAGGCATTCAGGATCGTCCCGCTGCGGAAACTATCTATGATGATCTGATTCATATTCTTGACCTGATGTTATGGTATTCAGATCACAATGTGCAGCTGCTCCATCAGTGGATACGTAAAAATGACTTGGACCGCCTGCTGCACGCCGCAGGATCAGCCAAGTTGGGTAGAACGGCATATGGCAGATTCGATATGATACGCCAAGCAGGAGCGGATCTGGAGAAGCTTGAGCTGTATGGCGGGGGAAGATCGGTAGAAGTGCTGAACATGGAAATAGCGAAGTATGAGGAACGCGGTGCACAGGAACGCAAGGAAACCTTTGGCAGCTGGGAAAGTATTTTGACCCGAAGAGGATTTACGGGAGCGATTGATCAATTTTTGGCAAATCTTGAAACCCCGGATGACTGTGCCATCAGTGCAAGTCACGTTATGGACAGTCATGACCTGGCTGAACAGCTTATCCGTGGTTAATCTTGCAGAAGGTCGTGCGGGAGTATAAATGAAGCCTTCCGCACCAATGATTCATTAAACGATAATGGAGGAAGAATAACACCATGGATGAATATGAAAAAGAACGCAACAAACAGATTGAGGAAGCTGTAATTGAGACGTATAAACAGGAAGAGGAAATGATGATTCTTGTATTTGCCCAGTGGTGTGTCAATCAGGGACTGGATCCGGAAGAGATGTACCGGCAAGCCTACCCGGAACAACTGAGCAACGAGCGTTTGCAGCAGGTGCTGAAGCTAGTTGTATCCAAGGAGGAAGCCGGTGACATTCCGGACGACACCGTATTGGGCGTGCTATCCATGTTTGGCAATGAAGATCTGGCTATGGTTGTATCCGAGGCGATTGCCGCGCGCAAATAAGTTTCGGTTACGGATAATACGTATACGTATTAATGAAGCGATTACATCTGTTCCCGGTGAATGACGCGGAATTCTTTGGGCGACATGCCAAACCGGGAGCGGAATACCCGGTGGAAATACGTATAATTGTTAAAGCCGGAAGATTCGGCTACATGTTCGAGTGTCATTGGACTAAAAATGATCCGTTCCCTGGCCATGTTCAGTCGTACATCCAGTGTATATTGCATAATACTTTTACCAAACGCTTCTTTGAAGAGATGAACTCCCCTTGAAACACTGATTCCAATATGGGTAGCTATATCTTCAAGCTTGAATAGAGAAGAAGCGTTCTCCTCGATGTAACTTTTAATCTCATATGCCACATAGTTGGTGTTGGTAATCGTCGGATGCTCCGAGAGCATACGATCCACTTCAAGACAAAGAATTCGCATATAATAACTGGCGATTTCAGGGTACGGATTGGAAATACGGCGCTGCTCCAATACGAGCTGTCGAAACAGGGTAAGCAGGCTTTCGGTCAGCTGCACCTTGATCCGGTTCGGCCGCTTGTGATGTTTCCACCACTCATCCACCCAGTCCCCATTGAAGAAAATATGGTAATCACCACTCTCCACAAGTCGTTCACCCATCGGATTTTGTTCTTTGTCTATTCTCAGTTCATACGGCTCATCTGGACTAAACAGAAGCAGATCACCCGCATCAACAAGCGACATGGTGCCGTCTACACGTGCTCGGCAACGTCCGTCCGTCTGGAGTCTCAACAAGTAATTCTTTACTCCCTCAGGATGCAAGCCTATATAAGGTTTGCGATGAAACGAGAAGCCTGCTGTAAGAACCTGGCAGGAATAATCAGTCGGCATTGGCATACTCCTTGCAATTTGAAAATTATGACCAGATAGTTCATGTTTCGATCATATTATTCATTTTAATTGAAGCCGAAACGGAATACCATAGTATTAAATTCAAGTGCAACACTTAAGCGTAAAACCTTCAATTCCAAATATGCAAATTTACAGGTTCTCACCATTCATAAGGAGATGAACATCACTGTGGAGAAAATGAAAGCGGGTATTATTGGTTGCGGTAACATTAGCGCCATTTATCTTGAAAATTTTAAAGATAATCCTCTCATTGAAGTGGTGGCTGTTGCGGATTTGATCCGTGAACGGGCACAAGAACGAGCTGATGAATTCAATATCGCAAACGTTTACAATGTAGATGAGTTGCTGCAAGATAATGAAATTGAGCTTGTACTAAACCTCACGGTTCCTGGCAGTCATGCCATGACTGATCTGGCTGTGCTTGAAGCAGGCAAACATGTGTATGCCGAGAAACCACTGGCAATCTCTCTTGAGGATGGTCGCAAGGTAATCGAACTGGCTGAGGAAAAAGGATTGTATGTTGGTTCAGCACCGGATACGTTCCTTGGCTCAGG
This sequence comes from Paenibacillus sp. O199, assembly GCF_001636635.1. Classification (NCBI taxonomy): domain Bacteria; kingdom Bacillati; phylum Bacillota; class Bacilli; order Caryophanales; family Paenibacillaceae; genus Paenibacillus; species Paenibacillus sp. O199. The sequence goes on from NZ_LGRP01000009.1 coordinate 173,249, forward strand.
TATTCAGACTGCCCGCAAGGCTATTGAAGAAGGACTGATCGGTAAACCGATTGCGGCAACATCATTCTTCATGGGTGGAGGGCCGGAGGCTTGGCATCCGAATCCGGAGTTCTTTTATGTCGCTGGTGGCGGACCGATGTTCGATATGGGACCTTACTATTTGACCGCTCTGATTACTCTCCTTGGACCGATTCGCAGAATCAGTTCATCGGCAGGTGTACAGATCACGGACCGCGTTATTGGTTCCGGTCCGAAGGAAGGTACATCTCTTGAGGTACAGACGCCAACACACTTGGCAGGAACGATTGATTTTGAGGAAGGTGCCATTGCAACAATGATCACCAGCTTCGATATCCGGGGTGCTTCGGATTTGCCACGGATTGAAATCTACGGTACCGAAGGTACGATGAGCATACCGGATCCTAACTTTTTTAACGGGGAAGTGAAGCTCCGCAGATTCGGTCAGGACACATGGGAGACTGTGACGCCTGCTTTTGAGAGCAGACAGAACGAGCGTGGAATCGGCGTTACCGAAATGGTTGAATCCATTCGAGCCGGACGCGAACACAAGGCCAGTGGTAAGCTTGCCTATCATGTTCTTGAAGCTATGCATGCGTTCCAACGCTCCTCGTTTGAGGGCAAACACATCCAGCTGGAGAGCACTTATCAAGCAGGAGCAGAAAACAATACAGATGAAAATCAGTCAGAGGCTGTACAGTCACACTAATTGATCTCGGATGAGGTGAACCGGTAAATGTTGAAGGTTGGATTACAGCTATATACGGTACGGGATGAACTGGAGCAAGATTTCAAAGGTACACTCGCCAAGGTTGCAGAGCTTGGATATCAAGGCGTAGAGTTTCACAACTTTTACGGGCATAGCCCGGAAGAAGTAAAGGCCATTTTGGATGAATTCGGTCTGGAGATCGTGGGTACCCATGTTCAGTACAATAGTCTGATTGAGGATCTTGATGGCGTGATCGCTTATCACAAAGCCATCGGAAACAAAAACCTGATTGTCCCTTATCTGTCGGAAGAACAACGGCAATGGGATAACGTATTTGCTTCCCTGAATGAGATTGGTGAGAAATGTGCAGCGCAGGACATGGTGTTAATGTATCACAATCATGATTTTGAATTTACAGAGCAGGTTGAGGGTCAGCCGGCGTTATACGCGATGTATGATACCGTAACCGCTTCCCACCTGCAAGTGGAGCTGGATTCGTGTTGGGCTCACGCCGCAGGATACCCGCCAACGGAAGTCATCGCGAAGTATGCGGGACGTCTGCCACTTGTCCACTGGAAAGACATGCGCCGTTCAGAAGGCCAAGTCCTGACAGTGGAATTCGGCCAAGGTGAGGTAGATCTGGGAGCTGTAGCTACAGCGTCAGATCAGGCGGGAGCCGAGTGGCTTGTTGTGGAACAGGATGTATGTCAGAATCCTCCACTGCAAAGCATCGAGAGCAGTATGAACTGGATTAGAAAATATGCCGCTAATGGAGGACTTGTTCATGTCTAAAGTACTTAATATCGCCATCGTAGGTTGTGGCGGAATCGCCAAAGGTAAACATATGCCCAGCCTGTCCAAACAATCTCAGGGCCGTATGGTCGCTTTCTGTGACATTGTGAAAGAACGTGCGGAGGAGGCAGCAGCCGAATTCGGTGCTGAGGGAGCTAAAGTATATACGGATTATCACGAGATGCTGAAGGATGAGAGTATTGATGTGGTACATGTGTGTACACCAAACGACTCCCACTCCGTTATCACGGTCGCTTCCCTTGAGGCGGGCAAACATGTAATGTGTGAAAAGCCAATGGCGAAAACGTCTGCACAAGCGCAGGCTATGCTGGAAGCCGCACAACGTACAGGCAAAAAGTTGTCCATTGCGTATCAGAACCGATTCCGCAATGACAGCCAATATCTGAAACAAATGTGTGAAGAAGGCGAGCTGGGCGATATTTATTTCGGTAAGGCGATTGCACTTCGCCGCCGTGCTGTACCTACCTGGGGTGTGTTCCTTGATGAGGAAAAGCAGGGTGGAGGACCGCTAATTGATATCGGTACGCATGCATTGGACCTGACTCTTTGGCTGATGGATAATTACAAGCCGAAGAGTGTTATGGGCTCAACTTTCCACAAGCTGGGTCAACGTGAGAATGCGGCCAATGCTTTTGGTCCGTGGGACCCGGAACAATTTAAGGTAGAGGATTCTGCATTCGGCTTTGTGACGATGGAGAATGGGGCTACAATTATCGTCGAGTCCAGCTGGGCGCTGAACGTAGCTGAGTTCGGCGAAGCGAAATCACTGCTTTGCGGAACAGAAGGTGGCGCGGATATGAAAGATGGTCTGCGTATCAATGGCGAGAAACGCAGCCGTCTGTTTGAAACTAAGGTAGATCTGGATGCAGGCGGGGTTGCTTTTTATTCCGGTAGTGCAGAAAATGAAGCGGATCGTGAAGCTAGAATGTGGCTTGAAGCGATCATAGAAGACAAAGATCCAGTTGTAAAACCTGAACAAGCCATCGTGGTTACTCAGATTCTTGAAGCGATCTACGAGTCTGCTCAGACAGGCAGAGCGGTTTATTTCGACTAAACCGACCGGATGTCATTTCCAATGAAATAACCAGTATTCTTACGTTTATTTTCAGGATAGAAAAGCTCTTGATTTTCCACAATAACGATACAATCATGTGATCTGAACGGTATATTTATGCAGTTCATGGTTCATAAAACCAGCAATTAATATGATATTTAATCTAGGGAGGAATCGCACTTGAAACTCGGCGTATTTTTGGTACTATTCGGAGGACGTAAATTGGAGGATGCACTTGACTATGTTGCATCCAAAGGCTTGAAAGCAGTAGAAATCGGAACTGGTGGACATCCAGGGAATGCTCATTGTAAACCGGATGAGCTTCTGAGCAACCCGACAGCATTGAAAAACTTCAAAAATGCAGTAGAATCTCGCGGTCTGACCATCAGCGCACTGAGCTGTCACGGTAACCCACTTCATCCACAAAAGGATATTGCGAAAGGATTCCACGATGATTTCGTTAAGACGGTAGAACTGGCTGAGAAACTGGAAGTGCCTGTTGTAAACACATTCTCCGGTTGTCCGGGAGACCATGAGGATGCCAAATATCCGAACTGGCCTGTTGCACCATGGCCGAATGACTTCCAGGAAGTTCTTAAATGGCAATGGGACAACAAAGTTATCCCTTACTGGACAGAGTGGGGCAAATTCGCTGCAGATCACAATGTGAAAGTGGGACTGGAACTGCACGGTGGATTCTCTGTGCATACACCAGCTACCTTGCTGAGATTGCGTGAAGCAGCAGGCGAAGTGATTGGCGCTAACTTGGACCCGAGCCACATGTGGTGGCAAGGTATTGATCCGGTGCAAGCGATCCACATTCTGGGACGTGAAGGCGCGATTCATCACTTCCATGCGAAAGATACAACTATTGATCCAATTAACGTGAACAAATATGGTGTAACGGATATGCAGGATTATACAAACATGCTTGATCGTGCTTGGCAATTCCGCTCGGTCGGTTATGGTCACGATAACAAGACTTGGGCTGATATTATTAGTGCTCTGCGTCTGGTTGGATATGATTATGTCGTAAGTATTGAACACGAAGATGGTCTGATGTCGGTAGAAGAAGGATTCTCTAAAGCTGTGCAAAATCTCCAACAAGTATTGATTGAAGAGCCGCTGGGAGATATGTGGTGGGTTTAGAGTTACACTAGGGGGAAATTGAATATGATTAACGTCACCATTTGGAATGAATTTGTCCATGAGAAAATTCATGATGAAGTAAAAGAAGTCTACCCTGACGGTTTGCACATGGCGTTGGCAAACGGGCTGGGAGGCGAAGGCTTTGCCATTCGCACTGCAACACTGGATCAGCCTGAGCATGGATTAAGTGATGAGGTGCTGAATTCGACAGATGTGCTTATATGGTGGGGACATATGGCGCATGAGCGTGTGAGCGACGAGATTACACAGAAGGTTGCACAGCGAGTCCTGGATGGTATGGGGTTGATTGTGCTGCACTCTGGTCACTTCTCCAAGCCATTCAAAGCGCTGATGGGCACAAGTTGTGATCTGAAATGGCGTGAAGCTAATGAGCAGGAGATTATCTGGTGTGTGAATCCGTCCCATCCGATTGCCGAGGGAATCAATAGCAAGATCATTCTGGAAAAAGAAGAAATGTACGGAGAATTCTTCGATATTCCAGTACCGGATGAACTGGTGTTTGTAAGTAATTTCCAAGGCGGAGAGGTATTCCGAAGCGGATGCACGTTCCTCCGTGGTTCAGGAAAAATCTTCTATTTCCGTCCAGGTCATGAAACATACCCGACCTTCTACAATCCGGAAATTTTAAAAGTGATCAGCAATGGAGTGAAGTGGGCATATCCTACGCGCAACGTTAAGCCGGAATTTGGCTTCAGCGAGCCTGTAAGATCACTTGGTAACGTGCTGGTTTAAGCTGCAAATTGGCTGTATGAACGGATAAAATAAACGATATACCAAAGAACCCTTCTCCAAGTCAAGTATGACTGTGGCAGCTGGGTTCTTTTTGGGTAAGATAGCTACATGGGAGTTAGACGATATTTTCCCATGGTTCCGTTGTCCCATGTGATGTATACTGAGTTGTATCATCGAAGTTGAGTTATGCCCCTAAAATTTTAACTTTTTAGCGGCAGACGTTTTCTTTGAGACTTAAATATGTTATTATGAAATATACTAACTAAACGTAAGTTGAGTGATCTCTAAAGAGGTGATTAATGTGGAAGGCCAAGATCTGCGGATGTGTCCGCGCTTTGAGACGGCGTTTTCTTTCTTGGGTAAGCGCTGGAACGGTTTGATTATTCAAACGTTGATGAGTGGTTCGAAGCGGTTCAAGGATATCTCCAACCTGATTCCATCGATGAGTGATAAGATGTTGTCAGAACGGATGAAAGATCTGGAAAGCGAAGGAATTCTGATCCGTCATGTCTATCCGGAGACGCCAGTTCGTATTGAATATGAACTGACAGAGAAAGGCAAGGCGCTACAGCCCGTTATGAATCAAATTCAAGACTGGGCAGAGCAGTGGGTTGAGTAGTAACAGCTTCCCCGGCTCAAACTAAGTGAACTGATGGGATAAAGGCTCTTGATTTCCAGTGGAAATCAGGAGTTTTTGTCTTAAGGGTCCTGCACATGTTGTCGCGAGTTGTAGTATAATTGTAAATAAAATGGCCGCAGGCGGCCGGAGCGAGGAGGCCACTTGTCATGAGAGAAGAAAGCTTATCCCGTGAAGTACGCTACGGCAAGCAAGATATTGCAGAACTTGAGAGCGCATCCATCCAGGTACATTTAATCTACAAAAAAGCTGCGGAGCTATTTAAACGAACCTCATATTCCCCGTCGGTTAAGGATGATGTTGCAGGAGAGAAGACTCATTCCACGAATAGCAATGGTCAGGTAATGGCTCCGGCGGTACTGCAAAAATGGATTCAGACAGCAAGAGGCTGGAAATGTATTGGATGTGAACTGAGACAACCCGATTCCATCGGGGTTCAGGCCGAAGCCAACGTTCATGAAGAACGTGTGTATCTGGATGTGGGCGAAGGGCGTTTTGTTAAAGCGGAGATGCTGATTCAGGCGATTGTATGGTCACAATATGAGAAGATCCGCATGCTTGCGCCTTGGCTGGGTGATGACACCTTCTACACTGTACAAGAGCTGGATGTGATTGCCCGTTATATTGTACCTACCTATTTCTCTGAACGGCCGCTGCACGAGCAAGGCAAGGTATCCAAGGTACACCAATCATCGGGTCAGATTCCGCTCTACCAGGAATATGTGGATGCACCTTCGTTCTGTGTACAGGTGGATGGTGGATTACTTGAAGGGCGTTTGCTGACAGGCGTCTATGTGTCGGAGGAACAGTTCTTTGGGCTCAACCCGTATCTGAAGGATGGAGACGGAGGCCGTACCTACATGCAGGCTTGTGTTCAGTAAACATGCTACTTAATAGACCTTAATAATAATTAGGAGCCAAAGGGCCTGCTTGCAGGCTCTTTGTGTTGTACAAACCAGTTATGGACGCTGCTGGATGAAAAGTAACGGCATTGACACTTTTTTTGCATGAATTTTGTGCCATAATAGAGGTTATGGACAACAGGGTGAATGATTTTACGCAGGGTGGTGTTACCTACATGAAGAAGAGAATCCCCGGTTACATAGGTATATGTCTGCTTATTCTGGTTATATTAGCCGGGTGTAGCGAGACACAGCCTTCCGAACAGCCAATCGTCAAAGAGACCGAATCGCAGAATACTATTACTGTGGCAGTGGATGGCAGTACTTTTTTGCCTGACGCAACGAAGTCCATTAAGAGAGATTTTAGTGAAGGTCTGACGCTCAAGAAAGCACTATTGAACAGTGGACTTGTCGATTTTACAGCAGATGGCAAGCGGATCCAATCCGTGGGGGAAGTTTCTCTGGACTCCTCACTTAGCTGGGCGGTCAAACTGAATGGCAAGGATATTGACCCGGAAAATTGGGACATGGAGCTTCATGTCAAAGATGAAGTGATCATATATGTAAAAGCCGCTGACAGTGGGGGAGACGATGTTGTTTACCAAACAACATTACTCAAGGTGAGCGGTGGAAATATTATGCCAAATCTCAATCGTCAATATGCCGGGGTGTATGTTCAGGAATGTACTGTGCGTGATGTATTGAAGTCCAGTGGGATTGTAAGAATGTCGGAGAACAACAAATTCGTTGTTTCCGTTGAAAATGTAATTCCCCGGATGAACCAACGCTGGATGATCATGGTGAATGATAAGGAACTGATGGAAAACGGTTTGGACATGAAATTGAATCCACGTGATGCAGTAAAGCTCGAGTTGACTACTGTATCTTAAGCATAACAAAAGCCCAATCTTCGTTATAGAAGATGGGCTTTTTTCATTTGCGTATCAAAAGTTTTACAAGATGGGAAAAGCGTCAGATTCGGCAAATCTCGTTAGGACATAATTCACAGTGACAGATGCCCTGGAGCATGTGCAGATCCTTGATGACAATCATGCCGTTATCGTATTCAATGGCGTCTTTTTTACGCAAATCGCTTAACATGCGGTTGACACTTTCACGGGTCGCTCCAATCATATTGGACAGATCCGTGTGTGTTATTTTTTTATGAATCATGACATGCTCTCCATGGGGCTCGCCGTAGGAATTGGACAATCGAATCAGCGTGGAGCAGAGTGCGCCCGGTTTGCCATATAACATCAGATCACGGAATTTGGTTTGGGTTAACCGGTGATGGATACCCATCCATTTCATAAAGTCGATCGCAAAGTCACAGTGTTGGCAGATCAGCATTTCCAGGTCTTTATGCTCCAGTACGCCGATCTCACTATCCTCCAGCACTTCCGCCGAAAAGCTGTGTTTCGATCCGAAGAACGGATCAGCCTGCCCAATCATATCACCGGCTTGATACATGTACATAATCAATTCCTTGCCTTCATCCGTGGATTTGGTGATCTGAGCACGGCCTCGTTTCATATAATAAAGTTTGTCAGAGACATCCCCCTCCCAATACAGATGGGTTCCTTCCGGATAGGTTCTGTCCTTCATCGTTACGAGCAGATGGTTGAAATTCGCTTCCGAGAAACAGTTGGTATTTCCTCGTTTTTCCAGTACACTCAGTTGTTCTCTCATAAGTCTATCTCCCCTTTGTGTCCATCGGACGGCCTTCTGCAGCTTGGACTGGCCCCCGTGGTTCGCCGCAAACCGTTGCCGTCCTGATCAGGGTCATCTCTCGGCCGGGAAGGACGGTACAAATTGCGGTGGTTCAATTTTTAAGTTCAGTATATACCTTATCTTGCCGTTTGAGGGGCGTGGAAAGGGGGCAAAAATGGCGAAATTTCAAACATTGTGATTAAATTCACTTTCGAAAGGAGAGGATGAATCTGACAGCCCTATAGTTTAAATAGGAAGTGTAAATGGCTAAGTGAGAGACACTAAAAAACTTAAATTAAATTTGTTATACTTTGTGAAAAAAATCACATAATTAACTCTTTCCCCATGGTACGATGTGAATGTAAAGAAGAGAGACAAACCAATACGAACCTTTAGGAGGATGAGGGAGATGGCTGTAAAGAACGAAGTCGCCCCAGTAAAAGAACCGACAGCAGGTCAGTATATTCAAACGTTAATTGACAAAGCGAATAAAGCACATGCAGCATTCATGTCCATGGATCAGAAACAGATTGACCGAATCGTGCAAGCGATGGCGCTGGCAGGTCTGGACAAACATATGATGCTCGCCAAAATGGCCGTGGAAGAAACAGGCCGGGGTGTGTATGAGGATAAAATCACCAAAAATATATTTGCAACAGAATATGTGTATCATAGCATAAAATATGACAAAACAGTAGGGGTTATCGAAGATAACGAGTACGAAAGCTTCCAGAAAATTGCGGAGCCTGTCGGCATCATCATGGGGATTACCCCGGTAACGAATCCGACATCCACCACGATGTTCAAAGCACTGATTTCCATCAAAACGCGTAACCCAATCATCTTCGGTTTCCACCCATCTGCACAGAACTGTAGCCGGGAAGCAGCCAAAATCCTGCTTGATGCTGCAGTGAAGCATGGTGCTCCAGCGGATTGTATCCAGTGGATTGATGATCCTTCCATGGATCGCACAAACGCACTGATGAATCATAATGATGTGGCGCTCATTCTGGCAACAGGCGGATCAGGTATGGTACGGGCGGCATACAGCTGTGGTAAACCAGCACTGGGCGTAGGGCCAGGGAACGTACCTTGCTTCATTGAGAAAAGCGCAGATATCAATCAAGCAGTAACGGATCTGATTTTGTCCAAATCGTTCGATAACGGCATGATTTGTGCTTCCGAGCAAGCAGTCATCATCGAAGAACCGATCTTCGATCAGGTGAAAAAGAAAATGATCGCGAACGGCTGTTACTTCGTCAACAAGGATGAGGCAGCGAAACTGACCGCAGGTGCGATTAATGCTGAGAAATGTGCGGTGAACCCGGCGATTGTTGGTCAATCTGCAGTGAGCATTGCGCAAATGTGCGGCATCGAGGTCCCTGCTAACACCAAAATTCTTGTAGCCGAGATTGAAGGCGTAGGTACAAAATTCCCGTTGTCGGCTGAAAAACTAAGCCCGGTACTGGCTTGTTACAAAGTGAAAACGGCAGCTGAAGGGATTGAGCGTGCAGCAGAAGTGGTTGCTTTTGGCGGCATGGGTCACTCCTCTGTTATTCATTCGACGAACGAAGAAGTCATTAGCAAATTCGCAGATCGCCTGCAAACCGGACGGATTATCGTGAATTCGCCATCCACACACGGCGCCATCGGTGACATCTATAACACCAACATGCCGTCACTGACATTGGGCTGCGGATCGTATGGACGTAACTCGACTTCTTCCAACGTAACCGCTGTAAACTTAATCAACGTGAAAAGGGTGGCTCGCCGTACCGTGAATATGCAGTGGTTCAAAGTGCCGAATAAAGTCTACTTCGAAAAAGGTGCAACACAGTATCTTGCCAAAATGCCGGACATCACACGCGTAGCCATTATTACGGATGCCATGATGGTCAAACTCGGTTATGTGGAAAAAGTAGAGCACTATCTGCGTCAGCGTCAAATGCCAGTAGCCATTGAAGTGTTCTCTGATGTCGAACCCGATCCATCCACAACAACGGTAGACCGCGGTACGGAAATGATGCGCCGCTTCCAGCCAGACTGCATTATCGCTCTCGGCGGGGGATCACCGATGGATGCTGCCAAAGCGATGTGGCTGTTCTATGAATATCCTGACACGGATTTCAATGATTTGAAGCAAAAATTCATGGATATCCGCAAACGGATCTACAAATATCCACGTCTTGGCGTGAAAGCGAAATTCGTAGCGATCCCGACAACTTCGGGCACAGGTTCGGAAGTAACATCGTTCGCAGTTATTACAGATAAAAATCAAGGCAATACGAAATATCCACTGGCAGACTACGAGTTAACACCAGACGTAGCCATTGTAGACCCGGAATTCGTATACTCTCTGCCTAAAACCGCTGTTGCGGATACAGGTATGGACGTATTGACTCACGCCATTGAAGCATATGTATCCGTCATGGCGAATGATTACACGGATGGACTCGCGATCAAAGCGATTCAACTGGTATTCCAATACCTCGAGCAATCAGCGCTGCAAGGTGACAAATTGGCTCGTGAGAAAATGCATAACGCTTCAACGATTGCCGGTATGGCTTTTGCCAACGCGTTCCTGGGCATTAACCACAGCTTGGCACACAAATGGGGCGGTCAGTACCACACCGCACATGGACGTACCAATGCGATCCTGATGCCACACGTCATTCGTTACAATGCGAAAAAACCGACGAAGTTTGCATCGTTCCCGAAATATTCGCACTTTGTTGCAGATGAGCGTTATGCGGAAATTGCCCGCATTCTGGGATTGCCTGCACGTACGACAGAAGAAGGGGTTACCAGCCTCATTAATGCCATTCGCAAACTGAACAAAACATTGGGTATTGAAGAGTCGTTCCAGGAAATCGGATTCGATGCCAAAGACTTTGAGGCACATGTCGATTATCTGGCAGACCGCGCATTCGAGGACCAATGTACAACAGCCAATCCAAAACTGCCGCTAGTGACTGAACTGGCAGATGTGTATCGCAACGCATTCTATGGCAAGTTTGAATAACAACTAAAGCACAACAGCAGGATTAAGGCAGATAGTCAGGGTTCCCCGAAAGGGGAGCCCCGATTGCCGTCTTTCCAGTAAAAAAAGGTAAAACGTAATCTTTGCAGTTGTCTTTTTTAAAAGAGGTTACACGGAATCCGTGATGTTACTTTTTGAACCAGGTATTCATACCATAACGGAGAGGGCAGAAAAAACTGAAGAAGCGAAGCGTTCGCCTCTATCCCCGTATTTTACCCTTTGAAAAATAAAATCAAAAAAATCCGGGGATAACAGCGATCGGAAGTTGTTCTGTCCGCGCAGTGGCTAAGTGTGAATTTGCAGGGTTCACCATGACACAGCACAGGTGGAGTGAGGATGGTCACAAACTTTGTGATAAAAATCACAGATGATGAAAGAACGAAGACGTATACTGAAAATGTAAGAAAAACATTCATCCGCGGTTCCGGTTCCCAAGTAGAGAGAACATGTTCCGGCTCACATGTGAAATTTATCACATTAATCGCGGCTCTGGGCACAGATGAGACGAGTGAAGCATCCTGTCATGTGTCCGGAAATCCAAATTTGTGGAGGGATTACTATGTCGGTGATCGAAAAAGATGTCAAACAACAAACAGGCTGGAGAAACTTTACCAAAGGAACATGGACGAAATCCGTAGATGTGAATGATTTTCTGGCACGCAACTTATCACCTTACTATGGCGACGAAGCATTTCTTGCAGGTGCAACTCAGAATACGAAAGAGTTATGGGATATCGTATCCGATTTGACCAAAAAAGAGCGCGATAACGGCGGGGTACTTGATGTTGACGTAAACACGCCAGCAACGATTGTTTCTCACCAACCAGGTTATCTGGATAAATCCAAAGAACAGATTGTTGGTGTTCAAACAGATGCTCCATTCAAACGTTCCATTCAGCCATTCGGTGGAATTCGCATGATGATTGATGCTTGTGAAGCTTATGGTTTTGAAATGCCTCAAGGCGTCATTGATATATTTACGAACATCCGTAAAACACATAACCAGGGCGTATTTGATGCTTATACATCTGAAATGCGTGCAGCACGTAAAGCAGGGATTATTACCGGTCTGCCTGATGCTTACGGCCGTGGCCGGATCATCGGTGACTATCGCCGGGTAGCTCTGTACGGCGTGGACTTCCTGATTCGAGGTAAAAAAGGTGAGCTGAATGCACTTGAAGTCGATGTGATTGATGAAGATGTCATTCGCCTCCGCGAAGAACTGTCCGAACAGATTCGTGCATTGCAAGAGTTGAAACAACTGGGTGAAATGCATGGTTTCGATATTTCTTTGCCAGCCACAACCGCAAAAGAAGCGTTCCAATGGCTCTACTTCGGTTACCTGGCTGCGATTAAAGAGCAAAATGGTGCGGCGATGTCGCTCGGACGTGTTTCTTCGTTCCTTGATATTTACATTGAACGTGACTTGCAAGAAGGCTTGCTAACTGAAGAACAGGCTCAAGAACTGGTTGACCATTTTGTTATGAAACTGCGGATCGTCAAATTCCTGCGTACGCCGGATTATAATGAATTGTTCAGTGGAGACCCAACATGGGTAACTGAATCCATCGGTGGCATGTCCGTAAATGGAGAAACCCGTGTTACGAAAAGCAGCTTCCGTTTCCTGCACACTTTGAACAACCTTGGTCCTGCACCTGAGCCGAATCTTACTGTACTTTGGTCCACCAAGCTTCCGGAAGCGTTCAAACAATACTGTACGAAAGTATCCATCGAAACGAGCTCCATCCAGTATGAAAATGATGATCTGATGCGTCCGATCTATGGAGAAGATTATGGTATTGCTTGCTGTGTATCTGCGATGAAGATCGGGAAACAAATGCAGTTCTTCGGTGCTCGTGCGAACCTGGCAAAAGCATTGCTGTATGCAATCAACGGCGGTCGTGATGAGAAATCGGGAGCACAAGTTGGACCTGAATATCCGGCGATCACAAGCGAAGTGCTGGAGTACAATGAAGTTATGAAACGTTTCAAACCGATGATGGAATGGCTCGCCAAACTGTATATGAACTCACTCAACGTCATTCACTACATGCATGACAAATACAGCTATGAGCGTATTGAAATGGCCCTGCATGACCGCGACATCGTACGTACGATGGCTTGTGGTATTGCTGGCCTCTCGGTTGCAGCAGACTCTCTGAGTGCCATCAAGTATGCGAAAGTCAAACCGATCCGCAACGAACAAGGCATAGCAATTGATTTTGAAATTGAAGGCGACTTCCCTTGTTACGGTAACAATGAAGACAGTGTCGATAGTATCGCAGTTGAACTGGTGGAAAGCTTCATGGGCATGATTCGTAAACACAAAGCGTATCGTAATGCGATCCCAACACAGTCTGTACTGACGATCACATCGAACGTAGTGTACGGCAAGAAAACAGGTACAACACCGGATGGCCGTAAAGCAGGCGAACCGTTTGCACCAGGAGCGAATCCAATGCATGGTCGGGACAAAAAAGGTGCACTGGCATCCCTTGGCTCAGTAGCCAAATTGCCGTACGAACACAGCCTTGACGGGATCTCTAACACATTCTCCATCGTGCCTAAAGCACTCGGAAAAGAGTCAGACACACGTAAATCCAATCTGGTTGCCATGATGGACGGTTATTTTGGTCAAGGGGCACACCATCTGAACGTGAACGTATTTGATCGCCAGCAGTTGATTGACGCGATGGATCACCCGGAAAACTACCCGCAGCTGACAGTACGGGTATCCGGTTACGCGGTTAACTTCATCAAACTGACACGTGAGCAACAACTCGATGTCATTAACCGGACCTTCCACGGTTCGATGTAACTTGGGCTTAACTCAACGGTTCAAAGGAATAGAACCTCTATATTAAACGCACAGCGGATGCGATAAAGAAAGGAAGAGGCAGCATGGTTAATGGACATATTCATTCACTCGAAACTTTCGGGACGGTTGACGGCCCAGGCATCCGCTTCGTGCTTTTTATGCAGGGATGTCTGCTCAAATGCCAGTATTGTCACAATCCGGATACATGGGCACTGGATGGTGGCAGGGAAATGAGCGTGGAGGAGGTATTGGCTGAAATCGAGCCATACCTGTCCTACTATCGCAGTTCCGGCGGAGGACTTACGGTATCCGGCGGGGAGCCAACATTACAGGCTCATTTTGTAGCCGAAGTTTTCAAAGAGGCGAAACGCCGCTGGGGATTGCATACTACGCTGGACAGCAACGGTTTCAATGAACCGGATCGGATTCATGAATTGTTAGATAACACGGACCTGGTTTTGTTGGATCTGAAGCACATCAATGATGAGAAACATATCAAGCTGACAGGCAAATCCAACGAGAGAACATTGCGCACCGCACAATGGTTATCGGACAATGGACGAAAAATGTGGATTCGCCACGTGTATGTGCCAGGGATTCACAATGAGGAAGAGGACTTGCTCAATCTGGGGCGGTTTATTGGAACGCTAAATGGAGTCGAGAAGTTCGAAATTCTGCCTTATCATCAGATGGGTATTTACAAATGGCAGGCGCTGGGGAAAGCCTATCCGCTCGATGGAGTTCCTTCTCCAAGTGATGAGGAAGTAGAGCGTGCGTATCGCCTGATTGAACAAGGTCGTACGGAAACAGCGGGCATGACTTGCTCCAATAAGTAAACATTTATATACAGATCTTCCAACCAAGCAGTCTTTGCGAACATGTTTCGCAGGGGCTGTTTTTTTGCTGTTATCAATTGTAAATGCAAGATTATTTGTCCAGTGAAGGATTTTATCCCTCCATTGATGAATTGTCATCCTTACGATGTAAGCTACAACTTTTTATAATCAGAGTGTAAAGCCAAATGCTCAATATCTTGAGGGGGGTCATACGAATGAAAAAAGGAATGACATTACTGCTTTCATTATTGCTTATCACATCATGGACATTGGCAGGTTGTTCGAGCTCAACTAACGAACCACAACAGGGAGCAGGCAATACGCCTGCGGAGCCAAGCAAGGAACCGGTTGAGATGCTTCTCCGTCACACTCAGGTGGGTGCCGACAAACAAAAAAGGCTGGCCATTCTGCAGGACGTTGTGGCCAAAGTGGAGAGCGAAGTACCCAACCTGACCTTTACACTGGACGGAGTTGAATCCGATGTAAACCGTAAGGAGAAACTTCGTGGTGAGATGGCAGCAGGCAATCCGCCGGATATCTTCGAATTGTTCGGTAGTCCAGACTCCAAAGTATATGCTAAAGAAGGCATGTTGTTGGATCTCACGCCGATCTTGCAAGAGCTGGGCATTCAGGACCAATTTTCATCGCTTGAACCATTCACCTATGAAGGCAAAGTGTACGGACTGCCTATTGGGGGATCGGGTGAAGGATTCTTCTACAATAAAGAGTATTTTACGCAAAAAGGTTGGAAAGCGCCTTCAACAATGGCTGAGCTGGATAATATGCTCGCTGAGATCAAGGCTGATGGCAAGGTGCCACTTGCTTCTGCTTCCAAAGCAGGCTGGGTTCCACTCATGTTAACGAACCATCTGTGGTCCCGTTACGCTGGACCTGATATTACGGCGAAGTTTGCTACAGGCGAAGCCAAGTGGACTGATCCAGGCGTTGTCGCAGGATTCGCGAAGCATAAGGAATGGGTGGATAAAGGTTACTTCAAAAAAGGCGAGCTTGGTTATGAATATGCTGAATATACAACTCAATTTACGAGCGGTGAAGCGATTCTGATGTATGACGGAACGTGGAAATCGTCTGTATTCAAGGAAGGACAGAGCGGGGAGTCGCTCATTGGCAAAGTTGGTTTCTTCAATATGCCTCCGGTAGAGAACGGTGTAGGAGATCAGACAGCCCTGATGCGTGATGTCAATAATGGATACGGTTTCTCTGCAGCGGCTGCGGATGACCCGCAGAAGTTGGCGGCTGTTAAAGCCTTTATCAAAAACTTCTACAACGAAGATATGCAAGTACGTGGGCTCGTAGAAGACGGTGTGTTACCAGCGATGAAACTGGATGAAAAAGTGCTGACTGACAGCATCACCGACGATTTAATGAAAGAAATCGTAGCTGTTCTGAATGCATCGCAGACTTCTTTCCCGGCGTTTGATGCACTCGTTCAAGCTGATGTTACGACAGAGATCGGCAACCTGCAAATTCAGAAGCTGGTTGGTGGACAGACTACGCCAGAGAAAATGGCCGAAGAATTGCAAAAGGTTCAGGAAGAGGCTAATGCTTCAGTAGAATAAGCGATCTATCAAGCAAAGAAACGTACCTGCTAACACCATGCTGGTTTACCCCGGTTGGAACACTGCCGGGGTAAAACCCTTGGTCCTATCTAAAGAATTACACTGCTGAGGAATCTGCTCTATATATGAGCATAAGAAGTTGAAGTCACTGAAGGAGGTAGATCATGAATACTTCACTCCGCAGCCCGCTGATCTATACGTTGTTTGTGTTGCCGGCACTGATCTTGTTTATCATGTTTTTCCTGTATCCTATCGGCAGTTCACTCTATTACAGTCTGACCAGTTGGAACGGTGTATCCGCAGAGCCGCGTTTTGTGGGACTGTCCAACTATGCAAAAGCATTGACAGATGAACGTTTTTGGATTTCAACTCGCAATAACGGTTTCTTTATCGCATTTTCTGTTTTGATCCAGGTGCCTCTCATTGTGCTGTTTTCCCTGCTCATTGCGAATGTAAAGAAATTGAAGGGATTGTACAAAACAGCCGTCTTTTTGCCGTCCATTATGTCAACGGCAGTCATCGGTATTCTGTGGGGATTCATCTATGAGCCTAACATCGGCCTGTTGAATCAGTTACTTGAAACCGTAGGTATTTCGCCGGTCTATTGGCTATCCGATAATCGGTTCGCAATGATATCCATTCTCGTAACCAATGCTTGGCAGTGGACGGGATTCTATATTGTCATGGTTTTGGCGGCCATTCTGGCTATTCCCAAGGATCTGGATGAAGCGGCAGCCATCGATGGAGCAACAGCCGTACAAAGAGCATTCAAAATTACATTGCCACTTATCAGACCTATCATTTCCGTCGTCATCATGTTATCCATTGCCGGGGCGATGAAAGCAGCTGATATTGTTCTGGTTATGACCAAAGGTGGACCTGCAGGCTCTACCGAAGTGCTTGCCACGTATATGATCAAATACGCGATTACCAATTTTAAATACGGTTATGGCAATACGATTGCGGTTCTGATCTTTGCTCTGACGCTTGTGCTCACCGCGGTATATCAGTTGCTGGTGGCGAGACGCAACGAAAGGGTGGAATATTGATGGTAAAGAACATAAAAGGCAGTATACCTCATGTTTTGTTAATGTTGTATCTACTTGCGATTCTGTTTCCCTTTTTATTCGTAATCTTTTCTTCATTCAAGCAGGATAACAACGAAATTGCATTGAATCCGTTCGGTCTGCCCTCCACTTGGGTGTTTAATAACTACGTGGAGGCTTGGGTAAATGCCAAGATTGGTACGTATTTCTGGAACAGTATGTACATTTCGGTCTTGTCCTCAGTCGGAACGATTGTGCTTGGTGCCATGTTTGCTTTTGCTATAACGCGGATGAGACACCGCAAATGGAGCATGTTACTGTACAGCCTCATTCTGGCGGGCATGCTGATTCCAAACAATGCGCTCATGCTGCCGATTTATTTGCTTGTCCGCAAGCTCGGCATTTTGGATACTCATTTGGCGCTGATCATTCCTTATGTTGCGAATGCAATTCCGTTCACGATTATTATTTTGGCTGCTTTTATGCGGTCGCTCCCTGGAGAAATTGAGGAAGCCGCGGTTATGGATGGGTTGAGGGCTCCGGGTATCTTTGCTAGAATAGTGATACCCCTTACAGTTCCAGCCATTGTTACGGTGTTTATCGTGAATTTCCTCGGCAACTGGAACGAATTTTTACTCGCCAACTATTTCTTATCCACCGATAAACTGCGTACACTGCCTGTCGGCATGGTCCAGTTTCGTGATCAGTATCAAATGAACTATGCCCAGATGTCAGCAGGCATTGTATACAGTGTTGTACCGGTTGTTGTAATCTACGCCATATTGCAGGAGAAAATCATTGAAGGCGTAACAGCAGGTAGTGTTAAAGGTTAATTAACGATGCGTTATATAGGGAGAACGGGAAATGAACTTGCGGATGAAGCTGGCCATGGCATTTCTGTTGCTCATCATTGTACCGATGTGCACGCTTGGAATCGGCATGTTCTTGGTCACATCACATACGATTGAGAAAAAATACAATCAGCAGTCTGAATATGCACTCCAGGCGATTAGCTATAATATCGAGAATGTTTTTCAGCAGATCAACAATGTCACGGACAATGGCATTGCCACTTCGGTATTCCAGATGGCTTTGAACGCCAAAGATCCGAGCAAACAGGATCTTGGAATCGGTAATCAATTGTCGCTGAATGCCAGCCAGCGTAATTTCCGTTCCCTTTTATACAACTACCCGTTCATTAGTTATGCCTTCTTGTATGATTTGCGTCCGCGTTCGTCTCAGGATAACCAGATAGTTTCTATATTTACGAAAGAAAATTTTCAAGCGCTTCCTTTTCAACAATTTAAAGTTCATCCAATATTCAAAGAAATCCAGGAACTCAACGGCGTGCCCAAATGGCTGGCCCCTCTGGAATATCCTGAACTGACGGGCGTAGAGCCTGTCTTTACTCAGATTCGGTTAGTCAAGGAACTCAGTTATTTTCAGAATATTGGGGTCCTTGTCGTTCAGATTAAAAAAGGGGAGATGGACCGCATCTTCCGTCATTTGCAAGTAAGTGATCCTGCACAGGAAACTTCGTTCCTACTGATCAACGAAGAGGGTCTGATCGTATACGATCCTTCCGGACGTTACAGCGGAGAGAAGATGGAAAATCTGGGTGTGCGATCTGGAATTTACGGACCGGGGTTCAGCAGCACCAGAGCAGTGTTCGATGGCAGTGAAAGCATCATTTCACAATATCATCTGAAAAACTATAACTGGAGCCTGGTCAGTGTCGCTTCATGGGAAGCATTATCGGCAGAGACGAATGTGTTCGCAGGCTGGTCGATTATTATCATTCTGCTGTGTCTGCTTGCTGCGATGGTTTTCAATGTGTTCTTCATGAACCGGATTACCGGCAATATTGCGGTACTCGTGCGATTCATGAGGCGTGTAGATGACGGGGATTTTAATGCCCGGGTCGAAGGAAGTGGCTTTGACGAGATGCAATTACTCGCCCAAGGGTTCAATGAATTGCTGGATCGGATCGGAGGTCTGTTCCGACGTGTGCGTGCTGAGCAGGAACAGAAGGCCAAGGCAGAACTGCGCGTGCTTCAAGCCCAGATCAAACCTCATTTTCTATTTAATACGCTGGAATCCATTAACGGACTAGCCATGAGGGGAGAAGGGCGTAAAGTAAGTGAAATGGTGACACGTCTTGGCAATATGCTGCGCATCAGTATTCAGGATCAGGAGGAGATTTCGCTCAGTGAGGAGTTAAGGCACTTGCAGAGTTATCTTGAGATCCAGCATTACAGGTTCAGTGATTTGTTTCGGTATGAGATCGATATTCCATCTCATCTGTACACTTCATCTATGCTCAAACTTACCCTCCAACCTCTTGTGGAAAATAGTATTCAGCACGGGTTCGAGGGAATTGAATATCAGGGTGTACTTCGGATCAGTGCATTTGTGGAACGGAATAACCTGGTGCTGCGAGTTGAGGATAATGGGATCGGTATTCCCCAGGAAATGTTGGCCCGATTCGAATATATGGCAGAAGACCCACCTGAATACATCATGGCTGAGGGAACGAAGCCACTGTCTTCAATGGCAGAGCGTCGAGGGCTGGGTTTAAGAAGTGTTGCAGATCGGATAAGGATTCAATATGGGGCCGGATACGGGGTGTTTATATGTTCATCAACGGGACATGGCACCATCATTCAATGTATTATTCCACAATATGAGCAGGGGGAAGATGAATGAATCTAACCGCGTTGCTGGTTGACGATGAGCTGCCGATTTTGGAGAATTTGAGTTTTATTTTGCCATGGGAAGACATGGGCATTGAAATTGTGGGTACGGCTAGAAGTGGGTCAGAAGCACTGGACAAAGTTGCAGAATGCCACCCTGACATCATGTTATGTGATATTCGTATGCCCTCCATGGATGGTCTGGAACTGATTCGAATATTACGGGAACAAGGTGAAACTTGTGAGATTATTTTGCTGACAGGATATCAGCAGTTCGAGTATGCCCGTACGGCCATCCGTTACAATGTCCATGAATACATATGCAAGCCAATCGATTACCTGGATCTGGAACATAAATTGCGTGAGCTTGCTAGTCAGATTCAGAAGAAACGGTTGGAAGTGGAGGCTGAACGTCACCGCAAATCTGAGATGGAAGTATGGGTAAAGCACAAACATATCATTGACCTGATGCGAAAAGAGGAAGATTCGTTATTTTCTTTTCCTCCTTCTTCCCCTGAACAACATGCATCCTCGTTACGGTATATCCTGCTACTTATCGATGTTTCGGGGTATTTTAAGCATTCGATCGGATGGTCTGGGACCCGGCACCAAAGCTGGCATGGAATGATCCGTTCTAGGCTTAGGGAAATTACAGACCGGATCTGTGAAGGAACTCTGCTGATTTCTGCCCGTAAGGGAGAATGGTGTATGTTGGTGGAGGCATCAGATGAATGGAGACTGCGGGTAGATGCATTGGCTCAACAGGTTCAGATGGAATTAGATTCGACATTTGAGCCCGGTTTAGGTATGAAGACAAGGGTCATTCAGGATGTTATGCCTGTGAAACTGGATGATCAGATGGCTGAGCGATACCGGCACTGTCAGCGTTTGCTGATCATGAATGATTCTAATCAGCGCAGCGATGAGTTGGGAAAAGATTCTGCTGATTACTTAATAGAGTCAACCAAAGAACCTTCCAGAAGGGCAACGATGTGGATTACAAAAGAGGATTTGGACTTGATCACTCGCTGGATCAGACAGGGAAATAAACAGGGATTGATTGACTTGCTCGTTATGCTCAAACATCGGATGAGCGAGCATAAGAGTGCGCTGGATGGCGTAGCCGAAAACAGCCTGCGTTTTCTGCTTGTACATATGCTTCGTGAATTGCGCGAAGTACATGTCATGGCTGAACAAGACGAAATGCACTTCTGGAGTGCATTGCATTCAGCAACCTCCATTAAGGAATTAATCGAACTGGCAGAGGCGCTTGCTCATGTTTGTCATGATAAGAAAAGTGTACCTCGCCCTTCTGTGTCTGAGTTGATCAGTTCTGCGTGCGAGTATATGAACGCCAGACTGGAATGTGATCTGGGGATTGATGAGGTAGCTGATTGGCTGGGCATCAGTCCGGGTTACTTTTGTCAGCTTTTCAAAAACCAGATGGGCGTAACCTTTGTTGAATATATGACCCATAAGCGGATGGAGAGCGCAGCCTTATTATTAAGTACAACGGAATGGAGTATTACAGCCATTGGAGAAGCAACGGGGTATAAGGAGCGGCGATATTTCTCCAAAGTGTTCCATAAACATTTTCACATGAAACCATCAGAATTCAGGTCAAACCAAAGAGCAGGTTCATAATGGGGAGGAAAGCATGCGTATGAATTCGATCGATCAGCTTTCGTTGGAACAGCGGGTAGGACAGATGTTTATGTGTGGATTCCATGGACAGCATGCGGATGAACAGGTCCATCGACTGATCCGTGATTATCATGTCGGAGGCGTCATTTATTTCAGACGGAATGTGGAGAGTGTAGACCAGATCAATCGACTGTCTACCGACTTGCAAGCAATTGCCGCTGAAGCCGGGGATTTACCTCTGATGATCTCCGTGGATCAGGAGGGCGGGATGGTGGCCCGGATTGACAAAGAGGGTGTGACCCAGGTACCTGGAAACATGGCGCTTGGAGCAACGGGGAATCCGGACTATACCCTTGAATGCGCGCAGATTCTAGGTCAAGAGTTAAAAAGCATCGGTATCGATATGAACCTCGCTCCAGTGTTGGATGTGAATAATAACGTTCTTAACCCGGTCATCGGCGTGCGCTCCTATGGCGAGAATGCGGAGAGCGTAGCTTCTCACGGTGCAGCAGCCATCAAAGGATATCAATCCCGAGGCGTTGCTGCAACAGCCAAACATTTTCCCGGACATGGAGATACAGCGGTGGATTCACATCTCGGTATGGTCACTGTACCTCATGAACGTAACAGGCTGGATGAGGTGGAACTTCTGCCGTTCCATCGCGCTATTGAGGCCGGAGTGGATGCCATCATGACTGCTCACGTCATCTTCCCGGCGATTGAACCGGAGCCGATTCCAGCTACATTGTCCCGTAAAGTGTTGACGGGGCTGTTACGCGAGGAAATGGGCTTTGACGGCATTATTATTACAGACTGTCTGGAAATGCATGCGATATCCAAGCCATATGGTGTGGCCGAAGCAGCTATTCGTGCCGTGGAGGCAGGTGCTGATCTAATTCTGGTCAGTCACACATTGCAAGATCAAGTCTCTGCTGTGGAAGCCGTTGTGGAAGCCGTTCGTACTGGACGAGTGGATGAAGGCACCATTAACCAGGCATTGGAACGTATTATTTCATGGAAGGCAGCGCGTTGTGGTCAGTGGGAGCATACGTTTGTCTCCATGGAAAAGGATGATGCTGTATCGGATGGATTTGATGAGGATGGGATCATGTTCTCAAAAAAAGAGAAGGATGAGTCATCAAGGTCGTTGGCCTCCATCGAATCCAGATTGGATGAGATTGCCTCCAATAGCATTACTGTGGTTCAGAATGATGGATTGCTTCCCTTAGACCCTGAGAAGAATGTCTATGTCATCTGGCCTGAAGTTGTGCAACGGACAGAAGTGGATGAACCATGGTCTCACACAGATTCACTTGGCGTGGCGTTATCGCAGCTTAGAGCCGGAGTTCGGGAGCACAAAATAACGACACAGCCGTCTTATAATGAAGCGGACGAGATACTGAAGAATGTTTCGGAGGAAGATCAAATCATCGTATGTACTTACACTTCCGCAGGCCATCTTCCGAAAGGGCAACATCATTTGGTTCAAAAACTTAGTGAGAAGTATTCCCTGATTGTAGTCGCTCTGCGTAATCCATATGATCTATTGGAGATTCCGACGCCGGGAAGTTATATATGTACGTACGAGAACACTCCTGCAGTGGTTCGTGCTTTGTCTCTCGTCTTAACAGGTGAATTGCAGCCAACAGGACGCTTGCCTGTCAGTTTGCGTTAGCAAATTCTAAATCTCTAAATCTCTCTGTGGCATGGTGCTTATTCAACCATGTCTTGCAGGGATTTTTTTATTGTGATTTGCGGCAGATTTTAATACAGATTGCACTCCAAGTCGAACGTGTAATAGATAACTATTTTCATAGTATTTTCGCTCTATTAAATGTTTACAATTCTTATCAAATATTTTTAGCAACTTTTCCCGGTAGTAAGCGTCTAATAGTATGACTTTTTGAGGGGGATATTTATAAAATGGGAGCAGAAGGAGCCAAAGACAAAGAATGAATTTGAAGAAGAAATTATCCATACTTACCGCTTTAGCTGTATTCCAAGCGTTTGCAGCGATTCCAGCGAATGCACTAGCAGCCGATCAAAGTGATACAACAACAACAAATACAGCCAATGTTAAATCCGTGGAGGTTGTGAAGAAAGAACAAACGATCGCGGAATCGGATGTAAAGTCCGGGTCAGATTCAAAACAGTCTGATAATAATGCAGTCGAAGGAACAAACCCGGTAACAGATGAACCTACAGGTACAGATGTTACTCCGGTTGACCCTAATACAGACCCTGCTGATGAAGAGGATGCAGGCGAGGAAACAACAGTTCCAACGGCTCCAGTTGAAGTTGAGCAACCATCTACAAGCGGTCAATCTATAGCCGGAAGTAAGGGCGGAGATCTGACACTTTATATGAACAGCAACAAAATGGTGCAAGACGGCAAAACATATCTTGCCGGACAGCCGATGGCTGTTAAAAATGGAGTATCTTATGTAGCGATCCGCGCACTGGTTGATCGGGTTGGTTATGAAGTGAAATATGACAATACAACCAAAGAAACCATTATTATTAGCGGCGAAGATGAACTTCGCTTCAAAACGAATAGTAGCGTTTACACCGTTAACGGTGAATCGAGAACGATGAAAGGCCCTGCCTATCAACAAAAAAATACGTTCATGGTGCCACTGACGTCGATTACTCAGGCACTTAACATTACTTATAAAGTTAATCAGTCTGCCAAGACTGTTATACTGAACCTGAATTCCAAACCGGTAGCCAGCTTCACGGTACAAAAAGAGATTTTTGCAGGAGACACGGTAACATACAACACTAAATCGAGCTCTCCAAAGGGACTGGACATCGTAGATGAGCGTTGGACTGGCCGTCAGGATTCGTTTGACCAACCAGGTACATATACGGTAACGTATGCTGTCCAGGATTCGAGCGGACAATGGAGTGACCCGTACGCTGTAACAATTCAGGTACAAAAACTAAATCTCCCTCCTGTAGCGATGTTTACGACAGACAAGGAAGAGTACAAAATGGGTGAAAAGATCACGTACATTGATCAAAGCACCGATGATGAAAATGCCATTGTGAAAACTGAATGGGAAAACAATGCTCTGGCATTCTTTGTTCCGGGACCTAAGAGTGTAACAATTACCGTTACGGACAAACATGGTGCTAGTAACAGCTATACCAAGACGGTTAACATCACAGGTGAAACGCTGTACACCATGTCTGATTTTAATCAGTTGTTTACACCAGTAGGTGAGAAGTTCAGCTTCGATGGTAGTGGGGTACCATCGATGGAGAAAATACCTTTCACTTATTACGACGAGCCAAGTTTGCTGATTCGTAGTAACAGCCCGGAAACCGTTAATACAGAAGGTATTGTTTATAAGGAATCTTCCTTTGGACAAACACGTTTCATGATTCACCATGTAAACAACACAGGTAAAAGCGTGAAAATGTATGTTGTTGCGACAAACAACAATGCGTATACAGCATCCATTGAACAGCAAAACATGGGTTTTGCAGGTCCATCACCAATAGCAACTGCGGCAGGTAAACTGTCCATTGATCGCTGGTTCAAGTCCATACAGAACGGTACAGGACAAAAGAAAGTGTACATCCAGCCTGGAGAGAGCAAGCTAATTCTGACCGATTTGAGTGTTCTTCCTATGAAACAGGGTCAAGTCATCTCCTTGTACTCGGATGTCTTCAGCGATTATGAACTGGATTACAACGTTATCATGATTGAAGAAAGCAAAGATCCGATGGCTGTATGGTCCACACTGCCTGTTCTGGATCGTGACGGTGTGCATAACCGGGGAACATACCCGAATGCAACCCGTATCATTACGTATGACCAAGAAGTAGGTTCGAAGCCTGCTCGTTTGCCGCTGGGGGATAATGCAAGTGACCCGAATTTGGTCGGGACAGATCCAATGGCGTACACAGATGCTTCCAACGCGGGTAACTTTGGCGTGCTGTACAAAATCACACTGAACAATGTGGCTCCACGCACATTGATCTCGTTCAACCCACGTGGTGGTAAATACTCGGGTGTAGCGCTCGTTAATGGAGAACTTGTTCAGATTTCGAACGGCAAATCCGTAAGCGCACCAAATGAACAAAGTGTACTCTATCGTACAGGTTCCTATGGTCAAAGTGTAACGATTCTGTTCTCCGCAGCACCGGGAAGTAATTTGCCGGTTAACCTGCTGTTCACACCTCTTCCGACAGAGAAGTAATTGTTTCACCTTTCACCAGGAACGGACGGTTTGGAGTGAAAGCTTATATGCTATAAATCCTGTCACCCCAAAAGTCGCCCGAAGGATTAAACATCTGAACCGTCAGAAAAGGACTCCATGTTCATGGGGTCCTTTTTAATTGTGACTGAAGCAGCGGCGGGCTCAGGTTCGTTCGTTGACTATGAACTTCATTTAAGGCATTATTAGTAGTATATAAATCAAGCATAAGTATCAGCATTTGCATAATTTGATTCCATAGGCTCACGGGTACAATACCTAGACGAATCAAACCATTTCGAACTAAGTATTGCTGAAAGGAATTCGCTCTTTGGATTTATGCAGAATGCTCGAATGACAGGAGGTGCATTAGATCATGCTGTCGACAGAACAGATTATTACTACCATGTCCTCGCAGGGGCTCCGCATTACGGATCAGCGGAAGACACTGGCCCGGTTATTTGCTGAATCCCCTGGGTATTTGACACCCAAGGACGTCTATGAATATATGGGTAAGACTTACAGCGGACTGAGTTTTGACACGGTGTACCGGAATTTGCGTGTCATGCAAGAATTGGGTGTGCTGGAGCAGGTCATCTTTGAAGATGGGGTGAAGTTCAGAGCACATTGCAGCGAGGATCACCATCACCATCATATGATTTGTCTGAAATGCCAGAAGACATATCCAATCGTTTTTTGCCCAATGCAGCTTGCAGATGCGCCTGAGCAATTTCAGGTTGTCGATCATAAATTTGAAGTTTTCGGGTACTGTAAGGACTGTGCCGAACATGTGCCAGCCAAAGTGTCATCCGGACATCAGCACACTCACGGGAAGCACTGACGATGAAGTTATCTCGCAGACTGGTTCAGGCTCCCATTCGGGTGTATCGCAGCTATATCTCTCCATTGAAGCCGCCAACATGTCGTTTCTATCCTACATGCTCGGCTTACGCGATGGAGGCGATTGAGGTGCATGGTGCGTTCAAAGGATCACTGCTTTCGGCAAAACGTATTGCGAAATGCCATCCGTTTCATCCAGGCGGAGTGGATCTGGTGCCACCGAAGGCTGAAAAGTCTGTGATGGTATCCGATTAACGATCCAATGGTCGTTTTTTGCAGGTTTGAGTTGATTTAAGATTGCTGTCCACTTGACAAAGGAGGCAGTATTTCAGTATATTTTTCGTATAATGATTTCCAGTGAAGGGATAAGTACAGACACACCCCCAGTGCAGAGAGCCGGATGAGCTGAGAACCGGTCTGGGAGGAGGATGGAATATGGTCCCGGAGGAACCTCTTTCGAGCGTGCAGACGTTGATTAGAACGGCTGTCGTAAGGCTGAGGCGTGATCCAGCGTTAATGGGCGGTCGAAGGACCGGCAGAGCCTGTGGTTTGTGAAAAGCACGGGGAATTTGGGTGGTAACACGTGAGAGCAACTCTCGTCCCATACAGGGACGGGAGTTTTTTGTGTTCTTTTTTTGACAAATGCAATGAAAAAGCACGACTATATGAAGGAGGAGAAGTCATCTATGGCTGATCAAAAAACTTTTTATCTGACAACACCGATTTATTATCCGAGTGACAAACTGCATATCGGGCACGCGTACACGACTGTGGCGGG
>NZ_LGRP01000009.1:200542-283526 GCF_001636635.1 Paenibacillus sp. O199
CACAAGAGAAAGGGCAGTCACCGCAGGCTTTTATAGACGACATCGTTGTTGGCATCAAGGATCTGTGGAACAAACTGGATATTTCCAATGACGACTTCATTCGTACGACGGAAGAGCGCCACAAAACAGTGGTTCAGGATATCTTTGACCGTTTGTTGAAACAAGGGGATATCTACAAGGGTGAGTACGAAGGCTGGTACAGTATCCCGGATGAGACCTATTACACGGAAACCCAGCTGGTTGATGTGGAGAAGAATGACAAAGGCGAGATTATCTCGGCTAAAAGTCCGGATAGCGGGCATCCGGTGGAGCTGGTAAAAGAAGAATCCTACTTCTTCCGGATGAGTAAGTATGCTGATCGTTTGCTGAAATATTACGAAGAGAATCCGGGTTTTATTCAACCGGAGTCCCGCAAAAATGAAATGATCAACAACTTCATCAAGCCAGGTCTGGAAGATTTGGCCGTATCTCGGACTACTTTCGAATGGGGCGTCAAAGTTAAAGGCGATCCGAAACACGTTGTATACGTATGGATTGATGCGTTGTCTAACTATATTACAGCTCTGGGCTATGGATCATCCGACGAATCGCTTTACAACAAATTCTGGCCTGCGGACGTGCATCTGGTAGGAAAAGAAATTGTTCGATTCCATACGATTTACTGGCCGATTATGCTGATGGCGTTGGACCTACCTTTACCGAAGAAAGTATTCGCTCACGGTTGGCTGTTGATGAAAGACGGCAAAATGTCCAAATCAAAGGGTAATGTCGTTGACCCGGTAACCTTGATTGACCGTTATGGTCTGGATGCACTGCGTTATTACCTGCTCCGTGAAGTTCCATTTGGTTCAGATGGTACATTTACTCCAGAAAGCTTTGTAGAACGTGTGAACTCCGACCTGGCAAATGACCTTGGAAACCTGTTGAACCGTACGGTAGCCATGGTGGACAAATATTTCGAAGGCAAAGCCCCTGAGTTTACTTCTGGTGTGACCGAATTTGATGCATCTCTTGAAGAAGCGGGTCTTGCTGCTGTGGAGAAAGTGGAGCAGGCAATGGAAAATCTGCAATTTTCCGTAGCGTTGACAGCGATCAGTCAGTTTGTTAGCCGCAGTAACAAATACATTGACGAGACTCAGCCTTGGGCTCTGGCTCGTGATGAAGCGAAACGCAACGAACTGGCATCGGTAATGTCGCATCTGATTGAAAGCTTGCGGATTGCTTCCATCCTCTTGCAACCGTTCCTAACACGTGCTCCGCGCAAAATCTGGGAACAACTCGGCATTCAGGAAGGTGAACTGACGGCTTGGGATTCAGCGAAGCAATGGGGCGTTATTCCGGCTGGAAACGCTTTGCAGAAGGGTGATCCGATCTTCCCACGTCTGGACTCTGAAAAGGAGATTGCTTATATTGCTGAAGCGATGACTGGAGGCAAAAAAGCTGAAGCGCAGCCTGAGGCAGCTCAAGCTGATGCTAGAGGCTCTTCTGAAGCCGCTCAACCCGTCTCAGCACCAGAAGGCAAAGAAGAGATCGGTATTGATGATTTCGCCAAAGTGGAATTGCGTGTCGCTCAAGTTATTGCCTGTGAACCGGTCAAGAAAGCCGATAAATTGCTGAAGTTGCAGCTGGATCTGGGCTATGAGCAACGTCAGGTTGTATCGGGAATCGCGAAGTTTTATTCACCTGAAGATATGGTTGGACGCAAAGTCATCTGTGTTACGAACCTCAAGCCTGTGAAATTGCGCGGTGAACTGTCCCAGGGCATGATCCTGGCAGCATCCCATGGCGACCAGCTTACACTGGCAACGGTACCGGATAATATGCCTAATGGCGCACAAGTGAAATAGGACTTTGACCGTGTAACCAAGGATTTGATTTATATAGTTGTAATAGAAGGTGGCTCGATGAGAATCGGGTCACTTTTTATTTTGGGATGAAATCGGATCTGATGCAAAGAAAACAAGCATATACTGTTATGAACTCCGTGCTCAAGGAAAGAATGAATAGGACAGAGCGGCTTGACAAGTTCGAGCAGGTTACCTATAATTCTTTCAGTAATGTTTACGATTAAGAGATGCGGAGTGAATACTAGTGAAACTTTATAATGGAAGAAATCTAGACCAGGTAAACCGGACTCTAGCGACAGGTAGAAGAAGGCATATGAAATTGTTGCTAAGCGGTCTGCTTGTTCTTAGTTTGCTCATATTGTCGGCATGCGGTCAGAATAATTCGGAGAGTGCCAAGCTGGTGGAAGGCAAAGTGAATGTGATTACAAGCTTCTATCCTGTCTATGCGTTTACTTCGACAATTGGTGGGGAAGATGCAAATGTCATTAATTTGCTGCCAACAGGTGTTGAACCACATGACTGGACGCCGAGGAGTCAAGATATTGTGAATACATCCAAAGCACAGTTGTTTCTATACAATGGTGCAGGTCTGGAAGGATGGGTACCCAACTTCCTGAAGTCATTGAATAGCGATACCAAGGTGAAGTCAGTTGCAGTAAGTGAAGGGGTTACTCTATTGACTGCTGAAGGTGATGATGGACACGGTCATGGTGAAGAACAGGTGGATGAACATAGCGACGAACATGCAGATGAAGCTAACGCAGAGGACATTGCAAACCATCATGTGGACCCTCATACGTGGGTAAGTCCAAAATCGGCAATGGTAATGGCTGAGAATATTAAAAACAGCCTGGTTGAAGTAGACCCTGCACATAAAGAAGGATATGAACAGCGCTACGAAGAGCTGCGGACCAAGCTGGAAACGTTGGATCAGCACTTTACGGATGAATTGTCCAACGTACCCAATAAGGAAATTGTCGTATCACACCAAGCCTTTGGGTATCTTGCACGTGATTATGGGTTGACCCAGCATGCTATTATGGGACTTTCTCCAGATGCGGAACCCACAGGTCAAGATATTGTGAAGTTGGCCAAGTTGGTGAAGGATGAAGGGATTAAATACATTTTCTTCGAAGAGCTGGTATCTGATAAACTGGCGAAAACCCTCGCCAATGAAGCGGGTGTAGAGACAATGGTCCTGAATCCGGTAGAAGGTTTAACCAAAGAACAGGCTACCAACGGGGATGATTATTTCACCCTGATGGAGAAAAATTTGCAAAATCTGCTGATCGCATTAAAATAAGATAGACTGAAGGATTCGTTTGCAATCCTTATATATAATGAAGGGCGGCTTTGCCATGCAGCAAATCATGCCATTGTGTCATGATCCAATTATAGAGATCGATAAATTATCATTTTCCTACGGCGACCAGCGAGTGATCGAAAATCTCGATTTTATGGTCCAGGAAAGGGATTTTGTCGGTATTATCGGTTCAAACGGGGCGGGCAAAACGACATTGCTGCGAATGCTGGTTGGACTCTTGCCTCCAGCTGAGGGAGATATCAAGCTATTCGGACAGTCGATCCGCCGATTCAAGGATTGGGAACGGATTGGTTATGTTCCGCAGAAGAATGCATTTAACCCATTGTTCCCTGCAACGGTACGGGAAGTCGTGATGTCTGGATTGTACAACAACAAGAATATGTTCCGCCGAATGTCCCGTAAATGTCAGCAGCAGTGCACAGATGCTATGCAAGTGATGCGGATTGAGGATTTGGCGAACAAACGGATCGGACAACTGTCCGGTGGACAGCAACAGCGTGTGTTTTTGGCACGGGCGCTTATTAATCATCCTGATCTGCTGATTCTGGATGAACCGACGGTAGGTATCGATGCCGAATCCCAGGCCAGCTTTTTTGAACTCATTACCCATATGCATGAACATCACCGGATGACATTCCTGATGGTTTCACATGATATGGACCGGATGGAGAGTTATCTCGGTTCCAAAGCTGCGGTGACGAACGGGAAAATTCATTTCCATGTCCGTCATTCCCATGAGGTGGAAGATTGTGCCGAGACTAATTTGCAGCATACCACCACCCAGGTACGTTAGAAGCGAGTGCAACCAGATTAGAGCAAGGCCGAAGGAGTCGTGTGTGTTTTGGAAATTTTAATGAGTGATTTTTTTCAGCGGGCGCTGGCGGGGGGATTGCTGATCGGCATCACCGCTCCGTTGATCGGATTGTTTTTGGTGCTGCGCCGTTTATCCATGATCGGGGATACACTGTCTCATGTTACTATTGCCGGGGTTGCACTCGGATTCCTGATTGAAGTGTATCCGATTGCGGTGGGGCTTATTTTCGCCGTGCTCGCATCATTTGCAATAGAGAAACTGCGTAAGGCGTACAAGAGTTACGCCGAGTTATCGATCGCGATCATCATGTCCGGTGGAGTAGCGCTGGCTTCGTTGTTCTTCACGCTGGGCAAAGGTTATAATACAGATGTTATGAGTTACCTGTTCGGCAGTATTTATACACTGGACTCCACGGATTTGAAGCTGGTTGGTGTGGTAACGTTGATCGTGGTCGTCGTTGTAGCACTGTTACATAAGGAGTTTTTCCTACTCAGCTTTGAAGAGGATGCCGCAGCGGTTACCGGATTGCCTGTGAAATTGCTTAACATGCTGATTACGGTGATGACAGCCCTTGTCATTAGTACGGCGATCAAAATCGTGGGCGCATTGCTGGTATCGGCATTGCTTACCATTCCGGTAGCTGTAAGCTTGCTGATGGCACGAAGTTTCAAATCGGCGATTATATTATCCGTGGTCATTGGCGAAATTGCCGTGGTCATTGGACTGGTTGTGGCCGGGATCTGGAACCTTGCACCAGGAGCAACAATTGTACTTTTGCTTATCATGATGCTGATTCTTACGATGATTGGAAAAAAAGGGTTCCGAGCCTGAGTCTGAACGTGAGCAAGTGAGCCCCCAGGGAAGGGAGATATCCGCTTCATGCCTGATGTTAATGTGTGGCTGGCTTTTGTAGCAGGATTAGCTTCGTTTATATCGCCATGCTGTCTTCCGCTGTATCCGTCGTATCTTTCCTATATTACGGGGATGACGGTACAACGGTTGAAGGATGAGCGCAATCAGCGTGAAGTTCGCTTCAAGACATTGACTCATACGCTGGCGTTTATTTTGGGCTTCTCGGCTGTGTTTTATTCGCTCGGACTGGGAGCCGGATTGTTTGGCCAATTTTTCAATGATAACCGTGATCTCATTCGTCAATTATCCGCGATCTTGATTATGTTAATGGGTTTATTCCTGCTTGGTTTGTTCAAACCTCAGTTTCTGATGAAAGAGCGTAAGATGGACATGAAATGGAAACCAGCGGGTTACTTGGGCTCCTTTATTTTTGGCATTGGTTTCTCGGCAGGTTGGTCACCTTGTATTGGACCAATTTTGACTGCCATCATCGCGATGGCTGCGAGCGAACCAACAACCTGGTTGGCTTTGATTACGGGATACACAGCTGGATTTGCGTTACCGTTCTTCATTCTGGCCTTTTTCATCGGTTCTACACGATGGATCTTGCGTTATTCCAATATCATGATGAAAGCCGGGGGCGCATTAATGTTGTTCCTCGGGGTGCTGTTATTTACGGATCAGATGACGAAAATTACGATCTGGCTACAGCAAATTACACCAGACTGGATGATTATCTAGCGCAGCAACGAGGGTGTTTGTTTTACTCGAAGGTTATTTTAAATAAGAACAAAGCAGGCTACATGGAAACCAGAACGATTCTGGACTCATGTAACCTGCTTTTTTAATCAATAGCTCTTAATAAAAGTGTCTGGTTAACGCTTAGGTGAAGTAATCAATATTGGCCAGTGGGAAATGCTCAAAAATGCGCTCGGTAATAAACTCGCGCAGGGCATCCTGCTGATCATCCTTATACACATATTTGTACTGGCCCCAGCGGCCCCATTTCATTTTCCGCTTTTCGATATCCATCTCCAGCTTGGTTTTGGGGTATCGCTTCTCAATGGTGGCTTTTGCCGTTTTGGTAAAACGGTGCTGGATCATCTCAAAGGTTAGATCCTTGGTCGCTTCTTCGGGAAGTGTATCGGCAAGCTTTTGTAAAAGCTCGCTATATCCTTCTTCCCATCCGTCGTACCACATAATTGGGGCAATAATGAATCCGAGCGGGTATCCCGCATGAGCTATTTTACCTGCGGCTTCAATTCGCTCTTCAAACCGTGAGGTGGCTGGTTCAAAATTTTTGATTACATAATCGGAATTTACGCTAAATCGGATACGAGTGTGTCCGTTATGCTTGATGTTTAATAAAGGATCAACATGATGGTATTTGGTTACAAAGCGAAGTCGCCCGTGCTCCTCATCCGCCATAAAACGAATTAGGTCACCGAGATTTCCCGTAATATGCTCCAGACCTACGGGATCAGATGTACAGGCTGCTTCAAAACGGGTAAGTTCAGGTGCGCGCTCCTCAATGTATCCCTTGGCGGCCTGAATGATTTCTTCGGTGTTTACATAGACACGGACATAGGGCTTGGCCCCAAGAGTCGTTTGAAGATAACAATAATGACAGTGGCCCATACAGCCTGTTGAGATGGGAATGGCATATTCCGCCGAAGGCTTCGATTGGTCAAACTTGAGTGTTTTACGCACGCCGACGACAAGGGTACGCTTCGCCATTCGGTACTTTTCCTGTTCCGTTTCACCAGGGAGATTGGTAATTCGATTATGGGATGTCGTCATCTGATATGGGATATCCCTAGAGGTAACCCATTCCATAATTCGTTTACCTTTCTCATATTCCAGCGCACCGGGTTCAAAATACACCAAATCGGGAATAAAGGGTTTAGTGCCTTTTGCTTTGCGAACGGGTGGATGCGCTACACTTGTACTCACGAAATCACTCCTTTCAATACGGAACCTTGCTTAGTTTGCCTCGTTTCGGGATAAGTCACCCTTGCCAATACTTGCGTAATGGTGAAGGAAATCGAGCCCTGAGGAGTGTTTTATGGACTGTAAATAGTGAATGAATTGTGCAGGACTTGCCAATGCGTATTGATAACATGTATCATTATAAGATAGTGACCAGGCAAGAATATTGCCGGTCAGAGAGAAGAGAGGGAAGCAGATGCCAACGCCCAGTATGGAAGATTATTTGGAGCGTATATACAAATTAATTGATGAAAAGGGCTATGCTCGTGTGTCTGATATAGCTGAAGGTTTGGAAGTACATCCTTCATCGGTGACGAAGATGATCCAAAAGCTGGACAAAGACGAGTACCTGATCTATGAGAAGTACCGCGGGCTGGTACTTACGCCAAAAGGCAAAAAGATGGGCAAACGGTTGATGGAGCGCCATCATCTGCTTGAACAATTTTTGACGACGATTGGTGTTCAGGAAGAAAATATTTACCAGGATGTTGAAGGAATTGAACACCATTTGAGTTGGGATTCCATTACCTGCATCGAATCTTTGGTTGAATATTTCCGCCAGGATGAGAATCGACTGCGTGATCTTAAAAGTATTCAGGATGTCATGAGCAATACAGAATCTTAAGGTTTTAAAGCCAGACTCACCTGAAAAATTACAATGAATATCCATTCAAAATCAGAGGATGCACCTGCCGCTAAAACGGTAGGAAGCGTCCTTTTGCTTTTTTTTGACCAAAATTTGGCGTTTATTCGCAACTTAACAATCATTAGGAGCGTCTATTAAACTAGCAGAATTTGCCGCGAATTTATAATTATTATGGAGGATTGCACTGATGAAGCTTCGTAAAGGATTGATCCTGCTGCTCATTTTTGTTCTGGGTTTACAAACATCAGGACTGACGGCGCAGGCAGCTAGTCAAAAGGAAATTGTTATTTATTTGGATGGTCAGCGTTTGGAGTCGGATGTATCACCTTACATTTTGCCCAAAGTAAATGTAACGATGGTCCCTCTGCGTGTTATTAGCGAAGGACTGGGTGCATCTGTACTTTGGTCACAGGCTACCCGCACAGTTACAATCAAGAAGTCCGATTCAGTCATTACGATGACAAGTGGACGCCAGCAGGCAACGGTGGATAGTACCGTGGTTGATCTTGATGCATCAGTAGAACTGAAACAAGGCCGCGTCATGGTACCGATTCGATTTGTCAGTGAGAACTTGGGAATCCAGGTCACCTGGAACCAGTCTGAGCAGACGATTAATCTGGCCACAGGCAATGCTCCCAATCCTACTCCAGTGACACCAGCAGAGCCTGGAGGCACGGGAACTACGCCAAATACGGATGAGATGCGAGGAGCCTGGATTTCGACTGTAAATGGAGACTGGCCTTCATCTAGTGCCAAAGGGAATGTAGAAAAACAAAAGTTGGAGTTCATTCAGCAGCTTGATACGTTGAAGGATATGGGGATCAATGCCGTATTTGTTCAAGTGCGAGCCAATGGGGATGCGATCTATCCATCAGGTCTTGTACCGTGGAATAGCGTGCTGACAGGTACACAGGGGAAAGATCCCGGGTATGATCCACTTGCATTTATGATCGAGGAAGCTCACAAGCGTGGTCTTGAGTTCCATGCTTGGTTCAACCCGTTCCGGGCTACTAACTCCGCAACGACAACCGGTCTTGCTGCCAATCATGTATCCAAGCTTCACCCGGACTGGATTGTTAACGCATCAGGCAAACTGTATATTAATCCAGGCATTCCGGAAGCGAGACAGCATATTATTGATTCCATCATGGAAGTGGTTAATCAGTATGATGTTGATGGCGTACATTTGGATGATTACTTCTATCCTTCCAATGTAACGTTTAATGATGATGCGGCTTTCAAAGCTTACAACACATTGAATACGAGTGACCGTGCAGAATGGCGCCGGGACAACATCAATGAATTCGTCAAGCAGCTCGGAGAGAGCATCCACAAGATGAAAGCTGGCGTTCAATATGGCATTAGCCCATTTGGCGTATGGCGTAACAAATCGGTTGATATGACAGGTTCTGACACAAAAGCCGGAGTAACCGCTTATGACAGCATGAATGCAGATGTGCGGACTTGGATCAAGCAGGAGTGGATTGACTATGTTGCACCCCAAGTGTACTGGAGCATGACACTAAGTGCAGCACGATATGACAAGGTGGTTGACTGGTGGGCCAATGAAGTGGCAAATACCGATGTGAAATTGTATATTGGTCACTCTCCTTATAAGCTGGGCACACCGGAAATCGGGTGGCAGACATCCCAGGAGATTATTGATCAGCTTATATATAATGAGAAATATGATACGGTGAAAGGGGATATTTTCTTCAGCTCACAGTACCTGACGAAAAATCCGCTCGGACTGATCGCCAAATTAAAAGCCTATTATGGACTGTAAAACATTTTAACGTAATATGACCAACCCCTGTTCTCATACAGTGGCAGTAGTAGCATGGACTGCCTGGAGAACGGGGGTTTTATTGTGTTGATTAATGGAGTATTTGAAGGTGGCGGCGTAAAGGGAATTTCGCTTGCCGGCGCCGTAAAGGGTGCAGAAGATCACGGTGTTGAATTCAATCGCGTAGCGGGCACGTCCTCGGGTTCCATCGTAGCTGCTTTGCTGGCGGCTGGCTATTCGGCGGAAGAGATGAAAGGCATTATCGAGAATACGCCGTTTGCTTCGTTACTGCGACGTTCCCCCATATTTGATACCAAGTGGATCGGACCCGCAGCGAGGCTATTTTTGAAGAAAGGGCTATATTCTGGGGAAGCGCTGGAATGCTGGATAGGGGATATGCTGAAAAAAAAGGGAGTTCGGACGTTTGCTGATCTGCCTCCAGGTAAGTTGCTAATCATTGCATCCGACATTTCCAACGGCACTATTTTGGTGCTTCCAGACGATATCAAACGATTCGGAATTGATCCTTCCAAACTGGAAGTAGCCAAGGCTGTACGTATGAGCTGCAGTATCCCCTATTTCTTCGACCCGGTTGCCATTCGCAGATCCCCGATCCTGTCCAAAGGATTACGTTTTGCGGACCAGTTTGTTTACATCGTCGATGGAGCATTGCTGAGCAATTTTCCGCTCTGGCTGTTTGATGGAGAGCGTACAGAACGTGGAGGAGATCTCATCCCTGTAGTCGGTTTTAAAATGGTTGGCAAAACCGAAGGAGAGCCAGCTAGAATCAGAGGACCTCTAAGTATGCTTCAGGCATTGGTTGAAACGATGCTAACTGCTCATGATGAGCGATATATCGAACAGGTTAATCGATTCCGTACTGTGAAAATTCCTACCCTTGGAATTAAACCGACAGAATTTCACCTTTCCGTACAGGACAGTACAGCATTATATCAATCTGGGGTCATTGCCGGGACTGAATTTTTCAGTGGATGGAATACCAAGATATATGGTGAGCAGCTGGACAAACAGAGACGAGAACTGAGAAAAAAACAAGCGGAAACACCACCGCTGACTCCTGTATAAAAATGAAAAAGCAATTCTCCGCATGTTTGGAGAATTGCTTTTCTGTGTGTTTCGCCGATATCAGCGCTTTAGTGATACTTAGGTACGTCTTCATCACTTTTACCCTTTTGACCCTGAATCACTTGGAAAGGATAATCCTTGCGTTTTTTGGAAGAACCGCTACTTTTTCGGGCACCAGACTGTGCATTAACTTTAGCCATGGTTTTAGCAGATGGTTTAATCTTCGGTGATGATGTCTTGCGTGCCCAACGGCGGGGCGGATATTTATAGAGCAGGAACACAACTCCGAACACGACGAGGGGGATGATAATTTGGGATAAACCTCCACTTCCCAGCCTAGTCAAGATTCCAATAGCAGCGAGTGCGATGAACGTCCAAAATATGATTGCCTGCTTCTTCATATCATTCACCCTTTCACAGGATCAAGTGTTGCAACAGGAACTTCCGACGTGGCCGAAACGTTTGCGAGTTTGGCATCCAATTCACGCATACGGTTAAACGAAGCAATGGATACTTCTACCTGTTCATTCGTTGGCTCTTTGGTTGTCAACAATTGCAGCCACAGCCCCGGGTATCCGAGATAACGAAGTACAGGGATGTCACGTACCGAGTTGGTCATCTTCAACAATTCGAATGAAATACCGAGTACTACTGGCAACAACAGTAACCGCTGTCCCATACGTTCCCAGAGGTTGTCGTATGTGAAGAGCGAGTACAGAAATATGCCGATAATGACAGTCAGCATAATAAAACTGCTTCCGCAACGGTAATGCAGTCGGCTATACTTCTGCACATTCTCTGGTGTAAGCTCTTCTCCGGCTTCATGAGCACTAATGACTTTATGTTCTGCACCATGGTATTGGAACAGACGTTTAATCATCGGTGTCTGGGAGATCAGCCACAGATAGGCAAGCAACAGAATCAGCTTAATTCCGCCTTCCAGTAAATTATGCAAAAACTGATTGTCGAATGCATTTTTGAACAGAAAATTCTCAATAACAACCGGCAACAATGTAAGCACAATTTTACCAAAGAGGAAAGAGAGGATAGCTACTGCGGTGACGCCGATAATCATGCTAAGGCTCCAACCTG
The DNA here is from genome assembly GCF_001636635.1 of Paenibacillus sp. O199. Taxonomy (NCBI): domain Bacteria; kingdom Bacillati; phylum Bacillota; class Bacilli; order Caryophanales; family Paenibacillaceae; genus Paenibacillus; species Paenibacillus sp. O199. The sequence goes on from NZ_LGRP01000009.1 coordinate 211,979, forward strand.
AGCCTTCTTTTTCTTTTTGCTTTGCTTTTTCTTCTGGTTCCAGTTCATCATCAGCATATGCGTCAGCAGAATAATTGAGATGTTTGCTTCCTTTGACGCTCGAATCTATAATGCTGACAATCCCGCGCAGTAGTGGAATCCGCCGCAATTTCATGACCCAGGACTTGTCTTGCTTGGGAACTTCCAGATACGTAATTTCGCCGTCTTTTCTTCGCACAGCTGTAACGTTGACATGTTTACCGCCGAACATTACGCCCTCAATGACAGCTTGCCCCCCGTAGCTGACAGGCTTGGATTGTTGAGGCAAATTATTCACCTTCCTATTCTGTTCTATACCTTCATGGTCGAAGGCAGTTTAATAACCCTATTGTATCGAATTTTGAGAGCAATTTCTAGTTTACGAGTCGATCTAAGGGCGATGTTGTTAACTTTGTCCTGATTTGTACATACTACCCGGTAGAGTTAGGACGAAAATGGAGATTTATTCGCAGTTTTGCAAACTGAACGTGAAGGAGAATATCGATGACAGAGCATACGAGTGAACGCACATCCCATAAGGAAAATCAGCGTGCTGACAAAGGAGAGCAGAAGGACCGGGGTAGACGTCCTACCCAGCGACAAGACCAGGCACATTATTTTACCAAGCCGTTCCCTTTTGCAGTGGAGCTAGGTTTTTTCGCAGGTTTTATCTGGGGAGGTTTGCATTGGCTGTTCTATCTGCTTCATTTTACGATTGTGCCATTGGGATTTTTGGCTGAACCGTTTTTTAAACATAATTTTATCTATACTGCAGCAGGGCATTTGACCGGCTGGCTGTTTTTTATTGTTTTTTCGGTTCTCGCTTCCCTGATTTACACGTTCACTTTGAAAAAATGGGAAGGCCCGCTTCCAGGCATGGGTTACGGGATTTTTTGGTGGCTCATTATCTTTGTCCTAGTAGGTCCAAAACTGGATATGGTGAAGCCCTTAAACCGTTTAACATGGGATTCAATCATTACAGAAATTTGTTTCTTTTTGCTGTGGGGGCTGTTTATTGGCTACACAGTAGCCATGGAGTTCACCGATGAACGGAAACGTGAGCCAGAGCAAGCGGGAGCATAGCCGCAAAAAAGCTTCTCAATCCGGCAATGGCTGTGTTAAAATAGCAGATGGTTATTTGCAGAAAGGGTGGAGCAGCTATGAAACGGATTGTTGTAATCAATGGCCCGAACCTGAACATGCTCGGAGTACGTGAACCCGGCATCTATGGAACGCTTAGTCTGAAGGATATTGAGGATAAAATTCGCAGACAGGCGGAGGAGCTGGGCGTCTCCATCGCTTTTTATCAATCCAATCACGAAGGGGACATCATTGATCGAATTCATGCAGCGATGGGCGATGCAGACGGAATCATGCTGAATGCCGGAGCGCTGACCCATTACAGCTATGCTGTGCGTGATGCCATCAATGCCGTAAAAGTTCCTACAGTAGAAGTACATCTATCCAACATCCATGCACGCGAAGCGTTCAGACATCATTCAGTAATTGCTGCCGAAACAATCGGACAGATTGCCGGATTTGGCGAAGTAAGCTACGAACTGGGGCTGCTGGCTCTTGTGCGTCATCTGAACAAACAAACCTGAGCCGGGGACCCGGGAATGTGAGAGAAAGAAGGGTTACCGATGGAAAACAAACGAGTAAATAAGTTGCGTGAGGCCATGCATGAACATGAACTCACGGCTATGCTGATTACAAATCCGATTAACCGTCGTTACATGACGGGCTTTACAGGTTCAGCAGGATATGTGCTGATTACGGAACAGGAAGCTTATTTGCTTACCGATTTCCGTTACATGACACAGGCGCCGCAACAAGCCAAAGGATTCACCGTTGTGGAACATGGACCAAAACCGTTGGAATCCGTACGTGAATTGCTTGCATCGGCGAATATCAAACAGGTTGGCTTTGAGCAGGATCATGTCACTTACGGCACACATACTGCTTATGCTGAAGCACTTCAGTCTATTGAATTGAAAGCTGTATCCGGTATAGTGGAGCAACTTCGCATGTTCAAGGACGAAGATGAGATCGCTGTAATGCAAAGAGCTGCGGATCTGGCAGATGCAACATTCAGTCACGTTTTGCAATTTGCAAAACCGGGTATGACTGAACGTGAAGTGGATTTGGAGATGGAGTTTTTCATGCGCAAACATGGAGCAACTTCCTCTTCGTTCGATACCATTGTGGCATCGGGTGAACGTTCTGCTATGCCTCACGGTGTAGCAAGTGGCAAAGTCATCGGACAAAATGAGTTAATTACATTTGACTTTGGTGCGCTTTTGGATGGATACTGTTCAGATCTGACACGTACCATCGCAACGGGCACACCTGTACCTGAACTGCGTAAAATTTACGATATCGTACTGGAAGCCCAGTTACATACGCTGGCGAACCTGAAACCGGGCATGACCGGACGGGAAGCAGATGCATTGGCACGTGATATCATTGCAGGGCACGGATACGGAGAGCAATTCGGACACAGCACGGGTCACGGTCTGGGTATGGAAGTCCATGAGGCTCCTCGTTTGTCCAAGCTTAGCGACGATGTATTGAAACCGGGCATGGTGGTAACCGTTGAACCGGGTATCTACATTGACGGCCTTGGCGGCGTGCGTATCGAGGATGACGTGGTGATTACCGAGACAGGTATTCACATTTTGACGAATTCGGACAAGAAGTTCACCGTAATTGGCTAAATTACAGCCAACGGTGATATAAGACGATTTTTAATTTATGCTTTTGAATGAAGTAAACATGGAATTATACAATAACGAAGAGGGCAGAAAAAACCTGAAGAAGCGAAGTGCTCGCCTTTATCCCCGGATTTCTCCCTATTAGGATAGGGATTAAAAGAAATCTGGGGATAACAGCGATCGGAAGGTTGTTTTGCCATCGTAGTGGTCTGTGTAATATGACAGTTTGACTTGTTCAAACTTAAATTAACCCATCGTCTTATATCACCTACTTTTCAACCATATCAGGAGGGATTTTTTGTGATTTCAGTAAACGATTTTAAAACAGGCTTGACCGTACAAGTGGACAACGACATTTTCACTGTAATTGATTTCCAACATGTTAAACCAGGTAAAGGCGCTGCCTTCGTACGTTCCAAACTGAAAAACCTGCGCAACGGTAACACCGTTGAGAAAACATTCCGTGCAGGTGAAACCATTGGCCGTGCCATCATCGAAAACCGTGGCGTTTCCTACCTGTATGCAAGTGGTACAGAGCACACGTTCATGGACAACGAAACATATGATCAGTTCACGCTGACAAGTGATCAGTTGGAATGGGAATTGAACTTCCTCAAAGAAAACATGAACGTAAAAATCGTTAGCTACCAAGGTGAAATCCTCGGAATTGACTTGCCTACAAGCGTTGAGTTGAAAGTTATCGAGACAGAGCCAAGCGTAAAAGGTAACACAGCACAAGGTGCTACTAAAAACGCAAAAGTTGAAACAGGCTTGAATGTACAAGTGCCACTGTTCATCAACGAAGGCGATGTTCTGCTGATCGATACTCGTGAAGGTAAATACTCTTCCCGTGCGTAACGTTCACATGGTGTAAGCTAAATAATGCGTTAATTCAACCCTTTGCCATTTCTATGGCAAAGGGTTTTTTCGAAAAAAGATTAGCCTATCAGACGCTTTCGTAATATACTGGGTTAAAGTCATTTTTCGGAGAGAATAATGACGGTGGACATCAATTATGCATACTGCACAAGGTAGGGAGTGGATTTGCGTTGTCATTGTACGTCATGAAATTTGGGGGCAGCTCGGTCGGAGATACAGAGCGCATGAAGCGTGTAGCCGGACGTGTTGTAGAAAAAGCGGATGAAGGACATCAGTGTGTAGTCGTGGTTTCGGCCATGGGGGATACCACGGATGATCTGATTGATCAGGCGAAACAGCTGAACAGTGAACTGCCTGCACGTGAGATGGATATGCTTTTGACTACGGGAGAACAGATCTCGATTTCATTGTTATCCATGGCGATTCAGGCGCTGGGACGCAAAGCCATCTCATTTACAGGCTGGCAAGCGGGATTCCGGACAGAGGCGGTACACGGCAAAGCGCGGATTAACGATATTCATCCGGAACGGGTGAATCAGGCGTTGGCAGAAGGCAACATTGTAATCGTTGCTGGCTTCCAGGGAATGACGGAAGAAGGCGAGATTACGACGCTTGGCCGCGGCGGATCTGATACAACGGCAGTAGCCTTGGCAGCAGCCATCAAGGCTGACGCTTGCGAGATTTACACGGATGTAGACGGGATCTATTCCACCGATCCGCGTATCGTGAAGGTTGCACGCAAGCTTAAGGAAATTTCGTACGACGAGATGCTGGAACTGGCCAATCTGGGAGCAGCGGTATTGCATCCGCGTGCAGTTGAATACGCGAAGCATTCCGGTGTGCCTTTGATTGTAAGATCCAGCTTTAACCATAATGAAGGAACGGTTGTGAAGGAGGAAGCAACAATGGAACAAGGCGTGGTAGTTAGTGGAATTGCCTATGACAAAAATGTGGCTCGCATCAGTATTCTGGGTGTACCAGACGTACCGGGGGTTCTCGCTGAAGTATTTGGTGCCCTTGCATCAGAACAGCTGGATGTTGACATTATCGTTCAGAGCGGTGTGATGGACGGTAAAGCAGACTTCTCGTTCTCTGTTGCGCTGACTGATCGGGAGAACGCACTGCGTGTCATTGAAGCACTTCATAGCCGCCTGCCTTACCGTGAAGTTACTTCCGAAGAAAACCTTGTTAAAGTCTCGATCGTTGGTGCAGGCATGGTTAGCCATCCGGGTGTTGCTGCGAAGATGTTCAAAGTCATCTCGGGCGAAGGCGTTAGCATTAAGATGGTCAGCACTTCCGAAATCAAGGTATCTTGTGTAATTGATGGAGAGAAGCTTCATGACGTAATTAAGGCGTTGCATACAGCATATGATTTGGATACGGCTGAGCAGGCCGTAATTGGCGGACCGCAAGTTCGCAGATAAAAAGCGGAAATTGTTAAGACACACCAAAGGTGTACTGTGTATTCCCATTCGGGATCACAGTACACCTTTTTAGATTGTTCACAGCAATTTAAACAGCGGTTCCTTACGCGTTCCTCTGAATGGTTGCATCCGGTTCCCTTCACCCATCTCCGGAACGCAGTCCAGCAAGTTCAATTGGGTACAATACGTTACGTCATGCATCCTCCCTAACCTCTCCAGTCTTCGGCCACCAGCGGATACTCTAACCAGATCGGGTAATTTGTCCTCGGCATGAGTGGCAGCCTGATGGAGCGCCAGGCCCAGATCGTTCAGCATAATTGGGAAAGGGGATTGTCGGTATAGCTCCTCGATAATGCTGCCTGCACATAAACCATCTTCCAGCGCGAACTCATCCTGATCCCCGGCGCATAACAATAAGATATCCCGGCGCAGCTCGCACAGAACAGCCGCCACAGCTTTCACATTAAGGAATGAGCCTGCAAACACATGTCTAGCCTTGGATGCCTTAATCAGGGCGCGTGTTCCATCTGTTGTAGTCAGAATAATGGTTTTCCCCGCAATATTCGGAGTCATATATTCATAGGGGGAATTGCCCACCTCGAATCCTGTGATTTTTTTATCAAAACGCTCCCCGCCACGAATGGCATCCTTCACGTTCAATTGTTTCGCTTGAGGAACAGTTTCTACAGCAATGACGTCTGCTGCATCGTATGCCAGTGCCGTAACAATCGTACTGGTTGTTCGCAACACATCGATTACAACCACACATCGTCCTGCAATATCCATTCTTCGAACTTCATTCACATTGCCTACCACATCGACTCGCACTCCCTACAACTCCTTTCTATATTTGAGGATAGTTGTTTCTGTCCTTTTTTATCCCGGAATGAATATCACCTGTCTGCAAGCACTATATGCACTTGGATCTAGACGGGTGCCTAGAACTGGAACAGTTGACTGATCTATGATTTTTAACTCTCATCCCTATTTTGAAGAAAATGATAGATTTCAGCGTCATAAAATCAATGTACACACATAAACTTGAGATATGAACAAGCACCAGGAACGCAACAAAACCGAATTCAAGGTTGGAGGGGCCTATTCATGATGGTGAACTGGAAGGATATCTTTCCGGAACCGATTCGAACCATTCTGGGAAGAATGCCGCCCGCTTTATTAGATAAAGTGGAGGAAGTACGTATCCGTGAAGGAAGACCGCTGGAAATCAATGCAGGAGACACCTATCACTTCCTCACACCCCAGGGCAGTCCGACTTCGAAGCCTGATGAAGCCTATATTCCCTTAAAAGAGGTAACACACAGGCTGCTGGATCTGATCAGCAATCATTCGCTTTATACATTGGAAGAGGAACTGCGTAAAGGGTTCATCACTATTCCTGGCGGGCATCGAATCGGACTGGCTGGCCGGACGGTGTTAAGTGGAGGCCGCGTCGAATACTTGCGCGACATTAATGGATTTAATGTCAGGGTAGCCAGAGAGATTCACGGAGTCGCTGATCGCATTCTGCCTTATCTGCTGGACATGAAAAGTGGACAGGTCATGCACACCTTAATTCTTTCACCTCCGCAGCAAGGCAAGACCACATTACTGAGGGATCTGGCAAGACAGATTAGTAGTGGAACCAAACTTACGGGTGTCAATGAACTTGTTCAGGGCATACGTCCACGTCTAAAGGTTGGCATCGTTGATGAGCGGTCCGAAATCGCTGGAAGTTACAAGGGCGTACCTGGATTTGATGTGGGACCTCGCACCGATGTCATGGACGGTTGTCCAAAGGCTGAGGGAATGATGATGATGCTTCGCTCCATGTCTCCCGATGTCCTGATCGTGGACGAGATAGGCCGACCGGAAGATGCGGAGGCGGTGATGGAAGCACTTCACGCAGGCGTATCTGTCATCGCTACTGCGCATGGTCGTGATCTGGCTGAGCTTTCTTCCAGACCTGCGCTGAGAACCCTGATCGTCGAGCAGATGTTCCAACGCTATGTACAGCTGCAACGGACGAGCCGGGGCATGACCTTTCGATTGGCCGATGGCAAAATGCGTGGTCTCCAGCAGACAGAAGTGGGAGGTGAGGCCTTTGGTTAACATGCTCGGTGCAGTCATCATTCTGCTGGCCAGTACCCTCGCCGGATTCTACAAGGCAAGGCAGTATGCCTTGAGGCCAAGACAACTGCGAGAGTTAATCGCGGCTCTCCAGCGGTTGATGACAGAGATTAACTACGGGCTGACCCCGTTACCTGATGCCATGGGAAAAATGGGAGCCCAGACAAAAGAGCCTGTTCGGACGCTGTTTCTCCACGCAGCCAGGCAAATGGAACCACCTCATGGACATACTGCTCGTGAGAGTCTTCAGTCTGGTATAGAAGAGGCGTGGGGAAGATCAGCCATGAAGGCGGACGAGCGGGAAGTCATGCTGCAATTGAGCTTCAGCCTTGGCACCAGTGATCGTCAGGATCAGACCAAGCACATCTCGTTAGCCATTCAGCAACTTATGCATGAGGAATCCCGTGCCCAAGCCGATCAAATGAAATATGAACGAATGTGCCGCAGTCTCGGGATGCTTGTCGGAGCGTTAATCGTCATTCTGATCTTCTGAAATAGCCGGGATAGTGAGGTGCCAAGGTCATGAATTTAGAAGTGAACGCAATCTTTCAAATTGCGGGCATCGGAATCATCATTGCAATGATTCATACGGTGCTGAAACAAATGGGAAAGGAAGATATGGCTCACTGGGTGACCGTGATCGGATTTGTCGTTGTATTGTTCATGGTAGTCCGAATGTTGGACAGCCTGCTGCAAGAGATCAAATCGATATTTCTTTTTCAATGAAAACGGTCATGAAGCCGGGATGGTGGTGACCTGTGGAAATTATCCAAGTTGTAGGTCTGGCGCTCATCGCAACGGTTCTCATTCTAGTTATCAAAGAACAGAAGCCCATGTTCGCTTTTCTGATTGCTGCTGCCACAGGCATCGTGATCTTCATGCTACTGATTGGCAAGATTGGCGCGGTGATCGAAGTGTTGAAACGGCTTGCCGAGAATTCAGGCATGGAGAGCATTTATCTGAAAACTGTACTGAAAATTATAGGCATAGCGTACATTGCTGAATTCGGAGCACAGATTGTCAGGGATGCAGGCCAGGAGAGCATTGCTTCCAAGATTGAACTTGCTGGCAAGGTGCTGATCCTTGTACTCGCGATACCTATCATCAGCATTATTATCGAAACCGTCATGAAGCTGATGCCGGTGTAGAGGGAGGCGTGCGGACTTCATATGAAAATGATGCATCACAAGCCGCAGTGGCGCCTTACCTTCGTGCTGACGCTGTGTTTTCTGTTTGGAATCATGGGACAGGTATTCGCCGGTTCTCCCTCGGGAGAGTGGATGCAGCAGCAGGCTGACCAGCTTCCCAAGGATCAGGTGGAAAAATATTGGGACCAACTCATGCAACAATACGGTGGTTTTTTCCCGGAAGGAAAAACGCCTTCCTTTATGGATATGTTAATGCCTGGCAATGAAGGGTTCAGCCTGAAATCGGTGTTTATAGCGATTGGGACCTTCATGCTGCATGAGATTTTATATAACGGCAAACTTCTGGTCACGATTGTGATGCTGAGTGTGCTGAGTATGATTTTGGAGACGTTACAGACCGCTTTTGAGAAAAACAATATTAGCAAAATCGCTTACTCCATCTGTTACATGGTCATTATTATCATCGCCATAAACAGCTTCAGTGTGGCGATTGGATACGCCAAGGATGCCATAGCGAGCATGATCAACTTTATGATGGCCATGGTGCCCCTGTTGTTTACACTGCTGGCTTCAATGGGAAATGTCATTACCGTTTCTGTGACCCATCCGCTTATCATTTTCATGATTCATCTGGTTGGTACATTGATTCATATGCTGGTGTTCCCATTACTCTTTTTCTCAGCCGTATTACATCTCGTCAGTTCCTTGTCCGACAAGTACAAGCTTACACAGCTGGCAGACCTGTTACGGAACATTAGTGTGGCTCTACTCGGAATACTGCTCACGATGTTCCTGGGCGTAATTTCGGTGCAGGGGGCATCGGGCTCCGTGGCAGATGGTGTCAGTCTGAAAGCAGCGAAGTACATCGCAGGCAACTTTGTCCCCATTGTCGGCAGAACGTTTGCGGATGCAACGGACACAGTTATCACAGCGTCACTGCTGGTGAAAAATGCAATCGGACTAACGGGTGTCATCATCATCTTGTTTTTATGCGCGTTTCCTGCACTTAAAATTCTGACGCTAGCCCTGATCTACAACATAACTGGCGCGATCATGCAACCGCTAGGGGATACGCCGATTGTAGGATGTCTGCAGGCGATAGGTAAAAGCATGATTTACGTATTTGCGGCACTAGCAGCCGTCGGACTGATGTTTTTTCTGGCAATCACAATCTTGCTAACCGCAGGCAATCTGACCGTCATGATGAGATGAGGGGATGCTCGAGAGAAAGGGGCTGGAAGGATGGGGTGGCTGAGCAGCTGGCTCCGGGAATTGATCATGATCGTTCTGCTGGCGACTTTCGTGGATATGCTGTTGCCCAATCGATCCATGGAACGCTATGTCAAGCTTGTGCTGAGCCTTCTTATCCTGCTGACCCTGTTATCGCCCATAACGAAGCTCTTGAAAAGTGATCCGGTTGGCGAGCTTAAGCGAGCGATGACCGCCATGGATTCGCCATCGGATGGAAATGTAACACTTGAACAGATTTTGGCTCAGGGCAAGCGGCTGCAATCCAATGAACAGGAACAATCGCTGCAATGGACAGCCAAAGAACTGGCTAACGTAATGAAAGAGCAAATTGAAGAAACAACCGGGGAGAGAGTGCAGTCTGTCGAGGTAAAGCTCGCCATGGATACAAGCCAGCCGGAGACGGATTTGGCCTCTTCGGTGGAACTTCCAGTGATCCAGTATGTTTTGGTGGAGATGTCGGGTGAGACAGCAGCCGGGAAAGTCAACTCCAATACATCTCAACAGGAAGCGGGGGGAGCTACAAAACCGATATTCGGCTCTGACCCGGAATCCGAAGCCACTGAATCACCTCCAGTAAAGGAGCCAATCGAGATTGGTCAGATTGAGGTCCCGGAAGTACAGATCGAAGTGGAAAGTGGCAGCAATCGTGAAAGTAGCGTGGGCAATGGTAACTCTGACGAGCCGCAAAATGGACAGGAAGCTGACTCCACACCTGTGTCGGGTGAGCTAGCAGAGACAAACTCTCAGCAAGGACAGACGTCCTCCCGATCTGAACGAGCGGTACAAATTATTACGCTGTTGACAGAGAAGTGGGATATTGATGCAAACAAAGTACAGGTGAAAGAAAAGAAAAGTGCTTCGGCGCTGTAAGAAGGAGGGTATCCGATGAGGCAATGGCTCAAAAAGATGGAAAGCTGGTTCGGCGGAGGAGAAGGTGGGCAACGGCGTAGTCAAACCTTTCGCTGGCTGATTATTCTTGGTTTGATCGGAGTCGGAATTATGCTGTTCAACTCTTTCGTCAATGTCAAAAAGATTGATTCCGAAAATATCGGTCGCGAGCCTCCTGATCCGGCTACATCCATGGCATCCATACAGACGGATCCGACGGATCAGAATCCATTTCAGGCGATAGAGATCGCATTTGAGGACAAGATCAAGGGTGTGCTGGAAAATATCGTTGGAGTGGGAACTGTTGATGTGATGGTTACCGTGGATTCTACAGAGGAGCTTGTTGTACAGCGTAATGTGAAGGATTCGCAGCAGCTCACGGAAGAAACGGATGCAAGCGGGGGCAAGCGACATATGACGCAATATACCCGGGATGGTGAGATTATTACGTATGAAATATCAGGGGATCAGACACCGATTGTCACGAAAAAGCTCAAACCGCAGATCCGGGGCGTGCTTGTCGTTGCCAGAGGTGCAGAGAACAAGGTTGTGAAGGACCTGATTACAGATGCTGTGGAAAAAGGACTGAATGTTGCGGCCTACCGAATTTCGGTTGTTCCGCGCAAGCAGGATTAGTCCGGAACCATGAATCAAAAGATTTGATTGTCATAAGAATGAAGCCAATTCGAGGAGGAAGTTCTAATGAATAACAAACGTCAAACGGTATGGCTCGTATCCATGCTGAGTCTGATGGTCATTTTGTCCGCTTACTACCTGTTCACTGAAGATTCCGGTCCGGTTAATACGCCTGTAGCTGACAGCACGCAGGTGGATGGTATGAAGCAGGGAGAAGCGAAGGAAACGGCTGGAATCCTTGATCCAACAGAAGGTTTGGTTGTGAATGAAGTGGTGAATGGCGGCGAAGTTACAGGAACTGAAGGAGAGCAAGCGGCAACTGAATCTGTTGATAATCCTGCGGTTGTAGACGGTAAAGAAGCTGGAGACACCGAGAAATCACCAGCTGCGGAATCGGGAGAGAAACAAGGCGAAGCGGGTAAAGGCAGCGAGAAAGGGACAGACAAAGGCGCAGCAACCACTCCTGAGACAAATACCGGAACAGAAGGCAGTGCGACGAAAACAGATGAGGACGTCCTCAAGGAGATGGAGGAGCAGAATACGGCGGCGTCCGCGAGCAGCCAGTTCCAGAACTACCAGTGGCAGCGTGAGGAAAGTAACAATCGCAAGTATGAAGAACTCATGACCGTTGCAGGCGATCTGAGCAAAACGCCAGAAGAAAATGCCAAAGCAACAGAGCAGCTTCGTACGCTGGAAGAAAAAGAAGCCAAAATCAATGGTATTGAAGAAACCCTGTCGCAGCAGTTTGCCAATGCCATCGTTCAAGAGGAATCCGACAAGTATAAAGTCGTTGTTCTCAGTGACAAACTGGATGTAAAACAGGCGGTTTCCATTGTGGATCTGGTTATGAAAGAACTGGCTGTATCCCAAAATAAAATCAGCGTGCAATACGTGACAGAACAGTAATCTAAAATATGGAAAAGTAGCCCCGAGAGCTGGATTAGATCTCGGGCTCTTTCCATTTTTAATGATTATGATATAATACATAAAGCCATATGACCGTCCTAGTGAGACTGGCATGATGCCGAAGGAGTGAATAATGGAAATGTTTAAATTGAGTGAGATCAAAGAGCTGATCAAACTGGTAGATGAAAGTTCCGTTCAAGAGTTGGAAATTGAAAACGAAGGATCACGGTTGTCGATTCGCAAACCGGGTAAAACCGAATATGTTCAGGCAGCTGCTATTCAACCGCAAATGATTGCTGCACCACAGGTGCAACCGGCTGCAGTTGTAGCTGAGGCTGCTCCGCAAGTCGATACTACAAGTCATTTACATAAAATTGTATCTCCGATGGTGGGTACTTTTTACAGAGCTTCCTCGCCGGAAGCAGGTCCTTTTGTAAGCGCTGGTGATAAAGTTGTTGAGAAAACAACGGTATGTATCATTGAGGCGATGAAGCTGATGAACGAGCTTGATGCTGACATCAAGGGAGAAATCGTTGAAGTGCTGGTTGAGAACGGACAGCTGGTTGAGTATGGACAACCCCTGTTCCTGGTGAAACCGGAATAACGGTTATAGCCGCATAACGGCAACTGCATGAGCTTCGAAGGAGGACAATAACGAAATGAAATTTCAAAAAATACTGATTGCGAACCGTGGCGAAATTGCGGTACGTATTATTCGTGCCTGTCGTGAAATCGGCATTTCGACGGTAGCAGTCTATTCGGAAGCGGATAAAGACTCCCTGCATGTTCGTCTTGCAGATGAAGCGTATTGTATCGGGCCTACACTTTCGAAAGACAGTTATCTAAACTTCACAAATCTGATGAGTGTAGCTACACTGACGGAATGTGATGCGATCCACCCAGGCTATGGATTCCTGGCAGAGAATGCTGATTTTGCAGAAATCTGTGGTTCCTGCAATATTACGTTCATCGGCCCTTCTCCGGAAGCCATTACCAAAATGGGTGATAAGGCTGTTGCCAAACAAACGATGAAGGATGCAGGTGTACCTGTAATTCCGGGATCCGACGGTTTGGTTGAAAATATGAATGAAGCCATTATGATTGCTAGAGATATTGGATATCCTGTCATTATCAAAGCTACTGCTGGTGGTGGAGGTAAAGGGATTCGTATTGCTGAAGATGAAGAGACGTTGATCAAACAAATTACAGCTGCCCAGCAGGAAGCACAGAAAGCTTTCGGCAATGCCGGAGTATATCTGGAGAAATTCCTGACAGGCATGAAGCACGTGGAGATTCAGATCATTGCAGACAAACATGGAAATGCAGTGCATCTGGGCGAGCGTGATTGTTCCGTTCAGCGTCGACGTCAAAAGCTCGTGGAAGAAGCACCTTGTCCTATCATCTCTGAAGAAGTGCGTACATTGATGGGAGATGCCGCAGTACGGGCAGCGCTTGCCGTGAATTACTCGGGAGCAGGTACACTTGAGTTCTTGCTCAGCCCTAACGGTGAATTCTATTTCATGGAAATGAATACACGTATTCAGGTAGAACACCCTGTAACGGAAATGGTTACAGGAGTGGATCTGATCCGCGAAATGATCTCGGTAGCTGAAGGCAATCCGCTTTCTTTCCGTCAGGAAGATGTTGTGATCAATGGCTGGTCCATTGAGTGCCGTATCAACGCAGAAGATCCAGACCGTAACTTTATGCCGTCACCAGGCAAAATTGGTTTCTACCTTGCACCAGGAGGACCGGGTGTACGTGTAGATAGTGCAGCTTATCCGGGCTACACGATCTCTCCTTATTACGACTCCATGATCGCTAAATTGATCGTATGGGGAGCAAACCGGGAAGAGGCCATCGCGAAGATGAAGCGTGCATTGGCTGAGTTTGCGATTGAAGGCATCTCCACAACGATTCCTTTTCATCAGAAATTGCTGGAGCATCCAACGTTCGTTCGGGGTGACTTTGATATCAAATTTCTTGAGGAAAATGAGATTTAAAAGGTATATTGGGCTTGTTTGTCATAATGTAGCCCAAATGATATAGTATGTAATAATAAGAGCGCATGTCTCCTGCAGAGGATAAGCCGCCGCACATACGCGGATGAAGGGTTGCAGGAGTTCCGGTAAAGCCGGACCGGAAGGGTTCTGAAGGCCAGATTGGCCTGAGTACCAGCGCCCTGACGGATGGCCGCAAACTTATTTCGCGAAAGGTGTGTTGAACAGTTATGAGTACACTGCCGACAGAATTTGAACGAACGGATATCGGTGAAATCCAGATCGCACCTGAAGTTATTGAAGTGATTGCTGGACTGGCTACAGTTGAAGTCAAAGGTGTTGCAGGCATGAGCGGCGGATTCGCTGGTGGATTTGCTGAATTGCTTGGTCGCAAAAACCTTTCCAAAGGCGTTAAGGTTGAAGTAGGTCAGCGTGAAGCTGCTGTGGATGTTTCCGTTATTATTGAATATGGTTACCGTCTGCCACAGGTGGCTACTGAAATTCAACAGAACGTGAAGCGCTCCATCGAGAACATGACAGGATTGAATGTGAATGAAGTTAATGTGCACATTCATGACGTTCAGTTCAAGAGCACCGAGAAAGTTGAAGAAATTGACCTGAACAGTCAGCGCGTAAAATAAAAGAAGACAGATTCCCCCGGCATCACTGCCGGGGGTTATCCCGTCTTGGACAGGTCTTCATAAAAAGCGGAAGCTTGCACCGGAGGATCATCCTTTTGCCAAAGGGCAGGTTAAGCCATGTTAGTGAGCAAGGGAGGCTGTGCAGTTCGTGGCTAAAATACTGGATCGGCTTCTGTTGTTTATATACAGCATAAGCGTTGGAGCAATATCGGCAGCAGTCATACTTCTTATCAGTGGTGTGCTGCCTTACGAATTGAATTACCAGCAGGAACAAAACGTCATTATTGCGGCGGTTGTTGCCGCAGCGATTTTGTTTATCCTGAGTTTGCGATTTTTCTACATCTCGGTTCGGCGTGATCGTGCTTCATTGCCGTCTGTAGATCAACGTACCGAGTATGGTGATGTGCAGATTTCGATGGAAACGATTGAAAATCTCTGTCTCAAAGCGACTTCCCGTTTCCGGGGAGTACGTGATGTCAAAGCTCGTATTCGTGTGGTTGAATCTGGACTGGAAATTATGATTCGCGCTGTAGTGGATGGCGAGATGCCAATCCCGACGCTGACAGCCGATCTGCAGAAGGCAATACATGATCATGTACATGAGATTACGGGTATCCCGGTTTCTTTTGTCACCGTGTATATTGCCAACGTTACCCAGTCGTCTAACTACAAGAGTCGAGTGGAATGAGGTGAGTTTCACTGATGCTGTGGAGAGAGATTTGGGATAGTCACAGAGGCCGAATTACCGGAATTGTCGGCGGCATCTTTTTTGGATTTCTTTATGTATGGATCGGTTTTTGGGATATGTTGTTCTTTGCACTCTTGGTGTTCATAGGTTATACGTTAGGCAGACGAAGCGACTCGAAGCTGGGCTCGTTCATTCCCTGGAGGGAATGGGGGCAATGGCTCGGCGATCGCTGGCGTCCCTTTAAGTGAGCCACCTGAACCCTGCAATATGTTTCTTCCGAAAATAGAGCTGTAGTTTAGGTTGCCCGTTTTTTGGAGGAAACGATTGCAGGTTTTTTTGTGAAAAGGGATAACAATATAATAAGATCTCTGATTCCATCAAAGATTTTATATTTTAAAATAAGCATGATGACGCTCCACAGGGAGCGCTGCAGGAGGCAGGACATGAAAAGACGTTTGGCAAGGGAAATTGCAGTACAAAGTCTGTATCAGATGGAAATGAATGAAGTGGGCGCAGCTGAAGCCGTGAATATGTTGATTAATGAAGCCGCTGAAGACAATGAAACCGAAGTGGTTATTCATGATGCAGATGTAATGCGTACCTACGTGACCGAAATGGTACAGGGCGCATGGAACAATAAAGAAGCGATTGACGGATTACTGGTCGATTATTTGAAAGGCTGGCAGATTAGCCGTCTGTCACGTGTAGACCGCCAGATCCTACGGCTTTCAACGTATGAAATGGTGTTCCGTGATGATATTCCGGCAAAAGTATCCGTCAATGAAGCGATTGAATTGTCCAAGTATTTTGGTACAGATGAATCCGGTAAGTTCGTTAACGGCGTACTTGGGCGTATGATTCAGGAAGTCAGCACGATTAAAGCAAAACTGTCTTAATTTTGTGAGTCACTTAATTATATGTTCACATAAGGGAGAGAGAGAGTACAATGACAGCATCTATTATTAACGGTAAAGAAGTATCCCAAGAGATCCGCGCAAGCATGACGACAGAAGTAAAACAGCTTAGCGAACAGGGGGTAGTACCTGGTCTGGCTGTTGTGCTCGTCGGGGAAGATCCGGCATCCCAAGTATATGTGCGTAATAAAGAAAAAGCATGTCACGACCTCGGTTTCTATTCCGAAGTTCATCGTCTGGATGCAAGCACCTCCCAAGAGGATCTGCTCGCGCTGGTGGACAAGCTGAACAAACAGGAATCCATTAACGGAATTTTGGTTCAGCTCCCATTACCGAAGCATATCGAAGAGAAAGCGGTAATCGATGCGATCGCCGTGGACAAAGATGTGGATGGATTCCATCCGGTTAATGTGGGGAACCTCGTCATTGGTGACGATAGTCTGTTGCCATGCACCCCTGCGGGCGTGATCGAGCTGATCAAGCGTACCGGTCTTGAAATGTCAGGCAAACATGCCGTAGTCATCGGACGCAGCAACATTGTCGGCAAACCGGTATCCTTGCTGCTTCAACGTGAGAACGCAACGGTAACGATGTGTCATTCCCGTACAGCGAACATGAAAGAGATTACGCGTCAGGCAGATATTCTTGTGGTTGCTATCGGACGTGCAAACTTTGTGGATGCCGATTTCGTCAAACCGGGTGCCGTTGTAATCGATGTGGGGATGAACCGTCTGGATAACGGAAAACTGGCAGGAGATGTAGATTTCGAGAGCGTGAAGATGGTATCTGGCCCAATTACTCCGGTTCCTGGAGGCGTTGGCCCAATGACAATCACTATGTTAATGCAAAATACACTGATCGCGGCCAAACGCGCTCACGGATTGGCCTAGGTCGAATCTGTGGCAGATCAAAAGATCTATTCCATCAAAGACCTGAACCGATACATCCGGATGAAGCTAGAATCGGATCAGGTACTGTCGGATGTATGGCTGCGCGGAGAGATCTCCAATTTTACACATCACTCCAGCGGTCATATGTATTTTACATTGAAGGACAAGGACAGCCGAATTAAGTCCATTATGTTTGCTTCCCATAATCAACGATTGCCCTTTGTACCGAAGGAGGGTGCAAGGGTTATTGCTCGTGGTAATGTCTCGGTGTATGAGCGGGATGGACAATATCAATTCTACGCTACACACATGCAACCGGACGGTATTGGAAGTCTGTACTTGGCCTATGAGCAGTTGAAAAAAAAGCTGGAGGACGAGGGACTGTTCTCTACATCACGGAAAAGGCAGATTCCCCGTTTTCCACAGACGATTGGTGTGGTAACCTCACCTACAGGTGCAGCGGTAAGGGATATCATGATTACATTGCAACGCAGATATCCTTCTGCCCAAGTGATTCTGTATCCTGTACTCGTTCAAGGTAAAGGTGCAGCTCCTTCCATTGTGAAGGCCATCAATAACCTGAACCGAATGGGTGAAGCCGATGTGCTGATTGTCGGACGAGGCGGCGGATCACTGGAAGAGCTGTGGGCTTTCAATGAGGAGATCGTGGCAAGAGCGATTGTGGGTTCGGCCATTCCAGTGATATCAGCCGTTGGGCATGAAACGGATTTTACGATTGCCGATTTTGCTGCTGATCTACGTGCGGCTACACCTACGGCTGCTGCCGAACTGGCAGTACCCAATCGAGCTGAGCTGCTTGATCAGATCGCTCAGCGCCAGCGTCAGCTGCAGCACAGTTTACGTCAGCGTGCTGTTCATAATCGCGAGCGACTGGCCAGATTGCAACGCTCACCTGTGCTTGTGCATCCCAGACGTACCTTAATGCAGCATACGGAGCGACTGGATATGCTGCAACAACGTCTTCTGCGAACTGTAGATACACGTATGAAATGGACAACCGAGAAACAGGAACGTTTGCGTGCAGCGCTGCAGCGGTTCAATCCTCGTGAACAGGTGAATGCAGCAAGACGGGAGAATGCATCAGCCCGGCGTCAACTGGAGGTTGCAATCCGATCCATTGCGAGAGCGAAGCAGCAGCAGTGGAAATCATCTGTACGTCATTTGGATGCGCTTAGCCCGCTCAAAGTTATGTCACGCGGATACAGCCTTGTCTATGACGAACAGGAGCAACGATTGATCAAATCGATGAAGGATGTACAGCCTGGAGATTCGATAAAGATTAAATTAACAGACGGACAGTTGGACTGTCAGGTTTGGGGAATGAAGGAGGACGACAATACCCATGGCGAATGAACCGGAATTGAATTTTGAAGAGGCAATGGCGGCATTGGAAGACATCGTAGGTCAGCTTGAGCATGGTGATGTTCCACTGGAACAGGCCATCGATTTGTTTCAGCGCGGAATGAAACTTTCCCAACTTTGTGGTTTGAAGTTAGAACAAGTGGAACGTAAGATCGAGATGATCGTAGAAGAGGATGGGGAACTTCGCAAGAAACCGTTCGGCGCTGCCGTCGACGAAAGTGGTGAAGTCAATGAGTAATCGTCCTTCGTTTGAAACGTATCTTGAGGAAGTCACAGCTGAGGTGACGGGAGAGTTGCAGCAGACTCTTCCTGTTCACTGGGATGTGCCTCAGTCACTGGCTGACGCGATGCAGTATTCACTTATGGCCGGGGGCAAACGCCTTCGTCCACTTCTGGTCGTTGCTGCGGCGGAAGCCTTCGGTGCACAGCGTACAGCTGCATTGCCGGTAGCCTGCGCCGTGGAGATGGTTCATACGTATTCGTTGATCCACGATGACCTGCCTGCCATGGATAATGACGACTATCGCAGGGGAAAATTAACGAATCACAAAGTATTTGGTGAAGCGACAGCTATATTGGCTGGCGATGCACTTTTAACGCACGCTTTTTATAGTATTGTTCAGGCAGGTCGTCGCAGTGGTGTGTCAGCAGACGCATTGTTATCCATTGTGGAGGAATTGTCGGAATTGGCTGGCGCAAGAGGCATGGTTGGCGGACAAGTGGCTGATATGGAAGGCGAACAGGGCATGACAGATCTTGCCCAATTGCAATATATTCATCTGCACAAGACCGGAGATTTAATTGTGTTTTCTCTCATTGCGGGCGCACGTATTGGTGGTGCGACAGACGGACAGTTGGAGGCGCTGCGCGTATTTGGCAGAGATCTGGGGTTAGCTTTCCAGATTCAGGACGATATTCTCGACCTGACGGGTGACGAGCAGAAAATGGGCAAGAAGACGCAAAGTGATGTGAATCAGCAAAAGGTTACATACCCTTATTTTATTGGTATGGATGCCTCTCTTCAAGAGGTGAAGTCCCTTACGCAATCTGCAAAAGATGCACTTGGCAGAGCGGAGTTACCTGACCCTTCGAGACTGATGGAGATTGCAGATTATCTGATGAGTCGAGATCATTAGTTTTGGTTGAGCGTCTCTGTTTCAAATCACCCAGAATCGTTTAATCAATTTAATGTGCTTTTTCTGGGCTTCATGAAGAGAGTCTGTTCCAAGTGGGTTTGGGAATACATATTGAGGAAGATCATACGAACCTTGCTGGCGAAAATGCTCGTTATCAGGAGTATAGTGCCGTAAATTATGATTCTTGTTCTTTTATGTTATAATGTTTTAATGTCATTTAATAAACTGTGTATATATGGATTACACCAAATCAAACAATCTAGGAAAGCGGGGAGATTCTCGTGCTGCTTCCACAAATTAAACAACCCAGTGATCTAAAGTCGATGTCTCAGGATGATCTCGTTCTTTTGTCGGCAGAGATCCGGCAGTTTCTGATTGAGAAGCTGTCCGTTACAGGGGGCCATCTCGCACCCAACTTAGGAGTGGTTGAGCTCACGGTAGCCCTGCATTACTGCTATAACAGTCCAGTGGACAAAATGATTTTCGATGTAGGGCATCAGGCTTATGTGCACAAAGTTCTAACGGGACGGATGGATCGCTTCGATACACTTCGTCAGCATAATGGCTTGTGTGGATTTGTTAAACGTAACGAGAGTGAACATGATGTATGGGAAGCGGGCCACAGCAGCACATCGTTATCTGCTGCGATGGGCATGGCGCTTGCCCGTGATCTTAAGGGTGAAGACAATCAGGTTATCGCGATGATCGGGGATGGAGCGCTTACAGGTGGTATGGCCTTTGAAGCTCTCAATCACATTGGTCATGAGCAGAAAAAGCTGATGGTTATCCTCAATGATAATGAAATGTCCATTGCTCCGAATGTGGGGGCTATGCATAAATATTTGAGCAAAATTCGTTCGGATCGCCATTATTTGAAAGCCAAGGATGACGTGGAAGGAATGCTCAAAAAAATTCCTGCCATAGGGGATCGTTTGGCCAAATCGGCGAGCTGGATTAAAGATAGTGTCAAATACATGATGGTTCCAGGAGTTCTGTTCGAAGAGCTGGGCTTCACCTATTTGGGACCCATTGATGGACACGACATTCCGAAATTGATTGAAACGTTCAAACAGGCGGATAACGTCGATGGTCCTGTAATGGTTCATGTACTGACAACCAAAGGTAAAGGCTATCAGCCAGCTGAGGCCGATTCACACAAATGGCACGGAATTTCTCCGTACAAAATTGAATCAGGTCAAGTACTTAAGGCTGTAGGCAAACCGATGTATACGGAAGTGTTCGGTAAAACGTTGATTGATCTTGCCAAGCAGGATAAACGAATTGTTGCGGTAACACCAGCCATGCCAACAGGTTCAGGTCTCATTCCTTTCAGTAAGGAATTCCCTGATCGCATGATTGACGTGGGTATTGCCGAACAGCATGCAGCAACCATGTGTGCAGCACTGGCAATGGAAGGGTTGAAGCCGGTATTTGCCGTCTATTCGACGTTTATGCAGCGTGCGTATGATCAGATTGTACATGATATTTGTCGTCATAATGCCAATGTCATGTTCGCCATTGACCGTGCTGGATTTGTCGGTCCAGATGGTGAAACGCATCAAGGTGTGTACGATGTGGCGTTTATGCGTCATATTCCGAATATCGTCCTGATGATGCCTAAGGATGAGAATGAACTGCGCCATATGATGAAGACGGCGCTTGAATATAATGAAGGCCCGATTGCTTATCGTTATCCACGAAACAATGTTGTAGGCGTGCCTCTTGATAATGAACTCATTCCGATTCCAATCGGTACATGGGAACAGCTTCGTCCATCTGAAGGTTATGCTATCATCGCTTCGGGGTCAATGGTACAGCTTGCTGAAGAAGCTGCAGAGACGGTTAAAAGAGAAGGTATTACGGTTGGCGTAATAAACGCCCGCTTCCTTAAGCCGCTTGATGAGCAGATTCTGCGTGATCTAGCAGTTCGAGGCACGAAGTTAATTGTGCTTGAAGAAGCATCACAAGCAGGCAGTATGGGCAGTGCAGTTCTGGAGTTTTACGCAGAACAAGGACTGCATGATGTTCATGTACAGCTGATGGGCATTCCGGATCGATTCATTGAACATGGCAGTATTGAGGATCAAAGAGCTGAAGTGGGACTCACGGTCGAGAATGTGAGTTCGGAGCTGCGCAGTATGGCAGCCCAATCTTCATATGGTATGTCCAGAACTCGGTTCCCTTCATAACTGGAACAATCAGAGAAACTAAACTAAACACATTATTGATTAATTAGGATTACTACATGATAGGAGAAAGACATGTCACTCCCGAAAGAACGAATTGATGTTCTGCTGGTTGAGCAGGGATACTACGAAAGTCGTGAGAAGGCAAAAGCTGCAATCATGGCTGGACTGGTATATGCCAACAATGAGCGGATTGAAAAAGCGGGCATGAAGATTCCACGGGAAGCCGAACTTAAAGTAAAGGGTTCAGTACATCCCTATGTCGGTAGAGGCGGATTAAAGCTTGAAAAAGCGATCCGTCACTTCGATCTCGATATGAATGGACTTGTAATGCTCGATATCGGTTCATCCACTGGTGGATTTACCGATTGTGCCCTGCAACATGGTGCATCTCATGTATATGCCATCGATGTTGGTTATAACCAGCTGGATTGGTCACTCCGTAATGATGAACGGGTTACTGTAATGGAAAGAACCAATTTCCGTTATGTGACTCCCGCAGATTTACATGGACCTGTGCCGAATTTTGCTAGTATTGATGTATCCTTTATTTCGCTGAGAATTATTTTGCCGCCGTTGCTGGCACTTCTAAAGCAACCGGCAGACATTGTGGCGTTAATTAAACCTCAGTTCGAAGCAGGCCGTGAGAAAGTCGGCAAGTCCGGCGTTGTTCGTGATACTAAGGTTCACAAGGACGTTTTGCAGACGATGCTTCGTTTCGCAAATGAGCTTGGATTAAAGCTAAAAGGTTTAACATTCTCGCCGATTACAGGCGGAGAAGGAAATATTGAATTTCTCGCTCACTGGCGTCTGGAAGAACCAGAGGCAACACAACAAGAGAACGTTCAGGCTTCACTTGATGCACTTGCAGATCAAGTTGCAAGGGATGCTGCCCATACTTTTACAGGAAACTCATCATAGGATGGGTTTCTTTTCGCTGGAAAGGTGACATTCTAAAAGGAAATCGGTTGTCGAATCTCGAATATGTCTTCGAGGTGAGCGATGATGGATGGGCAATATGACACAATTGTTATTGGTGTACTTGCTGTCTGCTTAATTTTATGGCTGTTCTCTGGCTTTCGGAATTGGGTTAATCGTCCGATTCCAGTAAACTTGTCGGGTATGCAACTGAATTTAGAAATTCAGGATTCACCCGCAGTGGATCTGCTTGAAGCGGAAGGATATGAAGTCATCGGAGGTAAAATGAAAATTCCTTTAGCCTTTGAAGCGGATGAATCCGTTTATTACAGCAGGCTGTTCATTGATTATGTAGCAGAGCGTGATGATGAGAGATATCTGGTGAAGACGTCCCGTCGCAGGCAACCTCTTGAACTTACTGGGCCATCCCTGCGAGACCGCTTCCTGTATTATTTATTGTTATATCCCGGCTGTGAAGGGTTGTTGTATGTGGACTTGGAGGAGTCGGATATCAAGGTAATCAGGCTCATGGACTATCAGGAAGACGTGTATGATGGAGATGATCTGGACTAAGGGTAGTTATGAAACCTGAAAGTTGTTTATATAACGAATGAACGAATTGCAGGATGGCAAACGTTATGGAAATTAGAATTTTCCGTTTTATTGCAATACATTGAACTTTTAACTGGAGGCATGTATGAAAGGACAACGACACATTAAGATACGTGAAATCATTAGTCAAAACGAAATTGAAACCCAGGATGATCTGGTTGAAGCTTTGCGTAAATCCGGATTCCAGGTGACTCAAGCCACTGTATCACGGGATATTAAGGAGCTTCTTTTAATCAAGATTCCCATGGACGATGGACGATATAAGTATTCGCTACCTACAGACCAACGATATAATCCGATTCAGAAACTGAAACGTGCCCTTGTGGACAACTTCTTACACATCGATCATACAAACAATCTGGTCGTAATGAAGTGTTTGCCTGGCACAGCTAACTCCATTGCTGCCTTGCTCGATAATATTGAATGGACGGAAGTGATGGGCACCATCTGTGGAGATGATACCATACTCATTATCTGCCGGACGGAAAGTAACAGCGTGACCGTAATCGAGCGGATTATGGGTTATATTTCCTAGAATATAATGGTTCAAAAACATAATTTCTGAGTGAGTCATCCGGAGGTGTTTTGCAGATGTTAATTACATTATCGATTCGTAATCTGGCTGTTGTAGAAGAAGTTGATGTTGTTTTCCACCCGGGATTTCATGTCTTGTCTGGTGAAACAGGAGCGGGTAAATCGATCATTATTGATGCCTTGGGTCTGATTGCAGGTGGACGAAGCTCTGCCGATCTGATCCGTTATGGATGTGAGAAGGCCGAGATGGAGGCTCTGTTTGAAATGGAGCCTAGCCATCCGGTATGGGTAACGTTAGAGAAGCTTGGCATCCATTGTGAGCCTGAGGAGCATCTGGTGATCCGCCGGGAACTGAATACCCAAGGCAAAAGTACATCTCGTATTAACGGCCAATTGGTCAATTTAACGATGCTCCGTGAAGTCGGAGAAAAATTAATCAATATTCACGGACAGCATGAACATCAAAGTTTGTTGCGCGCAGAAAGTCATCTGGGGCTTCTGGATACATACGGGGCAGCAATCATCGGTCCAGTCAAGGCGGAATATCAGGAACGATACAGTAAATTTATTACGGCGGAAAAAGAACTGCGTGCACTTCAGGAATCCAGTCAACGTGCGTATCAATTGCTGGACATGTACCGTTTTCAACTTGAAGAGATTGCAGCTGCTTCTTTAACGCAGGGTGAGGATGAATTACTCGGAGAAGAACGGGTCAAACTATCCCATAGTGAGAAAATGATGGACAGTGTTGCTGGTGCGTATGATCTGCTTAGCGGTCAACGTGGGTTAGAAGCTGTAAGTATCGCGCTGTCACGAATTGAAGATATATCAGGATATGATAGCAAAGGCTTGCAGCCTATTGTTGAACAGCTCCAGTCAGCATTTTATCAGTTGGAAGACGCGACGTTTCAGTTGCGTGATTATCGGGAGAAGATCGAATTTAACCCGGGTAGATTGGAAGAAGTGGAACAGCGACTGAATCTGATTTCTGGCCTCAGACGGAAATACGGTGACAGTGTGGAACTTATTTTGAATTATTATGAACAAATTAGCCATGAAACCGACCAGTTGGAGAACAAGGATGAACGTTTGGAGAAGCTGCGTAATGAACGTGACAAATTGCTCAAATTAGTCATGGAGTCTGCGGAGGAACTCAGCCGGGTTCGTAAACAATGTGCAGAGGAACTTGCAGCGCAGGTGGAAAGTGAACTGAAGGATTTGCAGATGGAGAGAACGACGTTACGAGTTCAAATTACTCCTTTTGAAGATGCAAAAGGGATCGAATGGAATGGGCGTCGCATTCGCCTTACGCGTCAGGGTGCAGATAATGCGGAATTCCTGATCTCTCCGAATCCAGGTGAGCCTTTACGTCCGCTCGGCAAGATTGCTTCCGGTGGTGAGTTGTCCCGAATGATGCTGGCGATGAAGAGTATTTTCGCACGTCATGACCGGATTCCGGTGTTGATCTTTGACGAGGTGGATACAGGTGTGAGCGGAAGAGCAGCACAATCCATTGCGGAGAAATTATACCGTCTGTCCTCCACTTGCCAAGTTTTCTCTATTACTCACTTGCCACAGGTCGCTTGTATGGCCGATCATCAGTATCTCATCGAAAAGCATGTGTATGACGGACGCACGATGACACAAGTGGAATCGCTGTCAGACGAAGGCAGAGTGAAGGAATTGGCACGTATGCTCGGCGGTGTGGAAATTACAGAAAAAACGCTGCATCATGCACAGGAAATGCTGAATTTGGCGGAAGCCAAAAAAGGGTGAAACGAGCGGCTGGCGTAATGATTGACAGTAATAAAAGCCTGGGGGCGAGGTTATCTTATAGGTACGCAATTGGCGACCATCTTTCGTCAAGCGAAAGAAGCAAAGGGAGTGTGACAGCCATTGAATTCCCCCCTCAGGAAGAAATTGCTAGGTCTTTTATTTGCCTTCTTTCTATGTGTGATCAGCCAGGCCATTCAGCCTGTGCAAAGTTATGCTTCATTGCCTGATGAACTTCAGGTATTTGCAGGCAGGCAGGCTGACGTTCATCTCGCTGTACCGGCTGCTTCAAGTGCTGTTGTGGATCGTCCTGATATCGTCGGTTTTGATGGAAAGGAAACTGCGGTCCATGTAACGAAGCAACAACCTTTGCATCTTCATCCCCAACAAACGGGACATGCCAAATTAACGTTGAAGTTGTGGGGAAAAATTCCGGTAAAAACAGTTAACGTAAATGTGATTCCGGATTTGCGTGTAGTACCCGGGGGACAAACCATTGGCGTCAAAGTAAAATCTGCAGGTATTCTGGTTGTAGGGCACCATCTGGTCCGTTCTGGACAAGATGAACGTGTATCCCCTGGAGAATCAGCAGGCATCAAGCTTGGAGATCTGATTACCCATATGGACGGTAAACGCCTTGATGGTGTATCGGGTGTAGCTGAAGCCGTTGAGCTTGCAGGCAAGAGCAAAAAAGGCATTGATGTCGTTTTAAAACGCGGTAAAGAAACGGTTAAAACCCGTTTGACACCGGCTTATGACGCGGAAGACAAAGCCTGGAGGCTTGGCTTGTACATTCGTGACTCCGCCGCAGGTGTAGGAACATTAACCTTCTATGCTCCGGATCAAGGCGTATATGGCGCTCTAGGACATGTCATCACGGATATGAACACGCAGACTTCCATCGTTGTCGGTAGTGGTCAGATTGTTCAGTCTAATGTAACGTCAATCTCTAAGAGTGAATCCGGTGATCCAGGTGAAAAACGAGCTCATTTCCTGAAAGAAAGCAAAATTTTGGGCAATATTGAACGTAATACGGCTTTTGGTATCTTTGGTAAAATGTCCGGAAATCCTGAACATAGTTTGTATTCAAAAGGAATTCCTGTTGCTTTCTCCCATGAAGTAAAAGAAGGTCCTGCAGAAATTCTCACAGTTGTTGAGGGTCAGCAGGTGGAGCGTTTCTCGATTGATATTGTTCACGTAGCAGACCAATCCGAACCGGCGACCAAAGGTCTGGTGCTTCGAATCACAGATCCGAAGCTGCTGGATAAGACCGGAGGCATTGTACAAGGCATGAGTGGTAGCCCCATTGTGCAAAATGGTAAACTTATCGGTGCCGTGACCCATGTGTTTGTCAATGATCCGAAATCAGGTTATGGCTGCTTCATTGAGTGGATGTTACAAGATGCAGGAGTCATGATGAAAAAGGATAATGCAAAAAACCTTAAGGCGGGATAACCTCCTTAAGGTTTTTTTGTCGAATGGAAACATATAATATCGGATAATGAAATAAATTATTTATTATATAGCAATGAGAAAAAAAAATAAAGAAAAATAATTTTCGACAGAAGGAATTTCCTCCCCTGTGTCGAAAATTTAACCTGTAAGGAAATGTACGAAACGATGTTTAAATTAAAGGAGGATACCGTTTTGCAAAAAATTGAGGTATTGCTGGCCGATGATAATCGTGAATTTACGAATTTGCTTGCCGAATATATATCCGAACAGGAAGACATGGAAGTAACCGGAATTGCTTACAATGGAGAAGAAGTGCTGCAGTTGCTGGAGCAGACTCGCGATGTACCGGATGTACTTATTCTGGATATTATTATGCCTCACCTGGATGGACTGGGTGTACTGGAGCGTCTGCGCAACCTGAATCTGTCTCCACAGCCCAAAGTCATTATGCTTACGGCTTTCGGACAAGAGAATATCACGCAGCGTGCCGTGCAACTCGGAGCTTCTTATTACATCCTGAAACCATTTGACATGGAAGTACTCGCGAATCGTGTACGTCAACTGGTTGGCACGCAAACCACGATCTCCACAGGCGGTGGTGGCGGTTCATCGATGTTTATGAACAAGTCCAACGTGGTGCCGATGGGTAAGCACAAAAATTTGGATGCAAGCATTACGTCCATCATACATGAAATCGGCGTTCCTGCGCATATTAAAGGATATCAGTATTTACGCGAAGCCATCACTATGGTGTATAACAATATCGAAATTTTGGGTGCTATCACGAAAACCTTGTACCCAGCGATTGCCGAAAAGTTCAAAACAACGCCGTCTCGCGTCGAACGAGCCATTCGTCATGCTATCGAAGTGGCTTGGACACGTGGTAACATCGACAGCATCAGCCACCTGTTTGGTTATACCATCAATATCAGCAAGTCGAAACCGACGAACTCCGAGTTCATCGCGATGGTCGCTGACAAGCTTAGAATTGAGAATAAGGTGTCCTGAAAGGATCAGGAATGATATATAATAATTCTTGATTACTTATGTATTGAGCAGATTGAAATTTATGATTTAACATAAATAATGAAACCTAAAAAACCGTTACAATCGGGCTTAAATAGCCTTTTTGTAACGGTTTTTTATAGATGTAGGAGGCGTTTACAACCTCTACTCTTGTTATAATGAAATAAATTTTAATGCTTTAAAAGAAGTGCAAAGGAGATGGATCTACTGAATAAAACTGAAATTTCACAACTAATCTTTTCTAAGTATCTCGAAGCAGGTAATTTGGTGAGTTATTTTGGTCAAGAAATAGTTCATATTGATAATTTAAAAAAATATTCAGATGAGCAATGGTTAAGTAAGAGTGAAGAAGTACTAACTTTTGATTTTGATGGCTGGTCAGCCAATGTAACTTTTACTAAAAACGGTTCTTATCATAGTGACAGCTTAGATTTCTTCTTTTCTACAAATGATGCTAATAAGTATACTATTGGACTTTATGAAGATCTGCAGCGCTTCATTCTTAGCAGTGGAATAAATGTGAACCAGTTTGTTTCCGACAATGAGCTCGTAATTTTGTTCAAGAACGCAGCCAGTGCTCATTATTTGTTGCAGAATGATCGTTATGTGCTTCGAAAGCTGTCGGGAGCTTTTTTAGATTATGCTCAGACATATGCCTACTATAAAAAAATATATGGTGAATCAACATCCATTTTTTAATATGGTCTGAAACTACATATCACCTCTGTCACCTGTTCAAACCCGAATGTCGAGCGATGTAAAGGAAGGGGCAGGGGATTCATTTGATTGAGTCTCTTGAATTTTTCCTGGGTCTTTATCATTCTGCGTACCATTGGAATTCTTCGATTTGCTTTCAGCCTTATTTCCCTCAACGACTTCCTGATTTTCCTTTTCCACAGAGGATGAAGGTGTAGGAGACGAAACGGATTCTTTTGGTTCAGGCTGATGTATCTCTTTCATCAAATCTCCAATCTTCTGACCTACTTTGCTCATTTGGGAGCTGATGTCCTGCACGATTTCTCTTTTTTTCTGGAATACCGTACGTTCAGCATTTTCAAGCATCATCGATTTTCCAGCATCATTGCCAGCATTAATCTCCAGAACCAGTCGGTCAAACTTGGTTTCACCTTCAATGGTTTGTATGGAGCTGTTCATGCGATCTCGCAAACCGACCAGTTTACCTAACTGATCGTAAGTCTGACTGTGCTTAATTAGATGGTCCATGGATGGGGGTTGAGCTTCGTCATTGCGCTGAGGCTGTTGTTCTTTGGTCTTCTCAGGCTGTTTTAATTTGTTCTTTTCCTCCATTTCCTCTGCTTTGATCTGGGCGATCTGCGTGTCGATTTGCGTAATGGAGCTCGTTAATGATTTGATTCGTGCTGCTTTGGTTTTAGTGTCCAGTTCATCATTGGATTTTACAGCTTGTACTTCTTCATTAAGCCTAACCTTCTGCTGCATAAGTCCCTGAATTTCCTTATCTCTACTGGAGACTTGGCTCCCGGGGGTGAAGCTGCTTTTGGAGGCAGGTGAAATTGAATTCATGGTCTTTTCCCCTTCTTCGTTATATCGTGGATCTACTTACATATATCGGATGTTACGAGAAGCAAATGAAGATACGCTGGTAATAAGTTCACCTTCACTTGTGTGTTGCTTACTTGCTAATAATGATTGATAATGGTTATCAATGAGTGTGTTTAGTCAATCTATTTAGACGGAGTTGGGTTAATGAAATGTGGAATAATTATTACATACTCTGGAACTATGCTGCTGTGAGTATTGCGGATATACGTTATATGGAGTTAGGGCCAACCGAGGAGCTAACATATAAATTTCCTGCGAGCACGTTTGTATTCACCATCCAGGGTAAAGCCTATGTGACCATAAACGACCAGAAGCATGAAGTGAGTCGTTTTTATGTTCTTCATGGTGGAAAAGGGAGCGTGCTGCATATTGAAGCTGGACAATCTGGATTAAACCTGTTTTACCTTATGTACAAATCAAGCTTGCCAAGTGGAGGAAGAACCGATTTGGGCAACATGATGGAGCACATGAATCCATTTCAGCTAACCTATGGTTTTGCCCCTGAGTCACCTGTTGTGCTGTATGAGCAAGTAAAACAGATACACGCTTTATGGAATCAAAAGAACCCCATACATCATTTTCAGGCAAAAAGTCTTTTTTATCCTTTTATAGAGCAAGTATCAGCACAAATTCCTCATGCTGCAACTCGTTATTCCATTACGAATCAGGTCAGCAAAGTCATCAAAATTGTGGAATCCTCTTATGCTGAGCCCCTAACGTTGCATGTTTTGGCGGAGAAGGTCGGCAGCAGTCCCAGAAGTCTGTCCCGCAAGTTCAAACAGGCCACGGGTTATAGTCCAATCGACTATTTGATTCAGTTCCGTTTGTTCAAGGCCAAGGAGATGCTGCTGCATACCGACGCTACATTAGATGAGATTGCAGCAGGCATCGGTTATCCGGACGGATATTATCTGGGACGTATGTTCAAAAAACATACAGGTGTTTCTCCGCTTCAGTTCAAGGAGAAAACATCTGTACCCCTAAAATGGCCTGATCTGACATCGACCTTGGCGCGAAATGACATTTCCAGTGGAAGAGCTGGAAGGTATGTTTATAACGATGATGATAATCATTATCAATATAAACACGGAGGGTCATTGTACATGAATAGACAGACAAGAACAGGAATGCTGCTTAGTATTTTATTAAGTCTCACTTTACTGCTGAGTGCCTGCTCGACAGGGGCAACTAGTAATTCTGGGGGAGAAACATCGGGAAGCAAAGGGACTTCGAGTGCTACCAGCACAGTATCCGCCGATAGCCAATCGAACAATTCCGAGCCTCGGATCATCTCGACGGTCAAGGGAGATATTACGGTCCCGGCTGAACCCAAGCGAATTGTGGTGGATTTATATTTAGGAAGCCTGATTGCTTTGGGAATCAAGCCAGTCGGTACACCGGAAATGAACTTGAAGAATCCCTATTTTATCAAATCACTTGAGGGAGTAGAGAATATTGGTGAATACGAAACTATTTCTCTTGAAAAGGTGTTGGAACTTCAACCAGATCTGATTGTCACAGGTGATCCTGATTTGTTTGATTCTTTTAGCAAAATTGCGCCTACGCTTGTTGTTCCTTATGGAGAGTTGAAAAATACCCATGAAGAGATCACTTATTTCGGTAAAGCGTTGAACAAAGAAAAAGAGGCTGAGTCATGGTTGGCCGATTACGACGGACGAATTGCGGATGCCAAGAAGCGTGTAAGTGAAGCAATCGATGCAGATGCAGAAGTATCCGTTATGCAATTTTACGATAAAGGACCGTTAGCCTTTGGTGATAATTTTGGGCGTGGAGGTCAAGCTGTGTACAGTGCTCTCGGATTGAATCCTCCGGCAGACAAAAAAGAGATATTAATGAAAGATCAGCTTGTTGAAGTCTCGTCCGAATCCATACCCGAATTTGCCGGTGATTACATTATTCTTACGGCAGACAACCTGACTGTAGAGGAATTGAAATCCAAGCCAGTATGGAGTTCGCTTGATGCCGTCAAGAATGATCGTGTGTTTATCTGGAGTCCGGATCGTTCATGGTACTTTGACCCTATTGCAACGTTGGATCAGACCGAGGAATTGGCAGCTTGGTTCACGAAGACAGCTGTTCAAAAGTAAATCTTTCGGATCATTGATTGGTGAAATTGAATCCTGGTCAAAATTCAGTTGATAATGAAAATTATTATCATCTATAATGAAGGAATGATAGTGAACCACTATAACGCTTCGGTTAGAGGATGGTTTGCAGAATAATGACCTGCACAAGGTCTTGTTCCTGGTGAGACTGGGATTGGAGAGTAATCGATGCAATTAAACGAACAGATGCAAAGCTGGAATCACGCGGCTGTTAAAATTCTGGATATACGCCGGATCGCCATGGAGGCAGGGGAGATACAGGAGTCCTATTTGCTTCCGGCAAACGCTTTTATATACAGCATTCGGGGTGCAGCTCAACTTAAATTGGATGGGAAAACACACGAAGCACAGCGATTCTGTATTCTGCATGGTGGTAAAGGATCATCACTGGATATTCGGGTGAGCGAAAAGTTTGAATATTACTTGCTGTTCTACAGGGCATTCCTTGCGTTCCCAACTCATCGTAAAACATGGCGGTTGTCACAACCTCCTCAGATTGCTCCGTTCTCTTTGCAATATGGATTTACGCCGAGCAATCCTCTTGCTATATTGCGCTATTTTGGAGAACTGGAGAAAGCGTGGGATCAGGCGAGCAGACTGGACTTGCTACAAGTAAAAAGTTTGTTCTACCAATTTATTCATGAGCTGTTGTTTCAATTGGCAGAGCAGGAAATCAGAACAGTGCTTCCAGATCCTATTGAGCAAACACTTCGCTACATCCAGGAGCATTATAGGGAACAGGTGACTCTGGATTTTCTGGCTGAACAATTCAACTACAGCTCCCGTCATTTATCTATGCAATTTAAAAGAAAGACAGGACACAGTCCGATTGATTATCTCATTCAAACGAGACTGACCAAGGCCCGGAATCTGCTTGTGCAATCCGATGCCACCCTTCGCGAAATCGCGGCAGAAGTGGGATATACGGATGTGTATTATTTCAGCCGTATTTTCAAAAAACATGTGGGCCTGTCCCCCACACTCTATCAGCGGAAAATAAGGAACCAGACCCTGGCAGAGGATCGTCCATTACAATTCTCCGAATCGTCCATTGGCTGGAGATGGATGCGAGGATATATTGATTATGAGAATCATTATCAATATATAGACGGAGGGTCTACATCAATGAAAAGAAGAAAAACAAGCTCCAGCATGATTTTGGTTGCACTTTTAAGCATCACAATGCTTTTATCGGCATGCTCCGCTGGCTCTACAACAACAACAGTTACGGGGGAAGGCACGAATACGAACTCATCTACGAGCACAGCCGCATCTTCATCATCAGATTCAGGTAGTCAAACGAACAATGAAAATGGAACACGCACGGTCTCCACGGTTAAAGGTGATGTTGTTGTCCCGGCAAACCCTAAACGGGTGGTTGTACTTTATCTTCAAGGAGATGTTGTAGCGCTTGGAATTAAGCCTATTGCGACGTCTGACGTATTTGATGGGGCTGCATATAAGAATGAGCTTGAAGGGGTAAATTCACTAGGCACCTGGTTCGAACCAAACCCTGAGGCTGTCATTGATCTGGACCCGGATTTGATCATTGTTCCTTCAGAAGAGACTTACACGCTATTAAAAGATATTGCACCAACTGTGTATGTCCCATATGAGAAATTGACAACGGAAGAAAGACTTCATAGTATCGCTAGCATTTTCGGCAAAGAACAGGAAGCAGACGTTTTAATCGACAATCTTAACAGTAAAGTTGAAGAGAGCAAGAAAAAACTTGCTGATGCAGGCATACTGGACAAAACGGCCTCCATCGTCGAGGGTGGGCTGAAAGAGATGGTCATTGTAGAAAGTAAGCAATACGGCCGAGGATCTCAGGCTATATACGAGTACTTGGAAATGAAAGCACCTGAAGCGGTCCAAAAAAAAATTGACGTCGTTTCCGACGCGGCAGGTTCGACCTTGTCCATGGAAGTTCTTCCTGAGTATATGGGAGACTACGTGTTTCGTTCGGTATATGAAGGGGCAGATAACCTTAACGATAATCCAATTTGGAATAGCATACCCGCTATCAAAGAAGGCCGTCTAATCGAGATTGATTTTGATTTCTTCTATTACTCGGATATCTATTCCATCAACAAGCAAATCGATTTCGTTGTTGAGCATCTACTCGCAGCTCCCAAAGTAAAGTAATCAACAAATAAATAACCGATGGTAGTTTTGTATAAGAAATGTTTGAATTTTAGCCATTGTATTTTGATAAGTTTCCCATTAGACTAGGAAAAGAGTGATAATGAGAATCGATATCAAATAGTCGAGCGCTTTGGATCGAACTGATGGAGGTAACTACATGGATCAGCATTTGGAATTATATGATGTAACAATTATCGGCGGTGGACCTGCCGGCATGTATTCTGCATTTTACAGTGGGATGCGTGATATGAAGACCAAGTTGATTGAGGCGCGGGATAAATTGGGTGGTCGCATGCTCTTTTATCCAGAGAAAATGATCTGGGACGTTGGCGGCGTCACCCCGATTCTGTGTGAAAATTTGATTAAACAGCTGGAAGAACAGGCGAGAACATTTGAGCCAACGATTGTGTTTGAACAGCAAATTGAAGGATTTGAGCGTCAGCCTGATGGCACGATTCTGCTGACATCGAATACAGGAGAACAACACTGGACACGTACCGTCATATTGGCGATCGGGTATGGTATATATAAAATGGCCAAGCTGGAGCTTGAAGGTGCTGACCGTTATGAGGTTACCAATCTTCACTATACAGTACAGGAGCTGGAGCCTTTCCGTGGTAAACGGGTACTGATCTCTGGTGGAGGTGACTCCGCGGTGGATTGGGCCAATGAGCTTGAAGCACTGGCAGAGCAAGTGACGGTTGTGCATCGTCGTGACCGCTTTGGTGGATTGGAGCGAAATGTACTGCGGATGAGAGAATCC
Source organism: Paenibacillus sp. O199 (assembly GCF_001636635.1). Classification (NCBI taxonomy): domain Bacteria; kingdom Bacillati; phylum Bacillota; class Bacilli; order Caryophanales; family Paenibacillaceae; genus Paenibacillus; species Paenibacillus sp. O199. The sequence goes on from NZ_LGRP01000009.1 coordinate 246,744, forward strand.
TCGGTGGATATTCGTACACCATACGCCGTTGATACCCTACATAGTCAAAGTGGGGAGATCATCGAACAAGTGACGATATCCCATGTTGAAACTGGTGAGAGTGAAGTCCTTGATGTGGATGCGATTATCGTCAACCACGGCATGAAGAGTGACTTTGGCCCGCTCCGGGATTGGGGACTTGATCTTGGTGAATGGCATGTCAAAACAACAGAGAAGCTGCAGACGAATATTCCAGGCGTCTTCGCTGCAGGAGACTTTGTAGATTATGCAAGTAAACTGTATCTGATTGCCGGTACATTTACGGATGCGGCCCTCGCAGTAAACAGTGCAAAACTGTATATGGACCCTGAGGCGGAGAAAGTTGCCTATGTGTCTTCCCATAACAGCCGGTTTAAGGAAAAAAATAAAGAACTTGGTGTTGTGGAAGAATAGAATCAAACGAAGTAGTTCTGGCTAATGCCAGAACTGCTTTTTTTGTTTCCATTTTCGGTATGAACCTCCACGAACTGCACAACATAGAACAGGCACCGGAATTGAACATACATCATCAACTGTCTATAATGAGCCTTAGAAGTTAGGAATAACAGCAAGAAACGTCAAACAGATTAGAGTGGAGTGCACAATATGGAAAAAAAATTTCAACGTATATCCACATTTATTCATCGGTGGTTCAAAGGCCCTGAGAAAAAACGCATCAAATGGTCGGAAGTCTATCTCGCTGTTGCTGGGAAAATGCATCGACTACTGGTGGAAGGCCGGCGCGCACGTTCAGCGTCCAGAAGGCTGCATCAGGATTTGCCTATTACCGCTTTGGGCCAAATGAAGCTGGAGCCAGGAGATATTTTATATACGCCAAGTTCGGAATCGACTTATTACGCCGGGCATATGGGGATTATTGGACTCGACGGTAAAGTGTATCACGTACACCCTTATGGGCCCGTGTTTGCCGATTCCTTGGATTGGTACATTACTCGCTTTTATGAGGGGGATCGTTTCATTGTATTTCGTTCCCGTCTTAATCAGGCTGGTGTGAAGGCAGCGCAGTGGGTACAGGATCATTACAAGCAGGTAAAATTCTATCGATTGCAGACGAATCTGCGCAGCATTGAACGGAACTATTGTTCCAAATTTATATATCAGGCGTACCAATTTACAACTGGACTTGATCTGTGGAGTCGCAAGTTTGTGAAGCTGAATCAGGGATACATCTATCCGTTTCGAATTGAGCGCTCACCCGCGCTTGAGGTTCTTGGAACGTTTTATAAATAAGGCAAGTTAACCGACGGAAGTTCCTTTCTCATACAAGAGGGTGGGGCAGGTTCTGTCGGTTTTTTTTGTATGCGTAGAGTTCAAAAACAGGAAAAAGGCTCAAAACGTCGAATAGATTATGAGATAGGCATGCACAACTTGGAATCGTATACATAACCAATGCAGGATCAATTTTTGCCCAAGCATAAGCAATTCACCCCTTAGAAGGCAAACAAGGAAGAGAGAGAAAGAGATGAAATGGCTGAACTTTGTGCGCAGGTTCAAATCAAACTCAAACGTAGTAAACCTATCCGATTACACTCCCAGGAAGGAAAGGAGGCAATATTGTTCCATCTGTAGTAAAAAAGTGAAGTCCATCGTGTATTATGCGACTTCCCAGGGAAATGTTGCAGGTGTATGCAGTTCTTGTAAATCAGTGGCGGAACATCGAGGAATGTTACCCATTTAATAAGGAAGAGATACGCTCAGGAAATAACATTGCTTTGATTTATGAGCGTTTTTGTAGTACATTAGCAAATGTATTCGAAGGAGGATTCTAATGTACTCAGGTAGACAAGACGATACTTTATACATCATGACCTACACCTTAAACAGCGGTATCAAGGGTACGGTTCCACTGTCAAATAAGCAGATTATTGAGTGGCTGGATTGCTACAGAAATGAGAAGCGCTTCGTGACCGAAATCGGCAAGGAGTTTTTTGGATTGAATGCAGGATTGGTAGCAGATTTTAAAGTTCAGAATCATTTATCGGATTATCAGCAGACAATTATGCCTACACAGCAGCAGGATAACATGGAACGTTTGTCCAGCGCATATAAATCAACCGAGTTATTAATGAAGATTGATTGTAAATGTGGCACGGCATATGTTACGGAGTCTCCATATAAGCGCACCAAATGGTATTGCACCAAGTGCAAAGAGATTGTATTTTTGGATGCCAAAAAAGGAATGGTAGAAACGTCGCGTGGCGACGCTTACTACATGACCAACAAATATTTTGTTTCCCGGGACTAGCGGGAGATGACGAATGGGAAGCATCGCTGTGAGGCGGTGCTTTTTTGTGTGCAAAGAAAGAGCAAATGACCGAGTTAAGCAGAGGTATATTAAGGGTATGCTGGTAAAAAGGAGTTATAATAAAAAAAGCCCTCGGGGGCTTTTTTTGAAATCTCAGGAAACCTGTAGCAGTAGATACCGCCGATCAGAACCTATAGATTAATCATGGAAAAGCTGATTCAGCTCAGCATTCAACTTTGTGAGGAGGAATGAAGCAGCAGCGACAGCGCGGCTCGTAAGCTTCTGAATCGCCTATCATGACGACAGGACCAAGCGTTACAGGCTCTCCATTAACGATACGCTGGGTGAAAGCCGCATCCGGGCTTCCGCATACGGCACAGAATGCCGACAGTTTCTCAATATCATCCGCCATAGCGAGCAAACCGCCTACATATCCAAATTCCTTGCCACGGTAATCCATATTCAGTCCATCCACAATGACGTGTTTGCCACAGTAGGCTAGCTCGGAGACCAGTTCCATGATGGCACTGCTGAAGAATTGTACTTCATCAAATGCAACAACATCGGCATCTTTGGTCTGAGTCAGGATCATCTCTACGGATTCCGGGGTCAATTGCCGGGGAATGGAATGGGCAGGCAGACGATAGCCGATACGGCTAACGATCTCGTCTTGAGCAAACCGATCATCTTCGGCAGGTTTGTAAGCAACGACCTTTTTACGGCCAAATTGAATTAATTTCTGACAACGGCGAATGAGTTCACCGGATTTTTCACTAAACATAGGTCCTGTAATTACGGTAATTCGTCCTGTTTGCACAGTTCTGCTACTCCTCTCACATACGGGATTCAACAAAAAAAAGCGACCATTACAGAGTACCACAAAATCTTTAGTAAGAGCCAGAACTAATCTGAGCAGCTTTGTGTTACTATATGGATTGTTAAGCTGTTGGTTACGGCAGTGTAATGCATAAGCCAGGAGCGATTGAAAAGAGGTGTTAACGATGAGTGAAGCATTATCCGAATTACAAGAGCGATATGAACATTTGAAAGGACAGTCAGTCCTTGACGAAGCTGCGCAGGCGTTGTTTGCAGACTTGTTCGCTGAAGCGGAGCGGCTGCAAGCCAGTAATCTGACGTTGCGCAGAACGATTCTGAAGTCCTCTTCCAAAGAGTCGCGTATGTCTACCAAGCTGCGGGATGCATTATACGAATAACCCGGAGACTACTCCGGGTTCTCTTCTGTCTGCAATTTGCGGGGAAATAGAATACCTGCTGTAATTCTGGCAATCATGGCGAAGGTGAGGCCGATACCTGCGAACATATAGATGACCGTAAATGCCTTGCCGAATCCGGTCGATGGTACAAAATCCGGATGCCCCACCGTCGTTAGAGTTACTGCGCAGAAATAGAGGGCATCAATCCAGTGCAGACCTTCAACGCGAGTATAGAATAACGTGCCCGAGAGAAGTGTCGCCGCAGTTAATACAAACAGAGCCAGGAACTTCTGGTCCTTGAAGGCATGAAAAATGCCTTTAAGCAATCTTTTTAGCGTAACGATAAACGAGATCATGTTGAACCATCCTGTCTATGGAAGAGTGGGCATTGTGCATATTCAAGATGCTAGCTCTGAATTTATGCAAAATACGTGTTTGAATAAATAAGCATTATACCTGATCGAGTACCGTATATAAAGGCAGATGTAAAGTTCGGATGTTGAAATGTTGCGGAGCCAGAAAAAATGACAAAAAGCCCGGACTCAGGAAGTCGTACCGGGCGTCTCAGCTTTGTCGGCTGAGGGTGCGCTTTTTGAACGAAAACGGGGTCCTACATAATTACGCTTGCGGTCACGGAACAGAATCCAACCTCCCAGAAAACTCATGCCTGCGGCGAACAGGACAAGTCCTCCACCAAAGGAGAGCCATTGAAATCCTGGTGAGATCTGCTCGTTCCCATGCTCGGCATAATACAGGAAAAGGGCGTCCTTCATCATTAGAAAACCCTTCATTGCCATTAACCCGGGAATGACCAGAACAATAATCGCCACAAATCGTGCAAAGACCAGTCTAGTATTCATCACCATTAAACTCCTTCTGCCTGAGGTTGACGTAAAATAAAGGTTGCGCTTACAGGTCATACCTGATTCCATCATAGCTTGCTTTCCAGAAGCTGTCCATGCGTTTCAGGGTCAAATTTTGAGTTGACTGCTCAAGGAGAGTACAATGGAATATAGATAACGTCTATGAAAAAGAGAATCATTCGAATCATCATCTTACAAATATATTGAAATTGTATTGAAATTATATGGATAGAGGAGAACATTTAAGATGCCAATTACATGTGATGTTGCCATTCTTGGAGGAGGAACGGGAGGGTACGTTGCTGCCATCCGTGCCGCACAGTTAGGAAAACAGGTTGTTATTATCGAGAAGGATAAGCTGGGGGGCACTTGTCTGCATCGTGGCTGTATTCCGAGCAAGGCATTGCTGCGAAGTGCGGAAGTGTACGCTGAGATACAAGAAAGCGAAATGTATGGGATTGAAACAGCTGGAGCAACACTTGTATTTCCGAAGGTTCAGGCGCGCAAGGATGCAATTGTGGAGCAGCTTCATCAAGGTGTGCAGTATTTAATGAAAAAAAATAAAATTCAGGTCGTACACGCCAAAGGGCGCGTGATCGGACCTTCCATTTTCTCCCCTCAGAGCGGTGCAGTGGCTGTCGAGTTTGAAGATGGCGAGATGGATACAGTTGTGCCAACCAACCTCATAATTGCTACCGGATCTCGCCCACGGGTGCTACCAGGTCTTGAGCCAGATGGCCGGTACATCATGAGCAGTGATGAGGCTTTGCGAATGGACGAATTACCAGCATCCCTGATCATTGTTGGTGGTGGGGTGATTGGCCTCGAATGGGCCTCGATGCTGAATGATTTTGGCGTTGAAATTACAGTTGTTGAAGCCGCTGCTCATGTATTGCCAGCAGAGGATGAAGATGTAGCCAAGGAAATGCAGAGATTGCTTGGGAAACGTGGTGTTCGCTTCCTAACTGGCGCTAGCGTTCTGACAGAGACATATAGCATACAGGAAGACGGTATTCAGATTGATGTCAAGCTGGGGGATGAGAAGCAAGAGACTCTGAAAGCGGACAAGATGCTGGTGTCGGTTGGTCGTCAGGCCAATGTCGAAAATATCGGACTCGAAAATACGGATATCAAACTCGAACGCGGATTTATTGCTGTGAATCAACATCTGCAAACGGGTGAGGGACATATTTATGCAATCGGCGATGTCATCGGCGGTTTGCAGCTGGCGCATGCAGCGAGTCATGAAGGCATTTTGGCAGTGAATCATCTGGCAGGTGAAACGGTACATGCCGTCGAATCACATCGAATCCCGCGCTGTGTCTATACTCGTCCGGAAGCAGCGAGTATCGGATTTACGGAGCGCGAGGCCAAAGAGCGTGGTTATGAAGTGAAGACAGGCAAGTTTCCGTTCCAGGCGATTGGAAAATCTTTGGTTCATGGAAGTCGGGATGGATTCGTGAAGGTAATCGCGGATGCCAAGACGAATGATATATTGGGAGTACATATGATCGGTACCCATGTGACGGAACTGATCGCAGAGGCCTCTTTGGCTCAGATGCTGGATGCCACACCTTGGGAAGTGGGACAGACGATCCATCCTCACCCAACATTATCAGAAATCATGGGTGAAGCCATGTTGGCAGTTGACGGAAAATCGATTGGAATGTAAGCCGGACAGGCTTATGAGAAAGGTCCTTTCCTTTTTTGGGCAAATGGGATTATAATAAGGTTAAGCTAAGTCTTAGTACCAGGTTATAAGATCGGGTAGTAAGACGGGCAAAGGCTCTGATTAAAAGGAGGTACCTCATATGAGTTCAAAAGGTACTGCAGACGCGGTCCATCGGCATGAACAGCTGGGACTTAGCGATGGTGAAGTATTGGATATGTACAAATACATGCTGCTCGCACGCAAGTTTGACGAGCGTTGCTTGCTCTTACAGCGGGCCGGCAAAATTAACTTTCACGTATCCGGTGTAGGACAGGAAGCTGCGCAAGTAGGCGCTGCATTCGGTCTGGACCGGGATCACGATTATTATTTACCGTATTACCGCGATTATGGCTTTGTACTGGCAGTTGGCATGACTCCACGTGAGCTGATGCTGTCTGCTTTTGCGAAGGCGGAAGATCCGAATAGTGGAGGACGGCAAATGCCGGGTCACTTCGGTCACAAAAAGCTGCGCATTGTAACGGGCTCCAGTCCGGTTACGACACAGGTTCCGCACGCTGTAGGGTTTGCACTGGCTGCCAAAATGAAGAAGCAAGAATTCGTTTCTTTTGTAACTTTTGGTGAAGGGTCAAGCAACCAGGGAGATTTCCACGAAGGTGCCAATTTCGCAGGTGTTCATAAACTTCCTGTGATTATTATGTGTGAGAACAATCAGTATGCCATCTCGGTGCCAATTCACAAGCAGCTGAGTGGTAAAATATCAGATCGTGCACTTGGGTACGGGTTCCCCGGACTTCGTGTAGATGGAAACGATGCGTTGGAAGTATACGGTGCAGTCAAAGAAGCTCGTCGCCGCGCAATCGCTGGTGAAGGACCAACACTTATTGAAGCAATGATGTATCGGTTGTCTCCACACTCCACTTCCGACAATGATCTGGCATACCGGACCAAGGAAGAGGTTGAAGAGAACTGGAAGAAGGACGGCGTGCTTCGCATGAAGAACTATCTGATCGATTGCGGCATCTGGGATGAAGCCCGGGATGCGGATCTGGCTTCCCAGCTTGCGCTGGAAATGAAAGAAGCGACTGAATACGCAGACAACGCGCCATATCCGAAACCTGAGGACACTCTGACGCACGTTTATGCGGACAGCGAAGAAGGGGGACGGTAAGTATGGCGGTTATGGAATATATTGATGCAATCCGTCTCGCGATGAAAGAAGAGATGGAGCGGGATGAAAATGTCTTTATCCTTGGTGAAGATGTCGGGGTTAAAGGCGGTGTGTTCACTACAACCAAAGGGTTGCAGGATCAGTTCGGCGAAATGCGTGTCATGGACACACCTTTGTCCGAATCAGCGATTGCAGGTGTAGCTATTGGCGCTGCGATGTACGGTATGAAACCTATTGCCGAGATGCAATATTCGGATTTCATGTTGCCTGCAACAAATCAGATTATTAGTGAAGCGGCCAAAATTCGCTATCGCTCCAACAATGACTGGAGTTGCCCGATTGTTATTCGTGCGCCGATTGGCGGCGGTATTTTTGGTGGGCTGTATCACTCCCAATGTCCGGAATCGATCTTTTTTGGCACACCAGGTCTGAAAATTATAGCTCCTTACTCGGCATACGATGCGAAGGGACTGCTCAAAGCAGCTATTCGCGACCCGGACCCGGTTCTCTTTTTTGAAAACAAAAAATGCTACAAGCTGATTAAGGAAGATGTGCCAGAGGATGATTACATCGTTCCAATCGGTAAAGCCAACGTGCTTCGCGAAGGAGCAGATATTACGGTTATCGGTTATAGCCAGCCACTTCATTTTGTCATGCAGGCTGCTGAGGAGCTGGAGCGTGAAGAAGGCATTACTGCCCATGTACTGGATTTGCGTACATTGCAGCCACTTGATCGCGAAGCCATCATTGCATCCGCTCGTCTGACAGGCAAAGTGCTGATTGTGCATGAAGATAATAAAACCGGTGGTGTAGGAGCGGAAGTTGCGGCTATCATCAGTGAAGAATGTCTGTTCGAACTAGACGCGCCGATTCAGCGTCTCTGCGGACCGGATGTACCGGCAATGCCGATTAGCCCAACATTGGAGAAGTTCTATATGCTGAGCAAGGATAAAGCCAAGGAAGCGATGCGTACGCTCGCCGAGTATTAATTCGTGTAGTGAGATAGTTTAAAAGCAAAGTTTGGAGTGATATAACCAATGAGTATGAAATGGATCGAGGTCATTATGCCGCAGCTGGCGGAATCGCTGGTCTCGGCTACCATTGCCAAATGGTTGAAAAAACCGGGTGACCGGATTGAACAATACGAACCGATCTGTGAAGTGATTACGGATAAAGTCAACGCAGAGATTCCATCAACCGTTGATGGAATTATGGGTGATCTGTTGGTCGAAGAAGGTACGACCATTGCGGTTGGCGAAGCCATCTGCCGCATGCAGGTAGCTGCTTCTGATGAAGAAGCAGCAGAGCAAGTAACGCATGCTTCGCAGCAACAGAATGGTGATCATGTTCATGCACAACAAAGTGCGAACTACGTACCTGCTGCTGGTGCAGCGAGTACAACAGGGCACGATCCCAATCAGCCGATGCGTAACCGCTATTCTCCTGCGGTTCAATCCCTTGCAGCTGAACATGGTCTCAACTTGCAGAGCATTCAGGGCACAGGAGCAGGTGGTCGGATTACACGTAAGGATGTACTGGCAGTGATTGCACAGGGGGGAAACGCGGGCGCAGCGTCTGCACAGTCTTCTACTGTAGCAGGACAGCAGGTCTCTTCGGGAGTACCTTCAGGTTCTCCTTTCAGCGGATTGAATCGGGGGAATGCAGACTTGGGCGCATCTGCGGGAGAAACCGTTCCAGCAGCCGACGCAGGCGTTCCTGTAAGACATTCCGGCATACATCTGACCGAAAGTCCGAAAATTCCCCAAATCGAAGTAGAGGGTGGCGGACAGGGAAGATCCGAATACTTTATCGACGTTACTCCAGTTCGTAATGCCATTGCTCGTAATATGCGTCAAAGCGTATCGGAAATCCCTCACGCGTGGACGATGATTGAAGTGGACGTGACGAATCTGGTGATGCTGCGCAACAAACTCAAGGATGAGTTCAAGCGCAAAGAAGGCATCAACCTGACGTACTTGTCCTTCATGATGAAGGGGGTCGTTAATGCGATTAAAGACTACCCGATCATGAACTCCGTCTGGGCTGTTGACAAAATTATTGTCAAACGGGATATCAACCTGTCGATGGCAGTGGGTACAGAAGACTCTGTACTGACACCGGTAATTAAACATGCGGATCAGCGCAACATCGCTGGCCTGGCTCGTGAAATTGATGAGCTGGCACGTAAAACACGTGAAGGCACTCTGAAGCTGGACCATATGCAGGGCGGTACGTTCACGGTTAACAATACGGGGTCATTTGGTTCGATTCTGTCGCAACCTATTATTAACTACCCGCAGGCGGCGATTCTTACCTTTGAGTCGATCGTTAAGAAACCTGTGGTCATCAATGACATGATTGCTGTCCGTTCCATGGCGAACCTCTGTCTTTCCCTGGATCATCGTATTCTGGATGGGGTCATCAGCGGACGTTTCCTGCAACGTGTAAAAGAGAATCTTGAAGGGTACACCATGGAATCGAAAGTGTATTAAGAGAGAGCAAGTGCATCATTTCAATGAATTACTAATGATGCCAAGCCCTGAATAGATGGATAATGGGAAAGTGTATGTGCCATTGGCCGTGCACTTTTCCCGTTTTCTTCAATAGAATGCTCATCATCATACAATGAACATTGAAACAGAAGGGTGTGGGGGAATCATGAGCAAGCCGCTGGATGTGGTATACATACCGATGCTTGATTATGAAGAGGCTTGGAACCGCCAGAAAGCGATTGTGCAGCAACTGGATGAGGGAGAAGGAGCAGAACAGATGCTGTTGCTCCAGCATCCGCCGACGTATACGATCGGTTCACAGAATCACCCGGAGCACCTGCTTCTCAGTGAAGACGAACTGCGGGAGCAAGGCATCTCCTTGTTTCAAATTGACCGCGGCGGTGATATTACTTATCATGGCCCTGGCCAGTTGGTAGGTTACCCGTTACTTGTTCTTGGACGGGATGAAGCCTTGGATTTACATGGCTATTTACGTCGCCTAGAGCAGATGATTATTGATTACCTGGCTGATCAGGGTATTGAATCAGGGCGTAAAGAGGCTTACACCGGTGTATGGATCGGAGATTTGAAAATTGCCGCCATCGGCGTAAAGTTCAATCGGTGTAAACATCGGCGCGGCTTCGTGACGAGTCATGGATTTGCTTTTAATATCACCTCCGGCATTCAGCACGCAGGCTTTCAGGGGATTGTTCCTTGCGGGATTGAGCAGTATGGTGTGACCTCGTTGGAGGATATTACAGGGAAGACCTACAATGTGGAGAAGGTTGCGCAGGATATCGTTCCATACTTTAACCGGATTTTCCCGTATGAGATTACCTGGATTACAGAAAAAGAAGCCCTTCCCCGTCTGTAAATCAGACAGTCAAAAGGCTTCGGGTTTCTATCCAAACAATAAAGGTTCGAGCGCAATGAAAAGGGTGGACCCAATCATGGCGAGCAGCATGAGATAGATAATGATGCGGAACCATTTCTTTTTTTGCATGATGAGAGAACTCCTTTCAACAAATGAATAAACAGACCATAGTAATTGTATTGTACCGTATCGAAGAAAGGTAGGAAAGTCCTATGATAAAACAGCAGCGTGTTATTGATCAATTTATGGAATTGGTGCAGATTGATAGTGAAACAACCCATGAACAGAATATATCAAAAGTGTTAAAAGAACAGTTTACTCAGCTGGGCCTCAGCGTGTATGAGGACGACACCATGAAGAAAACCGGACATGGCGCTGGTAATCTCGTGATTACCTGGGAAGCCGAGGGTGCGGAAGAAGCTACGCCCATCTTTTTCACATGTCATATGGATACCGTAACGCCTGGACAAGGAATTAAACCTGAGCTGGGTGAAGACGGTTGGATCCGCAGTGACGGCACGACGATTCTGGGTGCAGATGACAAGGCGGGGATTGCCGCTTTGTTTGAAGCGATTCGAGCTATTCAAGAGAATAACCTTCCACATGGAAAAATTCAATTTGTGATTACCGTAGGTGAAGAGTCGGGTCTGGTTGGTGCACGTGCAATGAATCCGAAGGATATTGAAGCCGAGTTCGGTTATGCCCTGGATTCCAACGGAGCTGTGGGTACAATCTGTGTGGCTGCTCCGGCCAGAGCGGAAATTCAGATGAAGATCTATGGGAAATCCGCACATGCGGGCGTGAATCCGGAAGACGGCATCAGTGCCATCCAAGTGGCGGCCAAAGCAATTGCAGCGATGAAGCTGGGACGAATTGATGATGAGACTACCGCGAACATCGGCAAATTCCAAGGTGGATCTGCACTAAACGTCGTTTGCGATTTTGTGCAGATTGAGGCTGAGGCCCGCAGTATTGTGCAGGAGAAGGTAGAACTGCAAGTGGCCCAGATGCGTGAAGCACTGGAAACGACATGCCGCAAATATGGTGCAACTGCTGAGTTCCGCAGTGAGATTCTATATCCTGCATTTGGCTTCCATGATGAACACGAGGTTGTTCAGCTTGCTCAGCGTGCCATTCGGAGCCTGGGGCTGGAGACTAGCACGTTTGCATCCGGTGGTGGCAGTGATGCCAACATCTTCAATGGGTTCAACATACCCACGGTCAACCTGGCTGTAGGCTATGAGGACATCCATACGACGAAAGAACGCATCCGTGCCGAGGATATTGTGAAACTATCTGAAGTGGTTGTGGCTATTATTCAGGAAACGGCTGCAAATAAAAAGTAATCCAAAGAGACTGAGGGTGAAACTCCCCGTGCTTCAACTAAGAAGTCCGAATCCGGTACAAACCGAGTTCGGACTTTTTGGCAAAACCATGTTATATTTCATAGGTATTGCAGACCAAGAACAGTATCATTTACGTCCAGCGAGCATATCGATTAATTTGGCATCTGGACCCCACTCACGCACCCATTGTTTGAGTATGAGCTGGACTTGTCTGGCTTGTCCGACCACGTGTACGGATTGCGGTGTTAAATAACTGTTCATTGGTAGTCCCCCTGATTTGCTATATTTGTTTGAAATCGCTATAAGCTCACCATATGCCAAAAAACAGAGGTTTATACGTATAAAGAGAACCAAAATTCGAAGAAGTGGAGTTGAAGAACAGATGAACCCAACCAATCATAAGCATTCTGCCAATCCAAAACTTGACGAAGAGACGATATCGACAAAGCCCATCTTCGAGGGCAAAGTCATTTCTCTTCAGGTCGACACGGTCAAGCTGCCTAACGGTCAGACTGCTACACGTGAGATCATCCGTCACCCTGGAGCAGTAGCTGTCCTCGCTCTGAATGGCGATCGTATGCTGGTCGTTGATCAGTATCGTCAGGCCATGGGACGTACGGAAGTTGAGATTCCGGCAGGCAAACTGGACCCGGGAGAAGAACCTGAAGTGGCAGCAGCGCGTGAATTGCGCGAAGAGACTGGTTATGTAGCTAAATCATTGCGGCATCTGCGTTCGTTTTATACTTCGCCAGGATTCGCGGATGAGATCATCCATCTGTACATCGCCGAGGAACTCGAAGCAGGAGACATGGCTTTGGACGAAGATGAATTTCTTGAAGTGTCCGAGATTACAATTGAAGAGGCTTATCAGTTGATGGATCAGAATCGCATCAGTGATGCCAAAACGATGATGGCTGTGTATGCATGGGATCTTTACAGAACAACAGGACGGTTTTAATGATGAATGAGCATCAGGCAGCGTCTGCAGGGTGGGAACCTTGTTATGCAGACCTCCATATTCACATTGGACGAACTTCGCGCGGTGAGGCTATTAAAATCAGTGGCAGCCGTGATCTGACATTCGAGAACATTGCTAGAGAAGCCTCGGATCGCAAAGGAATCCATCTACTCGGTGTCATTGATTGTCACTCTCCGGTTGTACAGATGGACATCGAACAGCTGCTTGAGAACGGCACGATGTCCGAGCTTGAGGGAGGGGGCATTGCGTATCAGGACACAACCATCCTGCTGGGTACGGAATTGGAGCTGCGCGAGCCAGGGATGCGGGAGTTCCATATGCTGGCCTACTTCCGTGATCTGAAAACCATGAAGTCCTTCACGGACTGGATGAAACGTTATATGAAAAATGTAAACCTGAGTTCACAGCGGGTATATGTACCCGCGCTTGAGATGCAGGCCGAGATAAAGGCGCGTGGAGGGCTTATTGTGCCAGCGCATGCGTTTACCCCGCATAAAGGCATATATGGCAGCACAGCCTCTCGTATGGCTGATGTGCTGGATACTAGCCTGATCGATGCGGTTGAGCTTGGACTAAGCTCTGATTCATCCATGGCCAGTTATATTCGGGAACTGGATCAGGTTCCCTTTCTGACCAATTCGGATGCTCATTCTCTGGGTAAGATTGGACGAGAGTACAACGAGTTGCAACTCGCGAAGCCTTCTTTTGACGAATTCAGCATGGCACTTAAAGGACAGGCAGGCAGAAGCATTACAGCCAACTACGGTTTGGATCCGAGACTTGGCAAATACCATCGTACCTACTGTGCATCCTGTGGGAGCATTATGGACGAGCATGTGATGTCGGCAGAACGTTGTCCACACTGTGGAAGTGTGAAGCTTGTGCAGGGTGTACTGGATCGTATACTGGCAATCGCTGACCGAGAGAGTCCGCATGTTCCAGCAAACCGACCTGCTTATCACTATCAGGTACCGTTGGAATTCATCCCGGGTTTGGGGAAAGCCAAACTGCGCCAGCTGCTGGACCGCTTTGGTACGGAAATGAACGTATTACATCGTACAAGCGAGGATGAACTTGTAGAGGCCGTTGGACCGGTTCTCGCAGGTCTTATCGTTGCAGCGCGGGATGGTCAACTCGAATTGTCATCTGGTGGTGGGGGCACTTACGGAAAGGTGTCTAGCAAGGAAAGATCAGAGTAGATCAGTTTGCGGTATGCTCGTAAGGTGAGTTAGCATCATTTGGTGCGGGAATGGCATTTTGTCATGGAGAAGAAATCTGATTCTGGACAAGAAGTCATACGTGTGCATTCCGGTTCATAAGAATGACTATGAGGATTTCACTCGACATCCTTGCAGCATGATAACCGGAAAGGGGACTCGTACCTGTATGCGTTCTGCCTACTTCACATTCAAAGGCCAAACCTCTTTATATGTATTCGTGGCTGTCTTGTTTCTGGTGGGTGTCATTTTTGGCGCCCTGATGGTTAATGCCCTATCCCTTGAACAACGCCAGGATCTGGAGGGCTACCTCGGTAACTTCTTCATGACGGTACAGCACAGCGGACAGGTGACTGAGACCGGAACCTATTGGGACATTGCTATGCTTCATCTAAAGTGGGTTGGCCTGATCTTCATTCTGGGTTTATCGGTCATCGGTCTGCCGGGCATATTGGTTCTGGATTTTCTGAAAGGGGTGCTCATTGGTTTTACAGTGGGTTACCTTGTCGGACAGTATTCATGGAAAGGGCTGTTATTTGCCCTGGTTTCCGTTGCGCCTCATAATTTATTCGTGATTCCGGTACTGCTCATTTGCAGTGTGTCAGCCATGACCTTTTCCTTATATATTATTCGGAACCGTGTTCTGATGCAGCGGACACCAGGCCGTCAGAGGCCTTTTGCTTCATATATGGTGTTAACTCTCGTTATGGCAGCACTGCTGTTAGGGGTTGCGTCATTTGAAACATGGGTTACACCTGCGATGATGCGCTGGGTCACACCGATGCTACTACCCGCTTAGCTTTGCGCGTGATAGTGTAAAATGTTGACTTTAATTATGTACTCCCCCTATAATGAAAGAAGTGGGTTAAGTTGCAGTGTGCAGTGATTTCCTAGGGGGAGGGAGAAAATGGAAGCACGGATCGATAAAATTAAGCAGCAACTACAGTCCCAAGGATATAAATTAACGCCCCAGCGGGAAGCCACCTTAAGAGTACTTCTTGAGAATGAAGAAGATCATCTGAGCGCAGAAGACGTATTCATGCTCGTGAAAGAAAAGGCTCCCGAAATCGGTCTCGCAACCGTGTACCGTACCCTCGAACTGCTGAGTGAGCTGCATGTTGTAGAGAAAATCAACTTCGGCGACGGTGTAGCGCGTTATGATCTACGCGGAGATACATCCAAGCATCACCATCATCACTTAATCTGTGTTCAATGCGGAAGTATGGATGAAATACGTGAAGACTGGCTTGGACCGCTTGAAGAGCGACTGGAGCGGGAATTTAACTTTTCGGTAGTAGATCACCGACTGGATTTCCATGGGATTTGTTACCGTTGCAAAGCTAAAAATGACCAGAAGCCCAAAGATGAAGAATAACATAGCATATCTTCAAGCTCTCACCGGCGGTTTTGACGGGAGAGCTTTTTTGGTCCAGCGTGTGATGTGAGGTTTACCCTGAATGTCATATTCCTGTGTTCGTTAACATACCCTGATTCTAGACGAGTCGGATTCGAACCAGAAAGGGGTACAACCCATGATTATATCGCTGCGGAAAGGGCTCCGTTTTATTCGATTTATCGTATTTTTTGCTGCATTAGTTTATCTGTTCTATCATGTCCTGGATTTGTTCAACGGATGGATCTCACCTGTGGACCAATATCAGATGCCAACAGGAAATGCGGTTAAAGTATTTCAGGAAACGGTTTGGCCAAGTAACGGGGAAGGACGTCCTACAATGGCAGAGCGTCTCCGTTTATTCTATTGGTACGGAGAGTAGCTGGACAGCCAGGGATGCAAATACGGAAGCAGGTTGCCCGTGTGGCAGTCCTGTCAGATGAGGAGCGTTGTGCATGAAGCAGACGATACACGCCTATGCCTTATACTTGCAAGAGGATAAAGGGATGTCGAGCAGCACGCTGGAATCGTATCTTCGGGACGTGGACAAGTTCATCGAATTTGCGGATAAAGAATACGGTATCCGGGAAGCGGAGCAGGTGCGCCGGACGCATGTTATCCTGTTTGTAGGTCAGCAGAAACAGGCAGGACGTGCGAATGCAACCATTGCCCGCAGCGTTGTATCCCTGCGCTCCTATTTTCATTTTTTGATGCGGCGTGGTGACATATTACAGGACCCTACGTTTGATGTGGAGGCTCCAAAAGCAGACAAGACACCACCGCAGGTGTTAACCATCCAAGAGATCGAATTGCTGCTCGCGTCCCCCGATACCCGTTCACCGCAAGGGGTGCGTGACCGGGCCATGCTGGAGTTATTATATGCGACAGGCATTCGTGTATCCGAACTGATTGCACTGGATGTGCGGGACGTACAGCCAGGCATGCGCTTTATCCGCTGTGGAGGTGCCGGTAAAGAACGAATTTTGCCAATCGGTGCGCCTGCAGCAGAGTGGGCAAGTGTTTATGTGAACGAGTACCGTAACCTGCTAATCAAAAATGAGACGGACGAGCAGGCTCTCTTTGTCAACGTATCCGGTAGACGATTAACCCGGCAAGGCTTCTGGAAGCTGCTCAAAAAAGCAGCGATGGATGCAGGAATCTCGGGTGAAATCACACCACATACGCTGCGTCATTCCTTTGCTGCTCACCTGATTGCCAGTGGGGCAGATACCCGTGCGGTACAGGACATGCTCGGTCATGTGGAGCAGCCTGGGCAACAGTATGGGCATCATGGTCGCAAAACGATGAAAGAGATATATGAATCTCATCATCCGCGGGCAAAATAGTTTGTACTTGGATACAAATTTGCAAAAAAATGCGGAACAATAGTCCGATTTAGGATAAAATAAATTGAACACATTTAAACGCCGTTATACATAAGCGAATGCATCATTTCAGCGTGTAGTTTCCATTGATGTCATTTGCGGATACAGACGGATCGTTTCAACTCAAGGGGGAACATCTTATGACAGCATTAAACCAACAGATGATTTTGGAAGCGGCATCTTACATCCAAAGCAAAAGTTCCATTAAACCGGAAGTCGGTTTGATTTTAGGTTCAGGACTTGGCATTTTGGCAGAATTGATTGAAGATGGCGTAAGCATCGCCTATCAGGATATTCCGCATTTTCCGGTGTCCACAGTAGAGGGACATGAGGGCGAATTGCTGGTGGGAACCATCAAAGGCCGTCCGGTCGTTATGATGAAAGGTCGTTTCCACATGTACGAAGGATATGGTCCGGAACTGACTGCCTTCCCGGTACGTGTTATGAAAGAACTGGGCGTAACTTCGCTGCTCGTAACGAACGCTGCAGGTGGCGTGAATACCTCTTATGAGGCGGGTGACCTGATGCTGATCTCGGATCATCTGAATCTCACAGGCAAGAATCCATTAATCGGACCGAATGACTCCGCACTGGGTGTGCGCTTCCCGGATCTGTCCGAAGCGTACAGCCGCCGTCTGCGTGCGCTGGCGAAGGATACAGCCGCGTCACAAGGTTTTGATGTACGTGAAGGTGTATACGCAGGTATGCTTGGTCCAAACTATGAGACACCAGCTGAGATCGTGATGCTGCGTACGCTGGGTGCGGATGCTGTCGGCATGTCTACCGTTTCTGAAGTCATCGTGGCACGCCACGCCGGCATAGAAGTACTCGGTATCTCCTGTATCAGCAACATGGCTGCCGGCATTCTGGACCAGCCGTTGTCGCATGATGAGGTTATGGAGACGACAGAACGTGTTCGTGAATCGTTCCTGGCCCTTGTGCTGGCTGTTATTCCACAAATGTAACTGATCAATAAGAAGACGATCTACCCTAATGTGATTCATTGGGGCAGATTGTCTTTTTTTTATTTCCTTAACGGGCAGCTTTCTCATCCAATGAGTGTCAGGCTCGTTTTTTGTGTTTCACACGGATTACATAAAAAGTTCGGGAAATCATTCTTTACATGGAATAATTTACTTCAATCGGGCCGACAATGATTAGCAGTACATGCATGGAACATGCAGTAAGCAAGTCATTTGAGGAGGTAACCCTAGTGAAGAAACGAATAATGGCATCGTTCATGACCCTTTGTATCCTGCTGCCCCTGATGGCATCAACCGCGCTGGCTGAAGAAACTCCCAAAGCAGCGGGGGGAACCGATTTGGCCCCGTCGGCACGCTCTGCCATTTTGATGGATGCTGATACGGGCACTGTCATTTTTGAAAAAAACAGTCATGATCAGCTGCCACCGGCGAGCATTACGAAGATTATGACCATGCTGCTCACCATTGAAGCGGTCGACTCTGGCAAGCTGAAGCTGACGGATAAAGTGAGAACGAGTGAATATGCCGCATCCATGGGTGGATCACAGATTTTTCTGGAACCTGGGGAAGAGATGACGGTCGACGATATGTTAAAAGGTATTGCTATGGCTTCCGGTAATGATGCCTCTGTAGCGATGGCTGAGAAAATTGCCGGTTCGGAGGAAGCCTTTGTACAACTGATGAATGAGCGGGCGAAGGAACTCGGAATGAAGGATACTCATTTTTCCAACTGTAACGGCCTGCCGGTCGATAACCATTATTCTTCGGCCCATGACATTGCGGTCATGAGCCGTGAACTGCTGAAGCATCCGGGGATTACGAAATATACCGGTGCATACCAGGACTACCTTCGTAAAGATAGCGAGAAGCCATTCTGGCTGGTGAATACGAACAAGTTGGTTCGTTTCTACTCCGGTGCCGATGGGTTGAAAACAGGATACACTTCCGAAGCCAAGTTTTGTCTCTCGGCTACAGCGATGAAGGATGGGCTTCGTACGGTCGCGGTAGTACTCGGAGAACCCAATACCAAAACACGGAACAGTGAAGTTTCCTCGATGTTTGACTATGCTTTTGGGCAATACACGATGAAAGCCCTGTACAAGTCAGGGGACCTGCTGGGTAGTCTGAAAATTGAAAAAGGTGAAGTTGCCGAATTGCCGCTGAATGCAACACAAAATTATAGTGTGTTGATGCGCAAAGGTGCGAAATCGGATGAGATCCGTCATGAATTGCTGATGGCAAAAGAAGTGAAAGCTCCGGTCAAAGCAGGTCAGAGTGTAGGTAAACTAGTCGTCTACCAGGGCAATGAAGTCATCAAGGAGTTCGACATTCAGGCTCCGCAGGGTGTGGACAAGGCTGGCTGGTGGAAGCTGTTCAAACGCACAACCTCCAAACTGTTCGATTAAACGGCGATTTATGCAGGATGCGTGCATCCTTTGAACGTATTTTGTAGTTAATTAGGGGTTTTCTTCTAGTTTTGTCGGGGGGCAGGAAAAGCCTTCGGGAACGTAGAAATCCTTGTTCAAGACAGGGAGGAGAGTGAGCAAACGTGAACTTGCATGTGGAAATGGAACATCACCGCGGGATTCTGATTGTGCGATTATCCGGGGAGCTGGATCACCATACAGCTGACATGGTACGGATGCAGATGGATGAAGCTATCCAGCGCAGACAATGCGAGCATTTGGTACTTAGCCTGAAAGATCTGCAATTCATGGATAGTTCGGGTCTGGGTGTCATTTTGGGTAGATACAAGCTCATTAAGAATAAAGGCGGCAAGATGGTTGTCTGTGATGTCAATCCGCCAGTGTATCGTTTGCTGGAAATGTCAGGTTTGTTCAAGATTATGCCGATTTACGAAAATGAGGGAACTGCTCTCTCGGGTCTGGAGGTCGTCTCATGAATGAAGGAACGGGGACAAATTTCATGAATCTGCAATTCGCGGCCAAGTCGGAGAACGAATCGTTCGCACGGGTGACGGTTGCTGCCTTCATCTCCCAGCTTGATCCTACGATGGACGAGCTTAGCGATCTGAAGACGGTCATTTCGGAAGCCGTAACGAACAGCATCATCCACGGATACAACAACAATGCGGAAGGTGTCGTGTCCATTCAAGCCGAGATTCGGGATGACATGATTACCATCATTGTGGAAGACCGTGGTGAAGGCATCGAAGATCTTGAACTTGCCAAACAGCCGCTGTATACGTCCAAACCCGAACTTGAGCGCTCGGGCATGGGCTTCACCATTATGGAAAACTTCATGGATGAATTCGAAGTCAGCAGTGAGCCCGGCAGAGGCACCTCCATCAAGATGAAGAAAAGGATTGAATCCAAGAAAGCATTGTATAATTAGGGGTTGGTAGTCTTATGGATGCTGAAGTGAAACAGTCTTCACAGACCTATTTGGACGATGCCGAGGTCAAACGGCTGATTGCGCTCAGTCAGTCGGGTGACCATGTCGCACGGGATACGCTGGTGAACTGCAACATCAGACTCGTCTGGTCCGTCGTACAACGTTTTATGAACAGGGGATATGAGCCGGAAGATCTGTTCCAGATTGGTTGTATCGGGCTGCTCAAATCGGTGGATAAATTCGATCTCAGTTATGATGTGAAATTCTCCACCTATGCTGTCCCGATGATTATCGGAGAAATTCAGCGCTTCCTGCGGGATGACGGCACGCTTAAGGTCAGTCGTTCGCTCAAGGAAATGGCGAATAAAGTCCGCAAAAAAAGGGATGAACTCTCCAAACACCTCGACCGTCTTCCAACGATTAAGGAAGTAGCCGCGGAGTTGGGGGTAACCCCAGAGGAAGTTGTATTTGCTCAGGAAGCCAACAAACCGCCGACCTCCATACATGAGACGGTGTTTGAGAATGACGGCGATCCGATTACACTAATGGACCAGATTGCCGATGAGTCTCAGGAACGGTGGTTTGACAAACTTGCGCTAAACGAAGCGATTGGCGGTCTCAGCGAAAGGGAACGGCTGATTGTATACCTCCGGTATTACCGGGATCAGACCCAGTCCGAGGTCGCTAGCAGGCTGGGTATATCCCAGGTGCAGGTGTCACGACTGGAGAAAAAAATACTTCAATCCATCCGCGACCAGATCGCACAGTGATTTTGGATTGCTGACAACAATATGGGTGTTAAACCACCAATATACGACAACTAACAACCTTCTATCGCGCATTTAATATGCGAAGAAGGTTATTTGTCGTTGACCTGAATGGGTTTGGGGCGATTCGACTGCAACAATAATATCAATCCAATGATACATGCGGTCCCCAGCCATTGAAATATCCCGAAGGGTTCATGCAACCAGATAACAGTGGTGCCAACGGCAGCAAGCGGCTCCGCGCTTCCCATTAAACTCGTTTCTTTGGCTGACAGGCTTTTTAAACTTTCGATATAGAACCAGAATGCAATCATTGTCCCTAAAATAATGGTAAAGGCCAAATATCCGTAGGTTTCCAAACGCAAGCTAGCAAAGTCCATTTTCCACGGTGGGTGGATGAGACTCAGCGCAGCGCCTCCGATAATCATTGCCCAGCCTACCACAACAAGTGAATCAAACTTTTCAATCCGTTTCACGGCGTAGAGGGTATAGAAGGCAGCGGCAACTCCGGATAACAACCCCCACAATACTGCGGGTAAAGGCACAGACAATTGGGAGAGAGAACCATTGGTGAGCAGGAGAAAACACCCGCTCAGAGCCAGAATCGCTGATGCAACATCCTTTCTGCTTAGAGCAGCCTGTTTTCGCCAGATCATATAGACTATGATCATGACTGGTGATAGATATTGAAGTAGTGTCGCTACTGCGGAGTTGCCATGTTGAATAGACGCCATGTACGTATATTGAACAGCGAGCATCCCGAATAATCCGAAAATGATTAGCTGCAAGGCTGTTTTTTTCTGCTTCCACATATCGAAAATTTGCGAGCGCCTTGTTGTAAAGGATTGAACCGTCAGAAGCAGTATACCCGCAATCAGCAGTCGAACCGTTACAAACCAGTTGACTTCAATTCCGTATTGTTGAAACAGTTTTTGTGAAACTGTTCCGCCAATGCCCCAGCATATCGCACCTGTAAGAACGAAGAATAGGCCTGATTTTCTAGATCTTTGAATAGATATTTTCATGAATAGCGCCCTCACCTTAAATATAAGAATAGTGCTATATTAAAACGAAATAGGCTATAATAATATCAATATCGCACAGATAAATATCATTATATTGAGATGAGAGAATATGCTTAAGATAGAATTTGGAATTGATAAGAACGGGAGGGAACTGACGGAGCATCGTACAGTTATATTGCCTGTGGCGTGTTATGAAACCACAATTGCACGCAATGTTCACGGGCATATTCCTTTGCATTGGCATGATGAATTGCAGTTTGTCTTGGTTGTCCAGGGCGAAGCTCTTTTTTATGTGAATGATCAAAAGATCATTGTGCTCCAAGGCGACGGGCTGTTTATCAACAGTGGTTGCATGCACATGGCAGAGGAACGGGGTAAGCAGGATAATTGTATTTATCTTTGTCTAAATGTCTCTCCGCATTTTGTTGTGCCTTCCGAGTTATATTTGAAGTATGTTCATCCTTATATCTCAGCAACCAATTTACCTTATCTTCATATCAAAAGGGAAATTTCATGGGGAGTTCAAGTCCTCGACGCCATCCGGCATGTTAAAAAGGATTTGGATGAGCAGCCTCCATTTTACGAAATGAATGTGGCTGCAAGCCTTTTGACGATATGGAAACATCTGATTACAAGTGGATACGCGCTGGAATATGATCCATCCGAAATCATCAGAAGCAGGCGAATGAAGGATATGGTCGAATGGATTCACCTGCACTTCGCCGAACCAATCCAATTGGAGGACATTGCGAGGGCCGGTCAGTTAAGCCGCTCGGAAACATGTCGTTATTTCAAACAAATGTTGAAGACAACACCCATGCAGTATGTTATTGATTATCGAATTCAAAAAAGTGTGGAGTTGTTGCAACTCCAAGAACGTAGTATTACCGAGATTGCTTATGAAGTTGGTTTTAATAGCACGAGCTATTTTATCCATCAGTTTCGTAAAACCATGCAAATCACCCCGTTAAAGTTCAGAAGAGAAGTGGAGTTGAGAATTAAGGAGGGTATTGAACATTGAACAAAAAAATGAAAGTATTGTTATCCGTCCTGCTGATAATCACGGCTTTTGTTTTTGTTTATATGCGTTATTTCCACCCGTTCCCCAAAGATATTGAAGTAATCCAAATTACTCCTTCTTCAGATATAACCTCTTCACAGGAAGTCCTGACAACGATGCGTAAGGCTTTCACAAAGATACCTGATCAGACAATCCATAAGGTTTTCTCTTCTCAATAAGTCGCTATATTAGCGGCTTTTTTTGTTTTTGTGCATTAGTCATAAAGAAAAGTAATAGAGAAAAAGCTGTAATTAAGCCAGCTATTAAATCTCCTACTACCGCCTCCCTGCACATTTATTGCAGGCCTTTGAAAAAAAGGGACCCGTGCAGCGGAGGGATGGAATCGGACAAAGGAGCGAAGCGTGAGGGCTCGTCTAAGGATACACACAAGCAACGTAGGCGGCAGATTAGACCTGAAGAAGCGAAGCGTTCGCCTAAAAGCTTTCTGAAAGAAAGCTACTTCGAAAGCATACACTGTCTCCAAATTTCTAACATTTAGAAATAAATCAAAAGAATTTGGAGACAACAGCGATCGGAAGGTTGGTCTGCAGCTGGAGTGCCTGCGTGTAGTTCCCTTACTAACCTGAGAGCAACAGCGACCGATGGCCGATCCATCCCGAAGCGCCCGCAGGGTCCACACAACCTTTTTCCAACCAAAATGTAATAAATTTGCACATTCTTCAAATACTAACCTAAATTACGCAGTAAAGGAGTGTTCCGGATGTCCCTGACACCCACTCCAACGGTCTATGTTCGTTTGCGCAGCCGTATTCGCATCCAAAGAGGCCGAAGTGTCAAGCTTGGAGATGTAGCTCACTTGCTCACCTCTCCCGAAGAACAGGAAGGAAGGCTGCTTGAGCTTGAATTGCTGCGCCCCGGACCGGAGGACGGCAATCTGATCCTCATTGATATATTGCAGATCATCCCCGAGATCCGTCGAACCTTGCCAGATGTCACCGTTGAATTAATCGGATCGGGTCATACGCTTGTTGAGGTGGTTGTAGGAAGTGGCAAGCCTTCCAAATCTCTGTTCATCCTGGTGTGGCTGCTGCTTTTCTTTGGATCAGCATTGACCATTATGAATTTTCATGCGGACGTAAACATGCAGGAAGTCCAAATTCGAATTGTAGAGATGATTACGGGCCACCGGGATGAGCATCCGTATCTGTTTCAGGTGGCGTATTCTCTCGGGATCGGGTTTGGTATGGCTGTGTTTTTCAATCATTTATTCAAGAAAAAGTGGAATGAAGAACCTACCCCTTTGGAAGTGGAAATGTTCCTATATCAGCAAAATGTAGACAAGTATGTAGTGATTGAAGAAACCGAACGTATGCATGAAGAGGAACGCAGGGAGATGAATGCGGATGAGCGTTCTTAACGGAGCAATCAGCATTGTGCTGGGCATTGCGGGGGGAATCGCTGTAGGAAGCGGTGTGATTGCGCTTATTCTCGTGCTTGATATGATCCCAAGACTAGCTCAACTTACGCGAACCTATGACAAAACCCATTGGTATGAAGGGGCCTTGATCGGAGGTTCGCTGCTCGGTACTGTTGCGGATTTTTGGCACTGGAAGGTACACGGAGCGCTGTTGCTGAGCCCGATCATCGGACTGTTTTGTGGTGTGTTCATCGGTCTGCTTGCTGCGGCACTGACTGAGGTGCTGAATGTACTGCCAGTGCTGGCAAAACGACTGGGCATGAAATCGTATTTGTTTGGATTGTTGCTTGCTATGATTTTGGGGAAGATGACGGGCTCCCTGTTTGACTTTTTTGTATACCAGCGTTAAAACGTTAGGCCTAAGGAGGATGGGAAATGGACGTAAGATCGGACAACGACGGGCATGAATCCAGCGAAGCAACATCCGAAGAGAAGATGCATAAATCTCCTTATGAGATTCAGGAGGAAGAAGAAAAGAAGGCTTACGAAAAGAAGAAGCAAAATGAAATGTCTGACAGTATCGAGGAATCGGTAGAATATTGGCAGGAAAACGACGATATATCCCCTCGCATGAGTGATAACAAATATACGCTTCAGCAAGTGTTGGGACTTGGAGAGTCCTTTGATGTGAATATGAGGGAAATGGTCTTGGGTGGCAAACATGTTGGATTGTTGCTGCTGACTGGGTTTGCAAAGGATGAGATTCTGCTTGAAGTGTTAAAAAGGCTAACCTATCTTACACCGGAGCAAGTGTCCGGACATGCGCTGAAGTCGTATTTCGAATGTTACATTCCTCATATTCAAGTTGAGCGAGTGGAGAAAATGAGCGCCGTCATCAACAAGGTCCTCACTGGCATGAGTGCCATGTTTGTCGAAGGGGATCGTTCCGTTATTATTATGGATACCCGCAGCTATCCGGTACGTTCCCCAGAGGAACCTTCGCTGGAGAGAGTGGTGCGGGGTTCAAGAGACGGATTCACGGAGACACTTCTGACCAACGTGGCGTTAGTGCGCCGAAGAATACGGGACCCAGGATTAAAATTTGAAATTATGCAGGTTGGACGCAGATCGCAAACGGATGTCTGTGTTGTATATATTGACGATATCGTGGACAAGGTTCAGGTGGATTCCGTTCGTGAAAAAATCAAACGAGTAAATATCGACGGCATCCCTGCTGCCGATAAACAGCTTGAAGAAGCGATTATTAACAAGGGTTGGCACCCGTATCCGTTGGTTCGTTATTCGGAACGACCGGATGTGACAGCTTCCCATCTGATGGACGGAAGGGTTGTTGTTTTTGTAGATACTTCACCCAGTGTGATGATTCTGCCCACGACCTTTTTTGACCTGTGTGAGCATGCGGAAGAGAACAGACAGACCGCCTTTATGGGAACCTATCTGCGCTGGGTACGATTTGGGGGTATTCTGATTTCGCTTTTCCTGTTGCCGCTATGGCTGTTGATGGTTATTGACCCTGCCATTAAGCCAGCAGGAATGGAGTTCATCGGTCCTCATGAAAATGCCCAGCTCCCGCTGATTCTGCAGTTCCTGCTTATTGAATTCGGAGTGGATTTATTACGGATGGCAGCAGTCCATACCCCGACGCCACTCGCTTCGGCCATGGGTTTGATTGCGGCAATTTTAGTCGGGGATATCGCCGTAAAAACAGGATATTTTGTCAATGAAGTGGTACTTTACATGGCGATTGCCGCGATTGGTATGTTTGCAACACCCAGTTATGAGCTTGGTTTGGCTAATCGATTGGTCAGATTGTTTTTGCTCGTTGCTGTGGCGATATTCAAGGTTCCCGGATTCGTTGTCGGGACGACGTTCATTATCGTGGCGCTCACTTTGCATCGCTCCTACAACTCTTCTTATCTCTGGCCGTTCATACCGTTTAATGCAAAGGCTTTGGGTAACTTTTTGTTCCGTTTGCCGCTGTTGGAAAATAAAAAACGTCCTTCGATCAACAAAACGCGTGACAATACCAAAATGGACAGTGATCCAGACGGGGAACTGCAAAAAAGTAAAAAACACAAATGATCTGCCGAAAAATCCATTCTTCTCATTTTCTAATTTGATATACTGGTGTAAAATCATTGGAATAACAGCTGTTCCAGTATATAAAAAAGTGAGGAATGCAGATTATGTATTTACATGGTACAAGTAAAATAAATGCACAGGGACATCTGGAAATTGGTGGAGTCGATACAACCGACTTGAAAGAACAATTTGGAACTCCCCTGTATGTTGTGGACGAGCAATTGGTTCGTGAGCGCTGCAGAGAGTATATGGAAGCGTTCCGTGCTTCAGGCCTGGGTTTCCAGGTTGCTTATGCAAGTAAAGCATTCTGCGTAATGGCGATGTGTGCCCTTGCTGCGGAAGAAGGACTTTCCTTGGATGTTGTATCCGACGGTGAATTGTTCACGGCACTTCAAGCCGGTTTCCCGGCAGAACGCATTCATTTCCACGGTAACAACAAAACGCTGGAAGAGATCGAAATGGCGCTTGATGCAGAGATTGGCTGCTTCGTTGTGGATAACTTCAATGAACTGCACTTGCTGCAAGCTGTAGCCGCAGACAAAAATCGCAAAGTTAACATTTTGCTTCGTGTGACGCCTGGTGTTGAAGCGCATACGCATGAATATATCTCGACAGGACAAACGGATTCCAAATTTGGATTCGATATCGGGAACGGAACGGCATTTGAAGCCATTGAATTGGCTTCCAAGCAGTCAAATCTGGTATTGCTCGGTGTGCATTCACACATCGGATCCCAAATTTTCGAAGTTGAAGGCTTCCAAATGGCAGTTCAACGCGTTGCTGAGTTTGCAGCAGATGTGTATGAGCGTCTTAACGTGGCATTCAAAGTGGTTAATCTGGGCGGTGGCTTCGGTATCCGCTATATCGATGGAGATACACCGCTTGAAGTTTCTCAATACGTGAAAGCCATCACGGATGCGGTGAAAAATCATTTTGCTCAAATCGGCTATGCCGTGCCTGAGATCTGGGTTGAACCAGGCCGCAGCATCGTAGGTGAAGCGGGAACTACGCTCTACACTGTTGGAACAAGCAAAGATATTCCAGGAGTTCGTAAATACGTAGCTGTTGATGGTGGAATGACAGACAATCCACGTCCGGCGCTGTATGAGTCCAAATATGAGGCTGTATTGGCAAACCGTGCAAATGAGGCTGCTCAGGAAACGGTATCTGTTGCTGGTAAATGTTGTGAGAGCGGCGATATGCTGATCTGGGATCTGGACCTGCCTAAAGTGCAAAGCGGCGATCTACTCGCAGTAGCTTGCACAGGCGCATACAACTACTCGATGGCAAGCAATTACAACCGGATTCGTCGTCCGGCAGTTGTGTTTGTCAAAGACGGTCAAGGGGATGTAGTGGTACGCCGTGAGACGTATCAGGACATCATCCAGAATGATCTCGTACCTGAGCGTATTGCAAAACAGCCAGTTACCCGTTAATTTAAGGACATCTAGCTGAGCACTATTATGAAGAAGACAAAAAAGGGCACTCCTTTTTTGTCTTCTTTTGCATGTTTAGGGCCGGATTTTGAAAAAAATCTTGCTGATTATTTTGCGATCAATCCATTTTCGGTGTACACTAAGAAAAGTGCTATAAAGCTTGGCCCAGGGTCATGCGTTCTGGCACCATTAACGATGGTCAATACGAAAGGAGTCATTTACATATGGCGAAACAAGCGAAAATCAAAATGGCAAACGGCGGAGAAGTTGTAATCGATTTGTTCGATCAAGAAGCTCCAAACACAGTAGCAAACTTTGAGAAACTGGCTAACTCCGGTTTCTACAACGGTCTTGTATTCCACCGTGTTATTCCGGGCTTTGTAGCTCAAGGTGGATGCCCTAACGGTTCCGGTGCAGGCGGCCCAGGTTACACAATTAACTGTGAAATCAACCCGAACAAACATGAGCGTGGAACTTTGGCTATGGCTCATGCAGGCCGTAACACAGGGGGAAGCCAGTTCTACATCTGCTACCAACCGCAACCACATTTGGATGGACAACATACTGTATTTGGTAAAGTAACCAAAGGTATGGAATTCGTGGACGCTTTCGAAGGTCGCGACAAAATGGAAACAGTTGAAGTAGTAGAAGCTTAATCAATAAACGTATGTAAACCGTTTCGCAATTAGCGAAGCGGTTTTTGTTTACACTTAAGCTTATTAAAAGTTAGTATGTGACAAAAAGGAACAAAAAACAATTGATTTTTTGACGTTAAAGTGCTAACATCCAATTAATAACGCAACGAATCCTTCAGGGCAGGGTGTAATTCCCTACCGGCGGTGATGCAGTATGTGAGGATATCTATCCAGCATTGATGCAAAGTCCGTGACCCGTCTGCCTGTGGCAGATGGCTGATCTGGTGTAATTCCAGAACCGACAGTATAGTCTGGATGGGAGAAGGAGAGGGTGCAGTCCTTAGGGGCCGCATTCCGCAGGAGTGTTGCTGTACAGTTTTTGACGAATTCATTTCCTGTGCAGGGAGAAATCCGGTTACTTCCGGAAATCTTCATACATATGCCACATCATAGAAGCTCTTTACCTGTAATTGAAGTTCATTAAGGTATGTGTCTGCTTTCACTTGCCTGAAATGAAGTTTTGGGCGATGTGTTGTTGGCAATGTATCAATAGTACTGCTGGTGACACATGTCTCTCATCATCCCCATCGAACGGTTTGTTCGACGGGGATTTTTTATTGGATATGGAACATGCCTCTCTGTTGGAAGGGAGGTCTATAACTTAAGATTTTAACCGTGGGGTGAACGGACTTGGAAATGATTAATGATGAATTTTATATGGCGCTAGCACTGGATATGGCAGAACGGGCACAAGGACAGACCGGAATCAATCCGGTAGTCGGTTGTGTCGTGGTAAAAGAAGGACGTATCGTGGGCCTCGGAAGTCATCTCAAACGGGGAACGGGTCATGCAGAGGTTCATGCACTGAACATGGCGGGTAGTGATGCTGAAGGCAGTACAGTGTACGTTACGCTCGAACCCTGTAGCCATTATGGCAAGACTCCACCATGCAGTGAACGTCTCATTCATGAGAAAGTGAAACGTGTCGTTGTATGCTGCGAAGATCCGAATCCGCAAGTATCCGGCAGAGGAATCAGCATGCTGCGTCAACAAGGGATCGAAGTTGAAGTTGGAGTGCTGCGTGAGCGCGGAAGACGGATGAACGAGAAATTTATCAAATACATTACAACAGGTCTCCCCTTTGTAACTTTGAAGACGGCCTCTACACTGGATGGCAAAATTGCTACGCGTAGCGGTGACAGCAAATGGATCTCTAACGAGTCAGCTCGCGAGATTGTACACGCTCTTCGCCATCGCCATCAAGGAATTATGGTTGGTGTGGAAACGGTCATTGCAGACAATCCCGAACTCACGACTCGCTTGCAAGTGGAAGGGATCAGCCCGGTACGAATCGTGGTCGATTCCAAGCTACGTCTGCCTGTAGGCGCCAAAATGGTCAAGGATGGCCTTGCACCTACCTGGGTGCTTACAACAGATGAGGCGAGCCCTGAAGCGGCAGAGCGGCTGGAAGCCTATGGGGTGGAGATTATACGTTGTGGTCCAGGACCACGTGTTGATCTACTGAGTGCACTCAGCAAGCTCGGTGAGCGTGAGATTGGTTCAATTCTGCTTGAAGGCGGTGGAACATTGAATGGGTCCATGCTGGAAGCGCGGTTGGTAGATCGACTGCTCATGTTCATTGCTCCGAAAATTGTCGGAGGATACGAAACACCAGGCAGTTTCCGCTTTGAGGGTGTAGAGCGCATGAGTCAGGCGATTCAATTACATCAGCTGGAAATTGAGCAAGTTGGAGATAATATCAGCATTGGCGGAATTCCGGTTTGGCCTGAATAAATGAATTAACGATAATGAAATAAATAAAGGAGGCGGTAGCATGTTTACCGGTTTGGTGGAAGAAGTCGGTCAGATCCGGCGGATAGGTCGGAAAGGCGAAGCGATGGTCCTGAATATCGGAGCTTCCGCCATCATGAACGACTTAAAGATTGGCGATAGTGTAGCTGTAAACGGGGTATGCTTAACTGCGACAACCCTGGAGGGTGGCGGATTTACTGCCGATGTGATGCCCGAGACATATCGACATACCAATCTTAGTCAATTGCAATCCGGCAGCAAAGTTAATCTGGAGCGAGCCATGCTGTCAGGTGGACGTTTTGGCGGGCATATCGTTCAGGGCCATGTCGATGGCACTGGGGTCATTGGCAGCATTACACGTGACCAGAATGCAATTGTTTTCGAGATCAAACCTGACGATATGCAGCTGTTCAAATATCTGATACCCAAAGGGTCTGTAACCCTGGACGGAATTAGTCTGACCGTTGTGCATACTTCACAGACCGCATTCACTGTATCCATTATTCCACATACCATTGGTGAGACCGTATTAAATGTGAAAAAGACGGGAGATACCATCAATATTGAGTGTGATATTTTGGGCAAATATGTGGATCATCTGCTGCACTATGGTAAGGGACATCAGGAGACCGGTGCGGGCAAGCCGCGAAGTATCAGTGAGGATTTCCTGGCTAATCACGGCTTTGCTTAACAAATCGTAATTGATAAACTACAAATATAAATTGAAATGGAAACTGGAGGGGGACCTATGTTAGAGAAATCCATTCTGAATTCTATTGAGGAAGCCATCTACGATCTCATGCAGGGTAAACCGGTTATTGAGATGGATGATGAGGATCGGGAGAATGAAGGCGACTTTATCGCTTTGGCGGAAAAGGCTACACCTGAAGTGATCAATTTCATGATTACCGAAGGCAGGGGTCTGGTGTGTGTTCCCATTACGCAGCAACGTGCCGATGAACTCAACCTAAAGCCTATGGTTCAGCAAAATACGGACTTTCATGGGACGGCTTTCACCGTCTCTGTAGATCATAAAGATACCACAACGGGCATCTCGGCTCATGAACGCTCCATTACAGTCAAGGGTCTAATCGATCCCGAAGCGAAAAGCGGAGATTTCCGCAAGCCGGGGCATATGTTCCCACTCATCGCCAAAGATGGCGGTGTGCTAAGACGCGCGGGACATACGGAAGCAGCCGTAGACCTCGCTATTATGTGCGGTTCTTATCCGGCAGGTGTAATCTGTGAAGTGATTAAGGAAGATGGCACGATGGCCAGACTTCCGGATCTGCAGGAGATTGCCCGCAAGCATGATCTGAAGCTGATTAGCATTCAGGACATGATTCGGTACCGGAATGAGAAGGAACAGTTGGTTAAACGCGAAGTAGCTGTACGTATGCCAACAGACTTTGGTGAATTCCAGGCGGTGGCATACACAAATGCAGTGGACAACAAGGAGCATGTCGCTTTGGTTAAAGGCGAAATTGACGGATCGAAGCCTGTATTGGTCCGCGTACACTCCGAATGTCTCACAGGGGATGTATTCCATTCTCATCGATGCGATTGTGGTCCACAATTCGATGCAGCATTGAAACAGATCCATGACGAAGGCAACGGCGTCCTGCTCTATATGAGACAGGAAGGACGAGGCATTGGACTGATCAACAAGCTCAAAGCCTACAAACTGCAAGAGGAAGGTCTGGACACCGTGGATGCCAATCTGAAGCTTGGGTTTGCTGCCGATCTTCGAGATTACGGCATTGGTGCCCAAATTCTCAAAGATCTAGGGGTTCGTCAAATTCGGTTGTTAACCAACAATCCACGCAAAATTAAAGGACTTGAAGGGTACGGACTTGAAGTGGTGGAACGTGTTGCCATTCAGATGGAAGAGAACGAGGACAATACGGTCTACTTGCACACGAAGCAGGCGAAGCTCGGCCATATGCTAAAGTTCGACGATATCGAGCAGAATGAAGAAAAAAACTGAGTAGTTTTTCTGAGGTTAAACAGGGTGAACTAGTTTCCAAAGATCAGCTGCGTACATCATATAATACAATTAGGGAGATGACTTGAATGCCACACTTTTTTGAAGGACATTTGGTATCAGAAGGATTAAAATATGGAGTGGTTGTAGGACGTTTTAACGAGTTCATTACAAGCAAATTGCTCAGTGGAGCACTGGATGCGTTCAAACGTCATGGTGTACAAGATGATGAAGTGGATGTAGCGTGGGTTCCAGGAGCGTTTGAAATCCCGTTGATTGCCCAAAAAATGGCTGAAAGTGGAAAATATGATGCTGTCATTACGCTGGGGACGGTTATCCGTGGTTCAACAACACATTATGATTATGTGTGCAATGAGATGGCTAAGGGTGTAGCCGCAATTAACCTGAAAACAGGCGTACCTACAATCTTCGGCTTGGTTACAACAGAGAATATTGAACAGGCCATTGAGCGTGCTGGAACAAAGGCAGGAAACAAAGGCTGGGATTCAGCTACTGCCGCTATTGAAATGGCGAACTTGACGAAACAGCTAAAATAGTGCTTATTTAATATAGTGCCCTGCTCAGCGCAGACGAAAACGGGAGACCGGATTCGGCGGCTTAGCGGGGGTTTTTATTTTTCTGGCGGGAGGATTCGTCTAGTGACGGTAGTTACATACAAACTGGAGACTTTTGAAGGGCCTTTGGATCTGCTGCTTCATCTGATCGATAAGGCAGAGATTCATATCCAGGATATTCCCATCAGCGATATTACCGATCAATATATGGCGTATCTGCATTCGATGCAGGAGCTGGAGCTGGATATTACGAGTGAATTTCTGGTAATGGCGGCAACACTTCTGTCGATCAAGAGCAAGTTATTACTGCCCAAACCACCGGTAATCGAGGACTTTGAGGATTATGCATATATGGAAGATGAAGATTATGATCCACGTGCAGAACTGATTGCGCGTCTGATTGAATATCGCAAATACAAGGGAATTGCGCGTCACTTGCACGAACGGGAGTGGGAACGCAGCCTTATTTTCTCCAAAGAGCCCGAGGATTTGCGGCCGTATATGCCTGTAGAAGCACAATCGAATCCGGTCGAGGGTTTGCATACCTCGGATCTGATTGCGGCTTTCCAGAAGGCGCTGCGCAAGGCGGAGAAGCGGACAACTGTAACTCGGATCCATCGGGATGAAATCTCGGTTAAGGATCGTATTCGCGATGTCATCGGTGCGTTGGAAAGTATGGGACCGGGAGGCAGGCTGTTATTCTCCAAGTTGCTGGATAACCAAATTTATCGGCACGAGATTGTCGTAACTTTTCTGGCGGTGCTGGAACTGATGAAGATGAAGCAGATCGTCTGTTATCAGGAGCGGATGTTTGAGGATATCGTTATGGAGTGGAGAGGGGAAACAAAGAATCATGGATTTTCCGAAATTGAAATCGATTATTGAAGGCCTGCTGTTTTTGTCCGGAGAAGAAGGTCTGAGCATCAAACAAATCGCCGAAATCGTAGATCAGCGAACCGAACTGGTGTCGGATGCGATTGAGGAAATGATCGCTGAATTTGCCAAGCAGGGACGAGGCGTACAAATTCTTAAAATTGCAGGGGTAGTCCAACTGGGTACCTTGCCGGAACATGCGGCCTATTTTGAGAAATTGGCTTATTCACCTGCACGTACCTCTTTATCCCAGGCGGCGTTGGAGACGCTCGCTATTGTGGCGTACCGTCAGCCTATCACACGGGTAGAGATTGAGGAGATACGTGGGGTGAAATCTGAACGTGCCATTCATACACTTGTGAACAAGGATCTCATTCAGGAAGTGGGACGGGCTGAGGCCATTGGACGCCCAATTCTATATGGCACTACCAAGTCTTTCCTGGATTACTTTGGTTTGGCTTCGCTCAAAGATCTGCCGGAGCCAGGGTTGTTTGAAGATTCCGAGAACCTGGAGGAAGAAACACAGCTGCTTTTTGAAAAATTGGATGTGCAGCATGTGGACCTGGACCTGGATAGTGCAAATCTCGAGAATGATGCAAATGCAAACGATATTAATAACGAAGATGATCCTTCGAACTCATAACTTTGCAGTCTGGATCGATCCAAAACCGGTTGCCCTTTCGGGGTGCCGGTTTTTTTGGCGTGGTATGTGGAATGGAGTGCAAGGTAGTCGTTCAAAGATTAAATGGAATTTTCAGGTCAGACGTGAATTTTTTCCTATATAGAGTGTCATACTAGACGAGAAAAGAATTGAGGGCTTGGAGGTAAGGCCTGTGTGGATTTGGCTTGGAGGAATCGGCTTGTTGATCGCACTGCTTCTTGTCGCAGTCCTCATCTCGTATGTTCATGTGCATTTTACATTCAGGAAACACAATCATGATGATTATGCCAAGATTACGGTTCGTCTGTTATATGGCATTGTGCGTATTAACTATGAAATTCCTAGTATTGTCTTTCGTAATATGAAGGAAGGTTTTCTGGTGAAGACGGAGCAGCGAATGAATCATTCGAGGGGAGAAGCCCAGAGCAGCGAGCGTGTTAACAAACGTAAAGTCAAAAAATGGGCTAAGGATGTAAAAATCATGCTCAGGGCAACGGAAGCATTAAAGCTCTGGATCAAGCAAACACTCACTCGTGTACATATGACTCATTTGTCCTGGTCCACTCGCATTGGCGTCGGCGACGCAGCATATACGGCTGTTCTCATCGGTTGGGTGTGGAGTATCAAGTCGATCATCATTGGATACCTCTCTTATCAAATCCGTTTTGAACAAACGCCAAAGTTACAAGTTGTGCCGGTGTGGGAAGACGAGATGGAGTTCCAAACCGAGCTGGATTGGAAACTAAAGATCCGGATTTCAGCAGTCATGATCGCAGGACTTACGCTCTTAACCCGAGTGCTTCAAGTAGAGGGAGGATGGCGGATGTGGTTCAAACTCTTACAAGAACAACGGCGCAGACGCAAGCTGAAGCTGAAGAAACAACACAGTAAATCGCAAATTTAATTGTATGTACTGTTCCTGTGTTATACGCCTTTCATTTAAAATGATTGCGGGGTGGCGGGGGTGGAACTATGCGTCTTGGCTGGGTCTACTCGGTAGTTAAGAAGAAACCGAGTATGAGAAAATTTCCTATAGTTTGCTTGCAACTGCCGGATTTTATTTTGCCCAGTCAGCGGTTTGTAGTATTGAGGTTTAGTTAAATGGCTGGCTTACATAAGTCCCTTCAAGTTTGGGGATGATATGGTTAGATCAAACCTAGCTTAAATTGAAACTGGAGGGAATTGAAATGTCAGATCATCCAATTCAAGGCTTAATGGAAACCGCAATGGAAAATATCAAGGCCATGGTGGATGTCAATACAATCGTGGGCGATGCGGTCGAAACACCTGATGGTACCGTAATTTTGCCGATCAGTAAAGTGGGATTTGGATTCGCTGCGGGTGGCAGTGATTTTCATGTAAATGATGGAAACAGCAAAGGTGGAAGCGGCGGGAGCAGCGGAAGTAGTACCACTGAACATGCCAGCTCCGCATCGGTTGCCTCACCATTTGGAGGCGGAAGCGGGGGGGGCGTATCCATTCGTCCTATCGCGTTCCTGGTAGTTGGCAAACAGGGCGTACACATCGTGCCGCTTGACAACTCAACGCATCTGTTCGAGAAATTGATCGATTCCACACCGTATGTGATGGATAGAATCCAGGACATGTTCCGCAATCGTAATACAGCACAACCGGCAGAGTCCGGCATTCCTGTCACACCTGATCCTTCTACGTACAGCTAAATAATGATTCGGTTAAGATCCCTTCCGCAGCATGTGCGAGAGGGATTTTTGCTGTTTTCTAACACTGGGACATACTTCGGGTTGTCCAGACATAAGCTAGTACAAGATTCCAAGTGACCCGGAGGAATGAATCGATGCGAAAATTAATGAAATTTATGGCATGTATGCTTGTACCTTTGTTTCTGTTTCCCTCATTTGGGCTTGCTGAAGCCCAGGGAACTATCCCCGGCCCCTCAAACCATGCGCAAAGCGCTGCTCTCATTGATGTGACGTCGGGCCGAATATTGTACAGCAAAGATGGGGATAAGGAACTGAGGATTGCCAGCTTGACCAAAATCATGACGGCAATTGTTGCGATTGAACACGGTAAACTGGATGACAAAGTAAAGGTAACTTCTTCGGCTTTTGCCAAAGAAGGGTCGTCCATCTATCTCAAGCTGGGTGAAGAAATGACACTTGAAAACATGCTATATGGGCTGATGCTGCGATCAGGCAACGATGCGGCCTCGGCGATTGCTGAACATGTCGGTGGATCTGAAGAAGGCTTTGTCCTGTTAATGAACAAAA
>NZ_LGRP01000076.1:0-6370 GCF_001636635.1 Paenibacillus sp. O199
CAGGAAGCGGATAAATCCAAAGGGAAAACTGGAGACGATTCAAAGGATTCGTCGACATCTGATACCAAGAAGGATAAGAACGGTACTGATGTTAATTCTAAACAACCAGTTTATGAAACGGTTAAGTATGGAGATCACTTTACAAAGAAAGGTAGAAAAAAGGTTTTAAAACCGAACGTGGAATACACATCGCCAGATGGTTATACTTATCGTACGGATAGCCAAGGGCGTATTATTGAATGTGAAGGAGCACTTGTGCTTGGTAAAGGAGACCGTAGTGAATATGCCCAGAGGACGGTAGGGAAAGGGCAAGGTCGGTTACCTGATGATGATGGTGGACACTTAATAGGGGCACAATTTAAAGGACCGAAGGACATTGATAACCTCGTCCCACAAAATAGCCAGATTAATCGAAGTGGTGGAGTATGGTATGAAATGGAGACTGATTGGGTCAATGCGCTCAAAGAAGATCCACCTAAAAAAGTTACAGTGAAGATTGAACCAATCTATTCGGGCAATTCAATGAGACCAGATGCTTTTGAAGTAGTTTATGAAATTGAAGGCAAAGGAATTTTTGAGAAAACAATGAAAAATCAATCAGGAGGCTGAAGTAATGGAGAAAATACTAAACAGTTTATACCAGCAGATAGCGGAAACGGTTAATGAAATGATACAGGAAGATTGGCTGGAATTTTACTTTTATGCTCAAATTTCTGATGATGGTGGAGGTACATATTTTTTCTACCTACCAGAAACGAATCCGGAGAGGTATGAATATAGCCTTGAAATTCCTTTCAAATATCAAGTGAACGAGAGGGAATTTAAATTAAATAAAAGAAAACTTCTATCATTAGCTGAACAAATGAGAGAAATATTTAAAGATGACGGTCAAGAATTATGGTATTCCTTTACTTTAAATTTAGACAGGACAGGAAAATTAAAAGTTCACTTTGATTATACAAAATGGTTTGATACCAACTATAGTTTTAGTGACCAACTTATCATTTGGAAATACAAATACTTAAATGAGACTCCTCAAGATATGGCTTTACAAAATCTGATAACTAGGTATTCTGAAGAATTTCCGGATGATCCAATTTGATAAATTAGATAAAAAGTAAATATTTAGGTTATCTATCGCCAAATTATTACATCGTATAATCAATAACAATATTAACTAACCAAAAATGTAGACTGCGTTTACAGACTATACCATACAATAAATCAACAAACCAAAAATTAAATGATTAAAACTTTATAAGTGTTAAACTTTCAAGCTCTTTCTCTCTTGAACTATAAAGGAGGAATGTCTCTCCGAAAGGGTATGGCATTATTTACTTATCCCACAACTGGTGATTTCTATGCTCTATTCATTGCGGAACTTGAGCACAAGGATGCTTTAACGCAGGTGGATTTGTTAGGAAATGAGGATATTCCTGAAAAAGAGCGATATATTCAGTATTATATTTAATAGCGTTTGAAAAAGAGGTTAGGCAGGTTCTGGTTAGATTACGGGAGCCTGCCTATTTTGATTGGAAAATAAGAAATGTATCTACATAGCAACAGTGCTGGGCAAGGTCATGACCAAGGCGAAGGGACTTGCGAGCAACTTTAGTCCAGCGGATCTAGCGAATAAGCTGAAGAGCAAGCTGAACGATCTGATGATGAAGTCGCCGAAACTGGCGAACGGACTCAAGACGGCGGGCGGCATGGCGACCGGATTCATGCAGAACTTGCTGATCAGTGAGGCGATGAATTATGGCTTAGAACAACTAAGTCAATATGTGGATTCGGATACAATTACCAAAGCAATGATTCTATTAAGTATGTTGAATAGTAAGTATAAGAAGAATCAGAATCAGGGAATCAGCACAAACAATAAAAGCTCTGGGGATTCAGGAAGTTCTAAATCCTCTGGGGATAATAAAGACGGTAAGAAGGATACAAAAGATGGAGAATCTTCAAAAAATGAACCTGGTAAGTTAAATAAGAATGGATTAACAAGTGAGCAAGAGAAGCACTACCGTAACAAAATTGATGAGGCTGAAAAACGTGGTAACAACAAAGCAGCTGATGATGCAAGATATGAACGTTACGTACAGAAACAAAAAAAATCTTGGTAAGCAGCCATTGTCCCGAGATAAATGGGACGTAGTCAATGATAGGTTGAAAAACAGTAGTCAACGTGGAGCAACAGAAGAGGGCAAAGGTAGACAGGCTTTAGAAGGCCAATTAGGTCGCAAAATAGAAAATAACAACGAAGCACCAGTTATTAAATATATATCATCCGAAGGAGTAGAAACACGACCAGACAGCATAGGTCGAAATAAAGAAGGGAAGATAGAGCTAGTACATGATCATAAGCATAAAACTGGTGGAGAGGATCAGGTTATATATAATGACGATCAAATGCGTGCTCAACGTGAAATGATTGAAGACAAAGTAAATGGTCGTCATGTTGTAACAATATCTAGTGATTTGCCAGATTTGAAAGGAGTTCCTCCAAAACCAAGACCCAGTGGGCCGCTAGGGGAACAAAGCGATATTTACTATGTTGACCCTGCTAACGGTAAAACAACGCATCAATGGATAGCTGACCCTGACTTACCAGGGGGAGGTTACTGGAAAAAACTTTAAAGAACACATTAAGAGGAGGTAGGATGTCAGAAGTGAAACCGAATTTATTTAATATATTAATGTATCCGACAGTCAAGTTAGGAGAAAAACAGGCTTTGAATCGTTTATTGGATAATTTTGAATCAAATGATAAATTTACTCCCACTACATGGGGGAATAGTGAAACAACCAGTGTAAGCTACAATCGCGATGAAATTATAGCAAAATCTTTCTATGATATTCCGCAAATATCAGAAGTACATCTCCGACGAGATAAAATTGTCAAATATTCAGGTTACTTTGATTTGAATTCTAACTTACGATCTTTTCTTAAGTTTTCTTTCGATAAATCTATGAATGGTAAGTATAGGAAAGATTTTTTTGAGTTGTCCGATCAGATCGCTGAAACGGTTAAGCCACGTTACGGAGTAACTCATATTTCTTGGCCTGCTGTAACGCCGTGGCAGACTGAAAAAGAAAGAAATCATAAATGGATGAACTTAAGTTCATATCCTGTTCCGGTAAAGTTTTTTCCTAATGGGCCTTTGGGTATCGGAATGAGAACGTACTTGAGTGGAGATATTTTAGAAATGTTTGGTAGAGATGTAATAGTGAAAAGCCCCGCTGTTATTAAAGATTTAAGCTGGGGAGGAATACGAATTGATCTTGTGGAAAATCCTTGGGAATCTGATTTAGAACATCTGTTAGAACGATGGGTGGAAGTCATGGAATATTTGAATCAAGTTGAGGTCATTGCTGTTCCAAACTTTGAAGACAACATGGGGGTTACATTTAACCCAAATAACAAATGGAAGGATTACATGAGAAACTAAAATATTTTCGAAGGAGTGTAACTGTGAGACATATAAAAGACAGAGATGAAGCTTCTGAATTTATAAATAATTACAAATTAAACAAGGAATTGATTGATGACTTGAGAATATCAGAGGCAGATCTCTCATTCTTAGACCTATCTGAAATTATTGCTAAACGCTTATATGCAAACGAAATAAATTTTAGGGCGACATCTTTTGTTGAAGTTTCATTTCGTGACTGTGAATTTATTTCTACCGATTTTGATAGTTGTAATCTTGAATACGCTGATATAGCTGATTGTGTTCTGAGTAAGGCAAACTTTTTTAAGGCTCAAATGAAGAATACAGAAATTAAAATAAGTACATGTACAGATACATGCTTTGATTATACTGATTTCACTAATGGCAGTTTGTACGGATCAGCACTTCAAAAGGCAACATTTCGCTTTTCCAATATGACAGGGATAAATGGTGAAGTTTCTATTTTCGATGAATGCGATTTATGCGGAGCAAACCTTACAAATGGTAATTTTAAAGAAGCAGACTTTATCGGAGCAAACCTGTCGGATGTTATTGCTCTAAATGCAATATTTATAAGTAGTAACTTCAATGGAGCTGATCTTCGTAATGGAGACTTCAGTGGTGCCGATTTTACTGGAGCGAATCTTCAAAATGTAATTTGGAAAGGAGCTAAAGTAGAGGGATGCAAATTCGATGAGGAGATAAGAGAACAAGTAGAAAGACTAATTTGATGCCTATAACAAGTCTGGGGTTTGGAACAGCCTGCAAAAAAAGAATCTCTTTTATAGATGAAGAAATACTCGAAAAAGACGTATTCAACACTTCGTTATTTTGTTCTATGATACGGAATATATTGGAAAAATGAAATCAACATTCTCTCGTTATTTATAATAATTGGAGAGTGTTTTTCTTTTGACTACAATAGCCAGAAAAGATGTTTTTAGTCAGTGGTCAGGTGAGAGAGAAGAGGAACCGGAAGAGAAAATGGCTTCTAGAGCAAAGTGATGGGTATCACTCAAAAATGTGCTGGATAAGGCTAGTTTCATTCCGGTTATTGGCAAATGCCAGAGATGCCATCTCTGGTGCACTAGCAAGGTCTTAAGAAACGCGAAAAAAGAAGGGGCAAGTAAAGAAGAACTTAAGAAATTAAGGCGTGAACGGAGTAAGCTGGCCAATAAGCTGGATACACCAGATGATATTAGTCATAATTACGATGTATCCAATGTAGAAGGGTATGAGCGGAAAATAGATAATTCAAAATATTATCATCATGATAAAGGTGACTTTGGAGAGGAAGTAGCCAAACAAATTGCTAAGGATAACAACTTAGGCAAGGATATTTCAGATTTATTCCAAGTTGGAAGGAATGGTATAGATGGGACTTTCTTATCCAAAGGACCACCACCTAAGTTGACCATAATTGAATCTAAGGCATCAATGTGGGGAAGTTTTTCCTATTCTAAGGCGCAAAAATCAGGCGGTAAAAATTATTTCGAACAGATGCTTGAGAGTACAGATCCAAGATATGCTAAGTTCAAAGAAGAAATAAAAAAGCTTAAAAAACAAAATCCTGGATTGCAATATGACTATATTAGGGTTGAAACTGACGTAAAAATAACTAAAACTGGTTTTGGTGTAGATGTTTTGAAAGTGAAAGATTGGAACAATGAAATAGATTGATATCAAAGGAGGCCTATTATGATAAACCAAAAAAAGTTGGAAATGGCTTTTAAAAGATATAGCAGAAACTTTATTGATGGAATTAAGCTTGAAGACGTGCAAAAAGAATATAATGAAAACCTTAATGAAAGTATTGATATTGTTGAGTCAAATGAAACTGATATGGATCATGTTTTATTGATAAATTTAGATACAATATCATCTTACTATCTCTCAAGATGGAAAAATGATGTACTAATTAATAAAGGAGATAGTGTCGAAAATCTTAAAACTATACAAAAAGTTGTTTTTTATCAATGTATGGTACAAGATTTGTATAAGGAACGTTATCCTGACATGATACTGGAATATTCATTCAAAAAAGTTGTTATAGCATTGATTCACTTCACTATGTTTGGTTGGGAGAAAGAAGAGAAAATTCTATTCAATTTTCTAGTGACGAAACTCGGAACTAAATTTATGGATGCGAACGATTGGAATAAACATTTGTGGTTTTTACTTGAGCTATATTTACAGTTTAGAGATGAGACTATATCAGGAACGAATCAAGAATTATCAAGAAACTTGAAGAAAAATTTGAATGAATTAGGGATGAAGAACGGTTTAATTCCTGAAGATCTTGAAGTGTATGAAAAGGTGTTGGGAAAATGGAGAACAGTAAATGTTCAAGAATTAATTACAATGATTTCTGAAATGTCTTTACATCACTCGAATTTAGCTGCAGAGGTTGGACAGTTAGGAGAGTTTGGGGACTTTAAGTATGCATTTTACCCTTACGAGATATTGTTCTTACTTCATATGCGAAAAAAACAAGGGCTGCCCAATCCAGACCATTTTGATGATTTTCTCATGAACACGGCAGAAGCTAAAATGTCGATTCAAGATCCTGAAACATACCCAGAATGGGACCCTATGCTGAGAATGATCGATGACTTTTACCGCAAAAATTATCCTGAATATATTCCTAATCAACATGGAGACCTATTTCAATAAGAGAGGAGGGCAATGATATGGAAGAGGAAGATTTGGTGCCTTTGATTTTCAAGGATCAGGAGGACGTTGAACATATCTTGAATGACCCGGACGAGTCACTGGCGTATTTCAGTATGTTGAACCACGGTTTGGCGACGAAGAGGTTTTTGTTTCTGGATTATAAAGGAGAAGAGAGTCATGAAATCGTGAACTATATCTTGGACTATGAGTTCAATCACGACATTGAACTGGGAACCCCAGATGAG
>NZ_LGRP01000073.1:0-6526 GCF_001636635.1 Paenibacillus sp. O199
TGCTGCTGGCGTGGCCGCGCAGCAGCTTTCCGGACCGCGAGCGGCTGCTCAGCGCCGCCGCTCCGGTCTGGACCGCGCTCGCGCGCCGCTACGGCCCGCGGCCGCCGGGCATGACGCTGCGTGAATATGCAGCGTCACCCGCCGCAGCCGCAGGCACGGACGGCGCGGACATCGCGCGGTTCGCAGCCGACTGGGAACGGCTGCTGTACGGGCCGGACCGTCCGCTGCGTGCGGACAGTCTGGACTTCCTGCGCCGGGCACTTCAACTGGCCCGGCGCATGCAGGCGCTGTAACACGAAGTACAGCGCAGCACTAAACATAGGACGCCTTTCTCGCAACATAAAGCGAATGAGGCGTCTTTCCGCGATCATACACCGTGAGCTTTATGCGGAAGATCTCTTTTATGATGAAAATAGTGCGTCAACCCTTTTCTTATATTTCCGATCGGAAATATATAGAATGGAGGCGAGAATATTCGACTAAATATTGTAATCTCAGGCGTTGAATATGCCATGTTTTGAGATGTCGAAAAAAGGAGTTTCGCCTTTCCTTGACGGTATGTTTTGTCGTTGCGTATAATTAGTTTCATTAATTGAGGGAGGCTCGGTAATGAATAAGCAAAATGAAATAGTGGTTGTCCTTGACTTTGGGGGCCAATACAACCAGTTAATCGCCAGAAGAATCCGGGATCTGGGCGTATACAGCGAGCTTTTGCCGTATAACACACCGGCGGAGAAAATCGCAGAATTATCACCAAAAGGAATCGTATTCTCGGGCGGACCATCTAGCGTTTATGCAGAAAATGCACCACACGTAGATCCGGCCGTTTATGATCTGGGAGTGCCAATCTTCGGAATTTGTTACGGCATGCAGCTTATGGCGCAACAGCTTGATGGTAAAGTGGAGCGTTCCGAGAAGCGTGAGTACGGTAAAGCGGATATCGAGTTTGCACCAGGTTCTGCTCTTGCACAAGGTATCGAAGGTGAACATACGGTATGGATGAGTCATGGTGACCACGTGGTTGCTCTTCCTGCTGGATTCAAACTGGATGCAGGCACGGAAAGTGCGCCAATCGCAGCGATGAGCAACGATGAGCGCAAATTGTATGCTGTTCAGTTCCATCCAGAAGTACGTCACTCTGTTCGCGGTAATGAAATGATCAAAAACTTCCTGTACGAAATCTGTGGTTGCGAAGGCAACTGGAGCATGGAGACGTTTATCGAAGA
Organism: Paenibacillus sp. O199; assembly: GCF_001636635.1. NCBI lineage: Bacteria > Bacillati > Bacillota > Bacilli > Caryophanales > Paenibacillaceae > Paenibacillus > Paenibacillus sp. O199. The sequence goes on from NZ_LGRP01000073.1 coordinate 1,227, forward strand.
TACGATCAAGGATATCCGTGAAAAAGTGGGCGATGGTAAAGTATTGTGCGCACTTAGCGGCGGTGTAGATTCTTCCGTTGTTGCTGCATTGCTTCACAAAGCCATCGGTGACCAACTGACATGTATGTTTATCGACCATGGTCTGCTGCGTAAAGGCGAAGCGGAGAGCGTAATGGAGACGTTCGTCGGCAAATTCGACATGAAAGTTGTCAAAATCGATGCACAAGAGCGTTTCCTGTCCAAACTGGCAGGCGTGGATGATCCGGAACAAAAACGTAAAATTATCGGTAACGAGTTTATTTACGTATTTGACGAAGAATCCAAGCAGTTTGATGATTTTGCATTCCTGGCGCAAGGTACACTGTACACGGATATCGTGGAAAGTGGCACAGCGACAGCTCAAACTATCAAATCCCACCACAATGTGGGCGGATTGCCTGAGGACATGAACTTCAAGCTGATCGAACCACTGAGTGCCTTGTTCAAAGACGAAGTGCGTAAAGTCGGCGAAGAGTGCGGTTTGCCAGAAGCAATTGTATGGCGTCAGCCATTCCCAGGTCCGGGTCTTGCTATCCGTGTACTGGGCGAAGTAACGGAGGACAAGCTCAAAATCGTTCGTGATTCGGACTACATCCTGCGCGAGGAGATTGCCAAAGCCGGTCTTGACCGCGAAATCTGGCAATACTTTACGGCCCTGCCTAACATGAAGAGTGTTGGGGTTATGGGTGATGCGCGTACGTATTCCTATACTGTAGGTATCCGTGCTGTAACATCCATCGATGGTATGACAGCTGACTGGGCACGTATCCCTTGGGACGTATTGGAGAAAATCTCCGTGCGGATCGTTAACGAAGTGGATAACGTAAACCGTATCGTGTATGACGTAACTTCCAAACCGCCAGCAACGATTGAGTGGGAATAGAAGTTATCTATACAGATTTAATAACAAGGGATCGGAGTTTCCGTCAAAGGAGCTTCGGTCTCTTTTTTCTTTTCATTTTGTGTTTGCGCCAGACGTTATTTATACTTTGGTTTAGATAATCAATGGACCAACCAATAGATATTACGAAGAAGAAACTCTGTAAGGAGGAATAATAGCGGATGAAGGAAAGAATCGAACTCAACTCGGGATGGACTCGTGAGGAGGTTGTCGCACTTACGGCTCATCCTGAGCTAAAGATTGTTCAATACAGCGAGCACAATATCCCGGATGTGAACCTGATGCAGATATTGAATGAGGAGCTGTTTGCCAACAGACCCGATGTTACTTTTCGCATATATGGCTTTCATTCGCAATCTGGCGACTTGTCTGGTCTAAGATATATGAACCATTTAGAAAAGCTTGTGATTGATTGTAATAGACGCGTTCATGGGATTGAGGGCTTAGGTGAAATGCTAAGGTTAAAAGAATTTGCTTTTGACGTATTTGAAGCGGAATCTCTTGATGTATTAACACTTGTACCTAACACTTTAGAGCAGCTCCGCATCGGCAAAACTAAAACAAAGAAAACCAATTTGTCCGTACTTAACCGCTTTACCGAGCTTAAAACGCTGAGTGTGAATGGTCATACAACTAACATCGAAACGATCGGAACATTGTCTTCACTCCGGTCCCTCTATGTTTCGGGAATGCCATTAAAGGAATTGGGATACTTAAAAGATTTAACGGATTTGCGCGAACTTCATCTCAGTTTTGGTGGAGCAGAGAATCTGGATAGCCTTGCGGGAATGGAATCCTTGCAACTGTTGAAGCTCCTAAGGGTGAAAGGATTATCTGACCTATCCGTATTGCCTGAATTGAAGGGATTGCGCTTATTAGGGATAGAGGACCAGCCGCATCTAACGAGTCTGCCGTCTCTTGAAAATCTGACTGAATTACAGCGTGTTTTCCTGAACAATGTGAATGTGGAGAATATTGACTGGGCAAAGACTTCCAAAAGTCTGAAAGAGCTCGCTCTTCTGCAAATGAAGCATATTAATGCCGAAGATATCGAATCCCTGATTTATCATAAATCCTTGGAAAGAATGATCGTTCATTTGAAAAGTGCCAAACAGCAAAAAGTGGCGAAGCAGGCGATAATGGCAGCAGGCATGTGGGATGAGAGCGGATGGTGGTATAACGATGAATCTCTGAATATTTAATTTCTTTTTTAAGTTCGTTTCATATTATTTTCATGTCGGGCTTGTACACTAAGTACAGAATACGGCTATATGGCAACTGAAAGGAGAATTGAATGTATGCGTAAAACCGACAATATGAGCAAATGGAAGATGGGCATTGGAAGTGCGTTTCTGATGGTGATGCTGGCAGGATGCGGCTCGGGTATGCAGGACTTGGCTCTTGGTGCGGGAGATTCTTCATTTGTGAACTTAGAGGCAGCAGATTCATCTTCCGATCAAGCACAGAATCAGGAATTGTCTGAGGGATCGACCGATAATACAGGTCAGGAACAACAGCAGGCACAGGACGTGCATCAGACAGAGATTTAGAATATATGGCGTAGGACCTATCATGTAAAAAAATGAATTAGTAACCGTAGCAGTCTGCTCTCTATACCTAAGCTTTTTGAATATCCAAATACATGATCCTCATCACATAACCATCTTCTCGGTAACGGTAACCTATGAAGCTACCGCAATCAAAGTGTGCCTGCCACCTTTGATTGCGGTAGCTTTTTGATTTGTGAAACCTCAGTTTAATTTGGGTGGTAAACCGCTGAACTGGTTCATTTTGTTAAATAATACGAACGATTTATATGATAAGTGATAATAATATTCGTTTTTCTCATTGACAAACTAGAGGTAACCCTCCTAAAATAGTGATTGGAAACACACAAATAGCGCATACTACTTCGTATAATCCCGGGGATTGGCCTGGGAGTCTCTACGAGATCACCCTAATGATCTGGCTACGAAGAGGAGAAGGCTGAGCACATGAATTCTACATGATTGCGTCGGGCATGACATCACGCACATTAGAATTTTTTTTGTTCTCCCTAATTGGCACCGTGCCACTCCTCATCAGTTAAAACCCTGGGTGATGCATTCATCTCAGGGGTATTTGTCGTTTTTCAAAAGGCTTCAACATCTCTAAGGGGGAATTATTGAATTATGGATCGTTTCTTTAAATTAAAAGAAAACGGAACGAACGTTAGAACGGAGATTGTTGCGGGTCTTACTACCTTTATGACAATGGCGTACATTCTTTTCGTAAACACGTTGTTCTTGGGATCAGCCGGAGCCGGTATGTCGGACAATGCAGTATTTTTTGCAACAGCCGTGGGTGCTGGTCTGATGACCATCATTATGGGATTGTTCGTTAACATTCCGATCGCCCTTGCACCAGGTATGGGTTTGAACGCTTACTTCATGACCGTGGTTCTGAGTTCCAACGGTGCGATTTCCTGGCAGGCAGCTCTCGGAGCCGTATTTATCTCTGGTATCGTGTTTATTATTTTGACAGTAACCAAAATTCGTCAAATGCTGCTCGTTGCAGTTCCAGACTCATTAAAAATGGCAATCACCGTTGGTATTGGTCTCTTTATTACCATTGTAGGTTTCAAACTGGCTAATCTGGTCGCTGTAACAGTCAATGTTGCACCTGATGCAGATCTGAGCCAACCGATTCCGGGCAGCAGTTTTAATCTGTCTTTGGGTAATTTCATCACTCATCATGATGCGTTACTGGCACTGATTGGACTACTCATTATTGCTGTACTGATGGTTATGCGCGTCAAAGGTGCATTGCTAATCGGTATCATTGCTACAACGTTGATTGGTATCCCCATGGGCGTTACGAATCTCAGCGGATTGTCTGGTGCAAGCTGGTTGCCTAACTTCAGTGATTTGGCGGTTGGACAACTGGACTTGAAAGGTGCAATTAGCCTTGGATTGTTTGAAATCATCTTCATCTTCACCTTTGTAGAGCTGTTTGACACATTTGGAACAATGGTGGGTACAGCAACACGAATGGGGATTATGAAGGACAAGAAGAAAGGCGAGAAAACAATTGGTAAAGCAATGCTCGTGGATGCAGTGGGTGTAAGTGCAGGGGCTGCACTGGGTACAAGTACAATTACCGCATTCGTTGAAAGTGCCTCAGGCGTCGAAGCTGGTGGACGTACAGGTCTGACCTCTGTAACGACAGGTATCCTATTCATCCTGGCTTTGTTTATTGCTCCACTTGCATTGGTTGTTCCGTCCGCTGCAACAGCTCCGGCGTTGATCATCGTGGGTGTCTTGATGATGAATCAGGTTCGTAGCATTGAGTGGGATGACTTCCTGCAAGCTTTCCCGGCGTTTCTTACCATCGTATTGATGCCTTTCACTGGAGGAATTGCAAACGGGATTTCTGCAGGGATTGTATCTTATGTAATCCTGGCCGTATTCGGTAACCTGGTTACGGATCGCAAAGTGAAGATACACTGGCTTATGTGGATATTGGCTATCATTGTTATATGTCGGTATGTATTTATAGGTGGGGAATAAAGGTTTGACTGAATGGATTGGGTCAGATACTTATGATGTATTTATTATTGTACAAATGAAAAGAAGCGGAAGCCTTGGTACATTAACGGGGCTTTCGCTTTTTTGTTTCTTCTATATATGTAGCATGAACTTTGACTTTCTTCTATATATAAAGGAGGAACATACATGAGTTATGATTTGATGGTTTTTGATCCAGCCAAAGCTTCGGTTGATATAGCGTCGTTTATGAGATGGTATGGTGAGCAGACAAAGTAGTCGAAAGTGGTCGGAGGACCATTCCTATTCAGACATTTCCTTCTATGTATGTGGACGATGAATGTGTTTGAAGCGATGGAAGGAGCGGGAACAGATAATCGATTAACAGAATACTCGCTTGGAAAAGAATTGGTTTATGATAAATTCGCATGGTCTGTTCCGTAAGATGCCTGTAAATTGATGCGTGAGTTGACTAAGAAGCATAACGTTGGTTTTCTTTGATGTAAGCGGATCGGATGGTAAAATCATCAGGCCCTAATGTGTATACTAAAATAGCAAACTTGAAAAACAGCACGACGAGAATTAAATAGCAGCTGGATATAGCCAGTTTGAAAGACACTCTACTATATATAATAGAAACTATTGTAATGTGAGAGAGTTGCTATTCTCCGAGATTAAAAAGATAATTGCTGATGAGGGATGAGTATCGTATAAGTTATAAATAGGAGTAGAGAGGAAGAAGAGAACCCCTCACAGATAAATTGAAAATAAAGCTTGCATTCGAAATCTGTACATGGTATATTATAATTCCGGCCAAGAAAACACGAGAAACACGG
>NZ_LGRP01000082.1:0-3881 GCF_001636635.1 Paenibacillus sp. O199
AAAAAGAGGTTAGGCAGGTTCTGGTTAGATTACGGGAGCCTGCCTATTTTGATTGGCAAGTAAGGAATGGATCTACATAGATAAGAGAAACACTTTTTTGTGCAACAGTGCTGGGCAAGGTCATGACCAAGGCGAAGGGGCTTAAAGCAACTTTAGTCCAGCGGATCTGGCGAACAAGCTAAAAGGTAAGCTAAACAATCTGTTGATGAAGTCACCGAAGCTGGCGAATGGACTAAAGACAGCGGGGGGCATGGCCACCGGATTCTTGCAGGATCTCCTGATTGATCAAGCGATAGGTTATGGCTTGGAACAACTAAGTCAATATGTGGATTCGGATACAATTACCAAAGCAATGATTCTATTAAGTATGTTGAATAGTAAGTATAAGAAGAATCAGAATCAAGGGATGACATCCAATAATAAAGGTTCAGGTTCAGGAGATAAGGATAAGAGCAAGAAAGACAAGGATACAGGTAACAAGGATAAGGAAAAAGATAAATCGAAAGACAAAGATAAGACGAAGGACAAAACAAAAGACAAAACAAAAGAAAAAACAAAAGAAAAAACAAAAGAAAAAACAAAGAGTGAACCAAATAAACCTAAACCGAAGGATCAGGAAACGGACAAAACTAAAGGGAACACGGGAGATAATCCGAAGGATTTGTCATCATCAGAGTCTAACTCTAAGAAGGATAAGGACGGTACTGAGGGGACGGGTAACGTGTCTTCATACCCAACTAGAACTCCAGAGGCTACTGCAGAAGCACAAAATGTGGTAGATGAGCTTAAAAACATACTTGGAGATGGTAGAAGAGCCCCGAATCCAGCAGTTTCTGTAATAACGCACAAAGATGGAACGGTTTCAGTTGGATTTTCAGGTGAACCAAGTCCTAAAAATATTGAAACAGCAAGACAATTACAAAATGCATTAAATAAAAAATATGGAGATAAGTACACTGTAAAGGCTGAACCGATGCCAACAGAGAAGCTAAAATAGTTAAGGGTGGTAATGATGTAGGTACTTGTGCAGAATCAAAGTAGTAAATGCTGCACATAATAATCCAAGTGAAATAACAGGCATGGATACTGTTTGGCGCTCATCTAAAAAAGAAAATCCTTATCCATACGCAGCAGATTCAAACCAAATGAATCCATGTTTAACGTGTAGTCATAATATAAATATAGAGGAGTACATGAAATATGCAAATGCCAATAAGAAGTAATCATATCCCTTCCACCGGAGATTATACAAACCTCTTTGAACGATTATCAAAATATATATTAAGATATGATGACGAATGGCTGAGTGAAATAAAACCAGCAAAAAAAGAAGACATAGATACTCTGAAAAATTTAACACAAATTAATAAATATAATTATCATTTTCCTAAGGCATATGAAGTCTATTTGAATTATATGGGGCAGAATGATAAGGGGTTACTTAAAACTCAACTTCCAGGATATGCTTCAATTTCTGAGATAATTGATTTCTATGAAGCTATTCATGAGGAAGAACCGGATACTTTAAGTGACAGATATGTACATTTTTTTCAAAAAGAATTATTTGATGGTCAATTATCTTTTGATTTTACGCAAACTAATGACCCTCAGATTGTTATGACTAACGAAGATAGCCAGTTTGTAAGTTATTTTGCAGATAATTTTGAGAAATTGTTATTTCAATGTGCATTTAGTAAATATGAAGGTTTAAATTATGATAAGTGTATAGTGTTTGCCGGATCACCTAATATGCTTAAAGAAGCAATGCAGAGGAACAATGAATCGGAAGCTCTTAGCATAATTGATAAGTTTTCTAAAATTTATGATTTTCAAAGAGCGTGGTTTAGTGACGTAAATCATCACATAGGTTTTAAAAACGGTATTAGCTTTTACATTGAAAGTAGGAATAACGCTTTGTGTGGGTTCATTGTAGGTGATTTAGATAAACAAATCGACATTATTAGTGAAACCTTATTAACTGAATTATGCGTTGATAAAAATGATTAAGCTCTCACGGTATGTATATAAATATACATATCAAAATATTGAGTTGTCATTACTTATTGAGAGAGCTAAAATTTACTACTTACTTGAGGTAAGCAACCGCTCTGTTTAGCAGTGAGAGGTAATCGAAGTACACTATGTGTATGGAGTATTACTACAATATATTGAAATTTGCACTCATTTATCATCATTATCGAATGTGAAGGAATTGAGTTATATCAAGTACGCATTCATGTATGCAACACTATAAGACCGCAATGCGAGCTAACTATCGTGTTGTGGTTTCTTTTTTTATCTGTCGATATATGTTGAAAAATATAATTTATTCAAATCGCCGCTATATAAAAATACCTCACCCAGTGCCGAATGAATCGTGTGCTGAGTTAAAAATGGATTTTACCTAAGTATTACCAGTATAGAGAGTTTATCATTTCGGTTGAATGCAAATCAAAAATAGTAAATTTTATAACCTATAAATCACTATTTCGTTACATTATAAGGAGACTTTGGAGAAGAAGTAGCTAAAAAAATAGCTAAGGATAACAATTTAGGCAAGGACATTACTGATTTGCTCCAAGTCGGTAGGAATGGTAATCAAGATCCATTTGGAAATTTGATTTGTTTTGATTACAGAAGTGAGAAGGAACCTTCTATAATATTCTTTGACCATGAAGAGCATGGTCATGAGGCAATATTTCCAATATGTAGAACATTCACAGAACTAATAGATAGTTTATATCCAAATGAAGATTAAAAATTCTTATAAGAGGGGATACTTATGGAACTGGAATTCGAATATAATTTCGAATTAATTACAAAAGAAGAAATTGAAGCAAGTATGGGAGATTACAATATTGAGTTACCACATGAATATAGGAACTTTTTATTGAGATATAACGGTGGCAAACCTTTGGCAAGAAGATTTAAAACACAGGATGGTAAGCAAAGCTCTTCTATAATGTTATTTTTCCCATTATCTGAACACATAGATCCTAATTTACTCAGCGAATACAAAGAACTAACCGATGAAGATTTAATACTTCCAAATTTATTACCAATCGGAAATGATCCAATAGAAAATAAAATATGTATATCTCTTTCAGGAGATGATAGAGGTTTTATTTATTATTGGAGTTTAGATATGGAAGATATTGATGAGGATGATTTCTATCCTTCGTATAAGAATGTTAGTTTAATAGCCAAAAGTTTCTCGTAATTTATTAATGGTTTGTCTACTTCGTAGATAATGAAATTATAACCTACAGTACAAGCTAACGCTCTTATTATGATTTTTAGTATATCGGATATTTAAAACAAAGTTCGACACCCTTCTTTTCAAAGGTTTATTCCAACTCGAACGATGAGGAGGAATGAGCCTTATTTGCTTGCTCAAAATATAGGGATATTCTTCCTTCAGTGTGGGGACGCAGTTGAAACTGGACAGATTGATCAAGCTACCCGTAACGATGGAGAACCTGTAGCCGATGCCTGTAGCGCCGTTTGTATCTGAGGTTGAACTGGAAGAGGATACAGAAGAAGAAAAAGATCTCTGGGGGAAAGTATTGGATGTTACTCAGATCGTACTTGATGTAGATCCCGGTCATTGGTGAAGTCGTGGATTTGGCGAACGCGGGCATCTATGCCGCTCGAGGGGATTATACCAACGCGGCATTATCCGCTGCAGCTGCAATTCCGTTTGTGGGCTGGGCGGCTACGGGTGCCAAGTTTGCGGTCAAGGGTGCCAAGTTAATCTAAAAAGCTGGCAAAGTGATTGACAGTGTTGTAAGTGTAGCAACAAAGATTGCGGATAAGACGGGTCAAGTAGCGAAGGCGATCGGCGATCTGGCGAACAAAGCCGGAGATGCCATTTCTGGTGC
>NZ_LGRP01000019.1:0-98768 GCF_001636635.1 Paenibacillus sp. O199
AAGCCAGAAGCGCTGAAGGCCGATGAAGTTACAACTTTGTCCATGCTGATATCCGAAGGAGCGTGGAAAGAAGTCGCCTCTCAGCCTGAGACCGTGGGACAAGTCGTGGAAGAGGTAACGGGTGTAGATGGGTCTGTTCATGCTGATGACATCGCCTATCTGATGTACACGTCAGGAACGACAGGTGAGCCAAAAGGGGTCATGGTAGAGCACCGAAGCATTAACCGGCTGGTAAAAGAGACGAACTATGCTGATTTTACCGATGCCCGAATCCTTCAAACCGGTTCTTTATCGTTTGATGCCTCGACTTTTGAGATATGGGGAGCTCTGCTTAATGGGGGTTGTCTGTACTTGGTTGAAGAGGAAGTATTGACTGATCCAGCAAGCCTAAAACAGGCTGTTGGTCACTACCAAATTAATACGATGTGGCTAACGGTATCTTTGTTTAATTATATCGTTGCTGAGCAAGTGGATGTGTTTGACCCTGTCTCTCAATTAATCATAGGAGGGGAACAGGTATCATTCCAACATATTCAGCATTTAAGAAAGGCGAACTCTCGCATTCGGATAGTTAACGGGTATGGACCGACAGAAAGTACCACATTTGCAGTTACCTTTGATATCGGTCAGGACATGACGGTGCCAATCCCGATCGGTAAGCCGATTTCCAATACCAAAATATATATTCTTGAAAACGAAGGGCTATGCGGTATAGGTGTACCAGGAGAAATTTGCATAGGGGGGGATGGCCTTGCAAAAGGTTATCTGGACCTAGAAGAACTAACCACAGAACGGTTCAGGTTTCATCCAATGCTTTCGGGACAGCGTTTATACCATACAGGTGACCTTGGGCGATGGCGGGAAGATGGTAACATTGAATATCTTGGAAGAATGGATCAGCAGGTCAAAATTCGTGGCTTCCGAATTGAACTGGAAGAGATTGTAGCCCATTTGCGATCCTGTCCTGGTGTTCAGAATGCGGTTGTTACGATATGGAAGGATAACGATGAAAAGTTTCTATGTGGTTATCTTGTGAGTGATGATCAGCTGGATTTGTCACAAGTAAGAAAACGCTTAGAAGAGGAACTGCCATCTTATATGGTGCCATCGCATATAGAACAGCTGGATAGTTTACCTCTAACACCTAACGGTAAGCTGGATCAAAAAGCGTTACCTAAGCCTGATTTTAGATCTAGCAGGGTCTACATTGCACCTAGCAATCCAATAGAGACAGTGATCGCCGATGCGATCGGTACAATATTAGGCGTAGAGCAGGTCAGTATTGAAGATAACTTTTTTGAACTAGGGGGGCATTCCCTCAAGGCGACCAAACTGGTGAACGCGATAGATCAGGCTCTTGGCGTCAGACTTACACTACGGGATATTTTAATGGAACGCACGGCAAAGAACCTGTCTGTACTGGTTAGTTCTAAGAAAGAGACTCCAGATTCGAATACTTCAGACTCAAACTACTCATATATCGCAGTGGCATTAGAAGAGGAGGACTAACAATCATGAGTAAAAAATATCGAATGAGTTCAGCACAGAAAAGAATGTTCGCCATTACGGAGATGTATGGAAACGATATTGTCTATAATGTCCCGATGCTTTGGAAAATTGAGGGGGAGATTGATGTGGAGCGTTTACAGCGCTCCTTCTCCCAGCTTTGTGCAAGGCATGAGCCTCTCAGAACCTATTTTGTGCATCAAAAAGATAAGTTTTTACAAGTGGTTAAGGAAGAGGGCGATATCTATCTTGACTATGAAGAATCATCCGAAGATCACATACAACAGTTGTTCAAGGAGCATGTGAGACCGTTTAACCTCGGTGAAGCTCCTCTGATGCGAGCTAAAATAGTCCGAATTTCATCTAATGAGCATATCCTAATGCTGGATATCCACCATATTATTTTTGATGATGGATCTAAACATGTCCTCCTGTCAGATCTTTGCCATTTTTATAATAATGAGGAAATACCTCCATTGCGTATACAATATAAGGATTACAGCGCGTGGTTAAATTCAAGGGATATGAGTGAGCAGGAGCGCTACTGGACAGACGAGTTTTCTGGAGAAGTCTCTACGCTGGATTTAAAAACGGATTATCCAAGACCGCAGCAGCAGCAATACGGAGGGCGGAGCATAGATCTATTATTACCGCTGGAACTTAAAGCGCTGGTTAAACAGTTAAGTCATCATAGCGGTGCGACAGAATATATGATCTTACTGGCTTGTTTCATGGTACTGATGAATCGTTACACTCGTCAGGACGAGATTGTCGTCGGAAGCCCTATAGCTGGCCGTGTTCATGCAGAGACAGACGAGATGTTGGGAATGTTTGTGAACACATTGGCCATACGTGGGGAATTCCGGACCGGAATGACCTTTCGAACGTTGTTGAGTCAGATTCAGGAACGATGCTTGAGAGCATATGAAAATCAGGAATATCCATTTGACGAATTGGTAGAAAAAATTGGTGTAGAACGTGACCCCTCACGTAATCCGTTGTTTGATGTCATGTTTGTTCTGCAAAAAAATGAACAAGCAAGCTTTAAACTTGGCGATGCGCTCTTAACATCTATGGATGTAGGTCTTACGGTAGCGAAGTTTGATCTCACCGTGAGTGTGGAAGAGGTAGAAGAGGGTTACAACGTAAACTGGGAATATTGTGATGCTTTGTTTGCTGCAGATACGCTTCAGCATATGGCACTGCAATTCAAAGAACTTGTAGGAGAGATCATGGCCCAGCCAGATCTTGTACTTAGCGAGCTTGGACTGATAACTTCGGCCGAACGAACAAGGGTATTAGCCGAATTTAATAACACAGCACGGGAATGTAACCTTGAAAAGACAGCTATTATGCTGTTTGAGGAGCAGGTTGCGCGTGTTCCAGAGCATATTGCTGTGGAATTTCAAGGACGGGTATTAACTTATCGTGAGCTGAACGCAAGAGCTAATGCAGTTGGTGCTGCTTTATTAGAAAAAGGTGTAGGTCCTGATCAAATCGTGGCTTTGATTGCAACACGTTCTCTGGATATGATTATTGGCATCTACGGCATTTTAAAAGCTGGAGCTGCCTATCTGCCAATCGATCCGGAGCAGCCGTTAGAGCGTATTCGCTATATTATTGAGGATAGTGGAACAAGCCACATCGTCTTTGAGGAGAATACTAAAAAGACTGCGGCTGCGCTGGAAGAGCAACAGGGAATACAAATATTAAATGTGGCAGAGGTGCAGGAAGAGATTGAAGAAAACCCTCAACCTTTAGCTAATCCAGAACAACTGGCCTATGTTATATACACTTCCGGTACGACGGGTCAGCCCAAGGGCGTGTTGGTGGAAAATAGAAATCTGGTCAATTTGGTTTCATGGCAGCGTGCAACGGGCGAGCTTCATGAAGACAGCGTAATGCTGCAGAAATCCACTTACATTTTTGATGCAGCTGTATGGGAAATATTTTCAATTCTCCTTGCTGGAGGAAGACTTGTCCTCGCAACTGAATCGGAAAATAGGGACCCGAAAGAGCTGCTGGAGTTGATAGCCAAAACGCAGGTAACTCATGCTCTGATTGTTCCATCTTCATTCAGAATGATTCTGGAATATGCAGAGCTGCATCAACTAGCTGAACAGTTGATGTCTTTGCAAAAAATTTACTTGGGTGCTGAACCTCTTACACCTGATTTGGTAAGCAAATATACGCAACTGACAGGTAGTGGAACGGACAGGCTGGTTAATTTATATGGGCCTACTGAGGCTACGGTTTGTGCGACTTATATGGAGCTTGAGGAAGACATTGAAGGCAACGTCCCTATTGGTCGGCCACTGTGGAATACGCAGATTTATATATTGCAGGATGATTGGTTATGTGGATATGGAATACCTGGCGAGTTATGTATCGGTGGAGCAGGCGTGGCCAGAGGGTATCTTAATCGAACAGATTTAACTAACGAAAAATTCGTCCCAAATCCTTATGTTCCTGGTGGTCGCATATATCGAACCGGAGATTTAGCTCGATGGAAGACAGATGGAACGATTGAGTATCTCGGCAGAATAGGAGATCAGGTTAAAATCCGGGGATACCGTGTAGAACCAGGTGAGATCGAGACTCATTTACGCAATATAGAATCCGTTCAGGATGCTGTTGTAGTCGTTAAAACGGATAACTCTCGTAGTGACTATCTGTGTGCTTATGTAGTCGGCGAAGGCGAGCTGGACGGGGAGCGAATTCGAGAGAATCTGCGCAGCATCCTGCCTTCATATATGGTGCCATCTTATGTGGTACAGCTGGAGGCTCTACCGCTGACAAGGAACGGGAAACTGGACAAGAAAGCACTGCCGGAACCGGACCGGACTTCGACGCAGACGTACACTGCACCGCGGAACGCACTGGAAGAAGTCATTGCTACTGTATTCCGTGAGGTGCTGGGACTTGAACAGGTCGGCATTGATGATGACTTTTACACACTGGGCGGGGATTCGATTAAAGCAATCCGCATTCTGTCCAAGATGAGAGAACAGGGGTATGACCTCGGTGTGCGAACCATTATGCAAGGACGGACGATCCGCGGAATGAGTTCAGAAGTGACGGTCAGTGTCGCCAGTACAGCAGAGCAAGGAGAAGTAACCGGCCCGGTTAATCCTACGCCGATCCAATGTCAGTTCTGGTCCGAATCGTTGGGCGAACCCCATCATTTCAATCAGTCCTTCCTGCTGGAGAGCGTGGAACCGATCCATGAGATGGCGTTGAGGCAAGCTCTGGATGCGATCACTGCTCATCATGACATGCTGCGTGCAGTTTATCGTGAGGGTGTGCAAACCATTCGCCCAATGGCATCAGGTGCGGCCTATGAAATTACTGTATTGGATTATCGCTCGATTACGGATCCAGAAGAGGCGCTGACAGCGATGCATCAGCAGGCAGACCAGATGCAGCAGAGTCTGGACGTGGCGAACGGTCCTCTCGTAAGAGTCGGATTGTTCCATACAAATGAGCGGGATTATGTGTTGCTCATTGTGCACCATCTGTTGATTGACGGGGTATCCTGGCGGATTCTGTTAGAGGATCTGCAGCAAGCTTACGCATCTATCCTGGCTGGACAGGCCGTGACGTTACCTCCGAAGACAGGGTCATATGCGGGATGGAGCAAAGCCTTGGAACGGTACCGGAAGAGCGTAGAGCTTCAGGAGGAACTCGGGTACTGGCAAACCGTAGAAGCGCAGATGGAAGAAAGCGGCAAGCACTGGAGCGGCCGAGGTAGCGGAGAAGGGATGGGACACCTGGAGGTAAGTTTGAATGTGGAGCAGACAGAAGCACTGTTGTATCAAGCCAACCGGGCATACCATACCGAGATCAATGATTTGCTGGTAACAGCGCTGGCCCAGGCCATGTGGACGGTAACGGGACAAGGAACGGCTGCCCTACAGATGGAAGGTCACGGACGAGAACGAATTGGAGAAGAGTACGTGATGGACCGGACTGTGGGATGGTTCACAAGTATCTATCCTGTGGCAGTAACAGGCATGGGTCAAGGTCCGGGAGAAGATATCCAGCAGACCAAGGAGATCTTACGCCGTATACCGAACCGTGGGATTGGCTACGGCATTCTCAAATGGCTGGGTGAAAGCGAGCTATCCGGAATTGAGCCTGAAATTACCCTGAACTATCTGGGTGAATTCGGTCAGGAGACGAACCAAGGGACGTGGCGTCTGAGCGAAGAGGAGCGCGGGGAAGAGGTATCGGAAGCCAACCGGTTTGGAACGCCGATCTCGGTGAACGGAGCAGTGATGGACAAACGCCTGCAGATGCGGATCAGCTATGAACGCGAAGCATGCGATGACCGTCAGATGCATGCTTTGGCCGAAGCGTTCATGCATAAGTTGAAGAACATCGTGAGTCACTGCATTGAAGTGAGCACTTCCCAACAAGCAAGCTCCCATGCGATGGGCAAAGGAAAGTATGGTGCAGAACTGCTTGACCCGCAAAAGTTTCATCATAATACAGATTATCCGGTTCTTAATAGTTATGCTCCTTCTTTGTTACAGCAATTGTTCATTCATACAGCAGACACAGTGGTCATGGAAAAAATTGAATTGCAGGGTTCACGGACCAAGAAAGAAATTATCGAAGCGTGTCATCAAATCATAAGAATGCAATCTGCACTGCGAAGTTCTTATCGGATGGATTCGCTAGTGGGAACGATAAGTGAACATGAGTGGAATCACGCTTGGCATATGCCTTATATCGATTTACGATATGTAAGTCCAGATGAGCGGAATGTGGTCTCTCAGCAGATCAGCAAACTGAGTCCTATAGAATTCAACGAGCGATCTTCACAGTTGCTTGTTAAGCTGGTCATTGTCCGAAATGCCGAGCGGCAACATACGATTCATATTATTGCCCATCACAGTGTCTGGGATAAGACGAGCACAGTCATCTTTAAGGAAATGTTTGAAGAAGGGAGCATGATGAATACTCCTCGTGAAACATTGCTCTCTTATAGTCAATATATAGCGGATAAACACAAGCATAACGATCTATTCAAAGGAAGCGGACTGACTTTACCGGGTAATATGGAAAAATGGATTCCTGTTCTTCATGAATATATGGATCATAACGTATCGAATGAAATCAGCCAGTCGGTTGCTTCGGTGATTCCTCTTGGACCTAATTTGCTGAAGGTGTATAAGGAAAAACCTTGGGATTTACTCATGCATGCCGTTCAAATTATAGCTAAAGAAAACGGTCTGATCCCACCATCTTCAAAGAGGATTCCCGTTTTTATACTTCAAGAGGACCGTGCTTATACACCAGGTAGCTACAGTCATGTTATGGGCGAGTTTCTGGACATGCTTCCTATTGTGGTGCAGGAAGCAGGAGAAACAGGATTTCAATCTATACAGGAACAAGTAGAACATATCCAAAAAGCAAAACGGGAACAAAGTATTCATTATCTCGAACTTGTTCATGAGATTGAAGAACAATTGATGCATTGGCTACCCTCGTTGCTGTCAGTGAATTTCCAAGCTGCATTTGATCTTTCTTATGAAGACTTTAAAAATATGATGACTCTTGACCATTACCGTACGACAAATGAGATTTTTGTTAATCGGTTTGCGGATTCACTGGTCATTTATTATCCGCTCTATTCCAAACGTCAGGATAATCTGGATGCTGTTCTTCAGAAGGAATTCGAATTGTTGGAACAATCCCTTTCCAGCATGACAACATCGATGTAGCAGGGATGGCAATATGGTTGGAGACGTATTGAATCGTTTCCAATGAACGTCAGCATATCTTGCCACGTGAAGCGGCTGTGGACTGAAATTTATTTTCAGACCACAGTCGCTTTCTGTGTAATCATTCATGGTATAACTTTCAAACGGATGTGGCTTTCAATTGCCCTATATGATATAGTAAGTATCCTTTTGAATTGCCAGATCTAGGCGATGCAGAGCAAAACATATTCTTAGGAGGTAACTGAAACATGTCAGACAGCTTTCAAAGTGCCTATCAAGAAGAAGAGTACAGGTTAGAGCGAACGATGAAGGAAGTGGACAGTCAGCTGGAACGGCTGCAGAATATCCCGGTATACACCGGCCACGACTTCACAGAGCAAGTGCTGGAGGCCGGACGTGAAGAGCGCCGCACCGCCTTGTCCAAGAGCGCGCAGCAACCCTATTTCGGACGCTTGGATTTCGAAGAACAGGGCAGTGGTGCACGGAAACCGCTGTATATTGGCAAAATCGGCGTAGACCGCGAAGAGGTGGGAGAGCATCCGCTCGTCATCGATTGGCGTGCTCCTGTCGCAAGCCTGTTTTACTCATTTACCGGAGGGGAAGCCTCCGCAACGTATGAAGCCCCAGAAGGACTCATTGAGGGCCTGGTTTATCTGAAACGAAACGTTGTCATTCGGCAGCGTATATTGGAACGTGTGGCGGATACGTACAATCGGGACAGTGACCAGCCAGCCGTATCAGATGAATTCCTTGTGTATCGATTGGGTGAGAACAAGGACAACAAGCTTCGTGATATCGTATCCACCATTCAGGCGGAGCAGGATCAGATCATTCGTGCGGCGAGAAACACCGCATTGATCATTCAGGGTGTGGCCGGTTCGGGTAAAACAACCGTCGCACTGCATCGGCTTGCCTTTTTGCTATATCAATACAAGGAACAGGTATCAGCGGAGAAAATGGTTATTTTCGCACCCAACCACATGTTTCTGGATTACATATCAGATGTACTCCCAGAGCTCGGTGTAGGAGATATTCAGCAGCGTACATTCCCGGATTGGGCGATGAACCTGCTGGGGTTAGACCTGCCTTTGGCGGACACGTCGGAGACATTGAACACCTGGTTTGAAACGCCGGATGCACGTCCTGAACTCAATGATGATGTGCCTGGGCGTTATAAAGGCTCGATCCGCTTCATGGAACTGATTGGGGAGTGGCTATCCGGGATGGAAGAGGAATCCGTACCTGATATGGACTTCAGCCCATGGGATGGTGCAGTGCTCAGCAAAGCCGAGATTGAGAACTGGTTCGGGGATGAGTACAAACATTATCCGCTGGCGAAACGCAAAGAGCGGGTTATGGCGCGTATTCACCGCTGGATTGAGATGGAACTCAAGAAACCTTCCCTGGAAGCCATTCGCAAAGAGCGTAAGAAGAAAGCGGCAACTCGTGAGAAGGCCTACGCCAAAAAATGGCCTCAATATGAACCGCTTACGCTGTACAAACAGCTGTTTAAGGTTGTTAAAGGCGGTTCGGTACCTGCCTCGCTCAGCGGGCTTATTCCCAAATTGGTGATGAAGCAAACGGCTGCAGATCTGAAGCAGGATATTATCCGTGAAGAGGATTTGCCTGCATTGGTGTACATTCATACCTTGGTTCATGATATTGAAGGCTCCGAGCGATTCGATCATGTCGTCATTGATGAAGCGCAGGACTTTTCTCCTTTTCATGTGGCGCTATTGGATCAGTTTGTCAAAGGGCATTCTTTCACCATACTGGGGGATCTGTCCCAAGGCATTCATGAGTACCGTGGTGTTCACGCGTGGGAAGAGATGAGTTCGCTGTTTCCCGAGGAACAGAATGCATACTTTGCATTGACCCGGAGTTATCGCTCGACAATGGAAATTATCGATTATGCCAATACGATTCTGGAGCGGGGCGTCAAGAGTGGTATTACGGCAATTCCTGTATTCCGGAGTGGTGATCCTGTACGGACATTGTCCTATGGGGTAGAAGGGCGCACAGCAAGCCTCGAACAGGCTCTGAAGCTCTTGACGGTCAAAGACTATCGCACAGTCTCTATTCTGACCCGTACCCTGCGTGAGGCAAAGGAGCTTCACCATGAACTCCAGGCCGCAGGCTGGGATCTGAACTTGATTGACGGCGGCAAAAAACAGTACACAGGCGGTCATTCCGTTTTACCTGTCTATTTGTCGAAAGGGTTGGAGTTTGATGCAGTTATCGTAGCGGATAGCGATGAGAAACACTATTTGCCCAATGCGGGTGATGCGAAGCTGTTGTACGTTGGCTGTACACGGGCATTGCACGAACTGTGGTTATTCCACGACGGCCCATTGCCAGACTATGCTGCTGCAACCCACAATCCGGAAGGCGAGTCTGTTGCCATTCAGGGTTGGCCTGACAGCGAGGCAGAGTGAAACCTTGTTGTTGAACATAGCATGAATATAGAAAGAGCATGGCGCTGTTAAAGCACCATGCTCTTTTTTGTACTTTTCAGATGAGTATTATTATCGAGTGGCTCACCTAAAGTTTCGCTGTTATTCTTCTGCTAGTTAACTTGCAGGTGTACGTTGGGTCAAACCCGGTTTATCCAAAGCTGAGTTATGACTGACGGGACGTCGGTTAACCAGGAAAATCCCCAGACAGATCATTACCCCACCTACACCCACAATCCAGCCGACATGCTCTTCCAACAAGACGAAGCTCGACAGCAGTCCAAACAGCGGTGCCAGAAAAAGAAAGGAACTGGTTTTGGCCGGATCTGTGTTCTGCAGCAAATAAAACCAGAGGGTGAACTGAATGATGGAACAGAAAATTGTCAGCCAAACCAGGACAACGATGGACGTTGTATTTACGATAAAATGAGGCTGCTCTGTAAACACACTCAGTAGAAGCAGTACTGCCCCTCCAGCGAGCATTTGGTAAGCGGTAAGTACAAATGTATCATGAGCAGCTCCCCAGCGCTTAATGAGCAACGTGGATACAGCAAAGGAGACAGCGCCGCCAAACCCAATCCATGTCCCAGGACTCAAGCTCAGATGGAATCCAAAGGTCAACGCCACTCCGACAAATCCGAGAATCACACCGGTCCACTGGCTAAAACGATAGGACACACCATATAGAGCAGCACTCAGGATGATGACAAGCAAAGGATTCGTAAACGTGATAATGGCGGATTCTCCCGAACTAATCCAGTTCATGCTGTAGTAGGCACATCCCATTACTCCCGCCGACTGGAACAGACCGATTACGGCGATTTGCATCCACTGTTTCCACCCCACAGGCATGGGACGTTTTCTGATGATCCACGCTAGTAATGCTCCTGCCAATATATAGCGAAGTCCCATTAACAAAAAGGGAGGAGCATACATCATACCGATTTTTCCTACGGGAAACGAGGTTCCCATGATGAGAGTTGTAACAAGGATCAGGAGCGTATATTTTAAAGGCTTCATCAGGATTCCTCCACTTCGCTTCCCATGCTCATAATCATAACGTCTGACCACTATCTACTGTAATCAGTTGCCCGGTCATGGATGGTTGCTCCAACGCGGCGCATATCATATGTGCAATGTCTTCGCTTGCCGCTATTCGCTGCAACAATAATTCACCACCCAGACGATGCATCTGTTCTTCCTTTCCTGCCCACCATCGGGTTGCGACTGCACCCGGAATGATAGCGTTAACCCGAATATCGGGGGATAGCGAGTGTGCCAAAGACTTCGTCAAACCGTGTACTGCTGCTTTGGAAACTGCGTAAGGAAGGGAGGACCCAGATCCTGTGCTGCCAGCGATGCTGCCTAGGTTAACGATTGCGCCTTGACCTGCCTGCTGCATTCCTTTCGCTACAGCTCGTGCGCAGTAAAACATGCCTTTAACATTAACGTCATATAGTTCATTCCATATGTCATCCGTTACGGATTCCAGATCCTTCATTGGGATATGATGCGTAATGCTGGCGTTATTTACGAGTGCGGTCACAGGGCCAACTTTATTAGTGATAAAGGCTACCATTTGACGAACCTCGACATCTGAACCCACATTAGCCTGAACTGCAAAAGCTTGACCTCCCGCATTCAGAATATGTTGTACAGTCTCTTCGGCCTCATCCTGGGAACGGGAGTAATTGACGGCAACGGTTGCTCCACGACTAGCGAGCAGTATACTGGCAGCTCTGCCAATACCCGTACCGCCTCCGGTTACCAAAGCTACAGTGTTCGTCCAACTCATCATTATTAACACTCCTTATGTGAACTCAGCGAGTAGTAAGTTGCTGTGTTCTGATTACCCCGATTGTAGCTCGAAGCAGCTATACTGTATAATGATTGTTGATGGATTAGATATCATTTTAAATGATGTCAGAATGGATATCGTTTTATTTGGGAGGTTTACTATGGAAAGTGGGGATTTAAGGATATTTCAATGTGTCGCACAAGAAGGGAATCTAACCCGAGCTGCGGAGCGCCTCGGATACGTGCAGTCCAATGTCACAGCAAGGATACGACATCTGGAATCCGAAGTAGGGACACTGCTGTTTATCCGTCATAATCGGGGGATGACGTTATCTCCAGCAGGTGAGATGCTTCTGACGTATGCGGATAAAATTGTAGGCCTGCTCGATGAGGCTGGTAAAGCGTTGAGCTCTACAATTGAACCTTCTGGACCACTACGCATAGGCTCCACGCAGACTACCGCAGCGGTACGTTTACCTGAGCTTTTTGCGAAATATTATAAACAGCATCCGGCTGTCTCCTTATCTTTGAATACAGGTAACTCTCAAGTGCTTATGGATCAGGTTATTGGGTATGAATTGGAAGGGGCGTTTATCGGTTGTTCATGTGATCACCCTGATATTGCTTCTACTCCCGTATTTGATGAAGAACTATTCGTTGTCTCCTCTGGTATGGGACCAGAAGATGAAGAACTCACCAGTAAACCGATTCTGGTCTACAGCATGGGATGTTCGTATCGTCAGATTTTGGAGGAATGGTTATCGGCTAGCGGTGTAACCCGTCCGGTCATTATGGAATTTGGAACCCTTGAAGCGATTATTAGCGGGGTTACATCCGGCATGGGAATTTCACTGTTACCCGAAATCGTCATTCGGCATCAGATCGAAAATGGATCACTGCGCAAGCACACACTCCCGGCAGGCATGAATCGGATGATGACTCATTTTATTACGCGCAAGGATGCTTTTGTCAGCAGTGCGCTTGGCGCATTTATGGGTATGCTGCCGCGGGAGTATGATATGATAGAGAATAGCGATTAATCAGAATTTAATAAGGAACAAGTAAAGGCAATCCGTTAAGGAAGTGATGAGCAATGGATTTATTTTCGTTTCAGCAAGATTCAGAACCTCAAGCAAGACTGCTCGCTGACCGCATGCGGCCAGAGCGTCTTGATGAATATATTGGGCAAGAACACATTATTGGGCCGGGGAAATTGCTTCGGCGCGCTATCGAAGCGGATCAGATCTCGTCTATCTTGCTTTACGGGCCTCCAGGCTGTGGAAAGACGACACTGGCACATATTATTTCCCAGCATACCCAAGGACAGTTTGTCCGTCTGAATGCGGTGGATGCTTCTGTCAAAGATGTACGTGAAGTCATCGAGCAGGCGCAAACGAACAAGCAGTTGTACGGAACAAAAACCATTTTGTTCCTCGACGAAGTACACCGTTTTAATAGTTCACGTCAGGATGCACTGCTGCCTGCAGTAGAGAAGGGCACGATCATTTTTATCGGTGCAACGACAGAGAATCCCTTTCATTATGTGAATGGGGCCTTGATGAGCCGTTCCACGCTGTTTCAGCTGGAGTCTTTGAACAAAGAGCATTCCCTGATTGCGATGCGCCGGGCACTGACGGATGTGGATAAAGGTTTGGGATTCATGGATCTGCAGGCAGACGAGGAGGCATTGGAGCATATTGCGACGATGGCAAATGGCGATATTCGGCGTGCGCTGAACGCCTTGGAACTTGCTGCACTGACTACACCGCCAGAGAAGAACGGCTCGATTCACATTACGCTTGATGTAGCTGAAGAATCTATTCGTCGTCCGATTGTGAAGGCAGATGAATCGACACAATATGATGTATTGTCGGCATTTCATAAAAGTATCCGGGGTTCCAGTGATGCAGCACTGTTCTGGTTTTTGTATGCGGTAGAGAAGCTGGGCATGGACCCGATGACGTTTATACGTCGTCTGATTGCAGCGAGCAGTGAAGATATTGGACTTGCGAATCCGCAAGCGATGACCCAGGCCATTGGGGCGCTGGATGCTTATCGCAATAATGGCTGGCCTGAAGCCAAGCTGAACATTGCCCAAGCGATCCTGTTTGCTGTTGAAAGTCCGAAGTCCAATGCGGTGTACACTGCGATCTCGAAAGCGATGAATGCCATTGATGAGGTGAAATCGGCTGAAGTCCCTCTTCATCTGAGGGATACCCATTATTCCGGTGCAGTGAAGCTGGGACATGAAGGTTACCAATACCCTCATAATTATCCGGGCCATTATGTGAAGCAGGAATATTTACCGAAACAGCTCTCACGCCGTATTTTCTATGAAGCAACAGAACAAGGCAATGAATCCAAGATTCGTCTAAACCAGCAGCGGCGCAGAGAGCTGTAAGATCCATGACCCGGGAGATGCTTGAACGATGAAAGAAATATTCTATATTGGAATCGGTGGAATTTTGGGTACATTATGCCGATATGGGATACAGTTATGGATGCCAGTAGCCAATGAGGGCTTCCCTTGGGCAGTGCTGCTGATCAATGCCATTGGGAGCCTGTTTTTGGGTTGGTTCTTCACCATAGCTGTTCCAGGTAAAATAACGCCTCAACTTCGTCTTGCAATTGGTACGGGATTTACTGGGGCATTCACCACATTCTCCACCTTTACTCTCGATATGGTCCGTTTATCCGAGGGAGGAATGTGGGGGAAGGCTGTTATATACCTCGTTGTGAGTGTATTTGCAGGGTTATTGCTGTGTGCATTGGGGATTAAAGTTGGACAGCGAATGCTGAGTAAACCGACGCAGGATGGTGTTGCACCATGATCATCTGGATTGGACTTGCAGGAATGCTGGGTGCGGTGCTTCGCTACAGTTTGGGTCGATGGATATCCGGTTCGCTCGGAACGGCCTTCCCATGGGGGACATGGGTCATTAATATCAGTGGTTCTCTGTTACTTGGATTACTCTATGGCTGGCATAAGTCAGCTTCAATCCCGGAAGAAGTCTGGGTGATTTGGGGGACTGGATTTTGCGGAGCGTATACCACATTCTCTACATTTGGATATGAGACCCTTGGTTTGATGGGGCAGGAACGTTACTTAAGAGCATTTATATACGTCATCAGTTCGGTACTGCTGGGGGTTGCGGCTTCTTTTGCAGGAGTGTGGCTGGCTGCATAAGTGAAAATAATTATTTTTTTGCAGGAAAAAGAAGGAAAAAAGCCATCCGTCATGGTATACATGAAAGATGGCTTTTGTTATAGGAATACAGGGTATTGTGCAAAATCCATATGGGGAAGGATTCATTTCTGTTATTGATCTATTGCAGCGCCGGTACAGGCACTTTTTGAACCTGATCGATCGTTCCGCCGCCGAGACACACTTCTCCATCATAAAACACAACAGCTTGACCTGGCGTGATCGCTTTTTGCTGTTGGTCAAACTGTACATCCACGCTGCCATCTTCCTGCCATGTCAGGGTTACACCCTGATCCGGCTGACGATAGCGGAATTTGGCTGTACAACGGAATGGTACGTTAGGCATGTGTGCTGCACCTGCGATCCAGTTTACACCTGTTGCAGTCAGACCGGTTGAATACAGGCTTGCATGTGCATCGCCTTGAACGACAAGCAGTTGATTTTTCTCCAAATCCTTGTCTGCCACGAACCAGGGCTCACCATTACCGGAACCGCCAATGCCGAGACCT
Source organism: Paenibacillus sp. O199 (assembly GCF_001636635.1). Classification (NCBI taxonomy): domain Bacteria; kingdom Bacillati; phylum Bacillota; class Bacilli; order Caryophanales; family Paenibacillaceae; genus Paenibacillus; species Paenibacillus sp. O199. Next base: position 15,200 of record NZ_LGRP01000019.1, read on the forward strand.
TGACGTTGTCCAAGCGTATAGTACATCAGACCATCATGACGGCCCTTCACTTCTCCGGTTGCAATATCAACCATGTCTCCACCTTTGGCAGGAAGATAGTTGCTCAGGAACTCTTTGAAGTTGCGCTCGCCGATGAAGCAGACACCTGTGCTATCTTTTTTCTTCGCGGTGTACAGGCCAGCTGCTTCTGCAATCTTGCGCACTTCCGGTTTTGGAAGATGACCAATCGGGAACATGGCTTTGGACAGCTGGTTCTGATTCAGTGCATTGAGGAAGTACGTTTGGTCTTTGTTACTGTCCACACCGCGCAGCAGTTTGAACGTTCCATCTTCTTCAATGAGGCGAGCATAGTGGCCTGTAGCCACATAATCAGCGCCGAGATCCAGTGCTTTGTTCAGGAATTCGCCGAATTTGATCTCACGATTACACATGACATCAGGATTCGGAGTCCGACCCGACTTATATTCATCAAGGAAATAGGAAAATACTTTATCAAAGTACTCTTTCTCGAAGTTGACAGTGTAGTAAGGAATGCCGATCTGTTCGCAAACCCGGCGTACGTCCTCTGAATCTTCTTCAGCAGTACAGTGGCCGAACTCGTCCGTGTCATCCCAGTTTTTCATGAAAATGCCGATGACATCGTAACCCTGCTCCTTTAGCAGCAGTGCGGTGACGGAAGAATCGACACCTCCGGACATGCCAACGACGACCCGTGTATTTTCAATTGTTTTGGACATCGTTATCACCATTTCTCTATATAAATGTGTTTCGTTTCTTATTCTAGCATAACCGGACTCAAGTTACGATACACCCGGCCAACTTTGGATAGTGTCCACCACAGGCGCACATTTTGGAATTTCGTCAATCTTTCTTTTCCATAAAGCATGCAGATATGTTAACATTAGCTGAGGGTTATGATCGGAATACGGAGGATTAGAGGGACTAGGTCTGTATTTTTCATATCCCGCTGTGGCGGATCCTAGAAAGACGGTCTTGGACCACATCCTGTTATTTTATGTTTTACAACTTGTTTTTTCGAAAATTGAAAGAGGTGACTCCTTTGAAAATATCGACAAAGGGCCGTTATGGGCTCACAATCATGATGGAGCTGGCAGCCAGAACAGGCGAAGGCCCTACATCTTTGAAAAGTATTGCCGAGCGCAACCAGCTCTCGGAGCATTATCTGGAGCAATTGATCGCTCCCCTGCGTAATGCAGGACTGGTCAAGAGTATCCGTGGCGCCTACGGCGGTTACATTCTGGCAGGCGATCCTGCTACCGTAACGGCAGGGGATGTTATTCGTGTACTGGAAGGTCCAATCTCTCCAGTGGATTTCACGGAGGAAGATGATCCGGCGAAGCGCGACTTGTGGTTGCGCATCCGTGATGGCATTGCAGAAGTATTGGATTCAACAACGCTGAAGGATCTGATTACATTCCAGGATCAGGAGCAAAAAGACAGCTACATGTTCTATATCTAATATAGTTGATGATGAGCATCACAGACGACACACTAAAGCCCCCATATTTGGGGGCTTTAGCCGTGCAACAAGCTTCTTTAATGGTTTGAAAATATGGAAGTCCAACATATAACGGGGTGAAATCAATGAAAAGAATATATTTGGATCACGCCGCATCGACACCTATGCACCCACAAGTCGCGGAAGCGATGATGAAAGTTATGACAGGGCAATATGGCAATGCATCAAGTATCCATGCCTTTGGGCGTGAAGCCAAACGGACCGTCAGTGGAGCAAGGGATGTCATTGCGGCGTCTTTGGGTTGTTTCCCAGATGAACTCGTATTTACCGGAGGCGGCACGGAAAGTGACAATCTGGCGATATTTGGCGCAGTTTCAGCGAGAAATGAACGGGGACGGCACATCATTACAACGGCCATTGAGCATCATGCGGTACTGCATACTTGTCAGGAGCTGGAGCGACAAGGCTATGACGTGACCTATTTGCCTGTAGATGAGTACGGGAGAATACGTCTGGAAGAGCTGAAAGATGCCATCCGGCCAGATACAGTGCTGATCACCATGATGTATGCCAATAATGAAGTGGGTACGATTCAGCCTATCCGCGAAATTGGTGAACTGGCTCGTCAACATGATATTTTGTTCCATACCGATGCAGTTCAGGCTCTTGGCACCCAGGAAATATCTTGCAAGGAACTGCCTGTGGATCTGATCAGCTTCTCTGCTCATAAAATTAATGGCCCTCAAGGCGTGGGTGCACTATACGTACGACGCGGAATTGTACTGGAAGCGAGATCTCATGGTGGCCTTCAGGAACGGCAACGACGGGCGGGTACCGAGAATATAGCGGGTATCGCTGGTTTTGCGGAGGCGTTGAAAATATCAGGAGAACAAGCGGATGCGCGCCGTGAACATGATCTGGCATTGCGATTAGTACTTCTGGAACAATTGGAGCAGCATGTAGGGTTGGAGCATTTCCACGTCAACGGACATCCGGAATATACGCTGCCCAATATCCTGAACATCAGCTTTCCGGAAGTTTCCACAGAGACGATGCTCATGAATCTGGATATGGAAGGCATCGCAGTTGCGAGCGGTTCGGCATGTACTTCCGGTTCCCTCGAAGTATCCCATGTACTCAAAGCGATGAAGCTGCCGGAGACATTTTTGCATTCCGCGATTCGTTTTAGCTGGGGGTTGGGTAATACTACGGAAGAAATCATGATAACCGCCGAAAAAATTGGAACCATTCTTGGGCGACTGCGTAATAGAGCCTAAGGGGCTCTTTGCACATGGAACAGAAGGAGGGAAGAAGTTCCATTTCATCGGTTGGATAGAAGCGGTTTTGATGATCGGCGTCTGATTGCCACTCATCAACTTTGGGCATACCTAGCAATAGCGCCGCGACTATTTAATGATAAGAAGATGAGGGGGACCCTGCGATGAAGCTTCAGGAAATGATCGGACTTGCCGTTTTTGACGTTGAGGATGGGAAGCAGGTCGGTAAAATCCAGGATTTCATTGTGAATGACGATTGGAAAATTGAAGGCATTGAACTTGAAAACAAAGGCCTGTTTACCAGTCATGTCAAAATCGTGCAGTGGCAAGATATCGTTGCCTACGGCGAAGATGCCGTCATGATCCGTAATCAACAGGCTGTCCGCAAAACGGGAGCCGACGACATAAAACACACGTACCTCCTCGGCCAGTCTAAATTGAAGGAGATGTCCGTGCTCACCGAAGAAGGTTTGCTGCTTGGACGTGTCTCTGATGTTTATTTTGACCAGGAGTTGGGAAATACAATAATAGGGATTGAAATTACGGACGGTTTTGTGTCCGATTTGATTGAGGGCCGCAAATGGCTGCCATGTACAAGCGATATGTCTATTGGGGAAAGTGCCATTATGGTGCCGCCGCTGAGTGAACAGCGCTTGGAAAATGCCATTCATTCTGTTAATGGATAGGTGAATGAATATGAAATGTCCAAACTGTAGTTCCAAAGATATTGGGAAAATCGGTTCCCACCAGTTTTATTGCTGGGGATGCTTTATCGAATTAACAGTGAACGGTGAGAAAATGTCCGTATACCAAGTGGAAGAAGATGGCACGCTCAGCTCCCTCGATGATCTGTTCTTCGGGGAAGAGCTGCCGCAAGACTTCCCTCATCTTCATGCTTCTTCTTAATAAGAAGCATAACTTCTTCTATATGCGGTTTCATGACAAAGACTGTCATTGAATGCTGTCATGACAGATGTATATAGTTGCGGTTACATAGTGGTTCAAGGGAACTTGTATGAATATATGCTAACCCGGATCACAAGATGCGTCTCCTTCGTTATGAAGGAGACGCTTTTTTTGTGTGTTAATAAATATTCCCTTCCTTACATATACTGACTTTCAGAGCCAGTCCAAAAGGGAGAGATGCAAGTGGAACAATTAACCAAAAACAAGCTGTTCCGTTATGCCATCTGGCTGCTACTCGGATTGATTATTCTGTATTTTATATGGCTGCTGCGGCCATTACTGCTTCATATATATGGATTTTTGAAAACAGTGCTGGCACCATTTATCGTGGCTCTCATCATATCCTATGTTCTCAATCCGATTGTAAGCATGCTGGGAGGGCGCAAAGTCCCTCGAACCATTGCCGTGTTGTTAATCTATGCTTTTTTCCTCACCTGTATCGGGGTCATCCTGATGAATGTCATTCCGGTGTTGATTGAACAGTTGGAGGAACTGAACGAGCATATGCCGGAGCTGTCGATGCGTGCCCAGAGTCTGATGAACAATATGGATCACAAATTAATGCCGCCAAGTGTGCGCACAGGTATGAACAGCTGGTTTTTCCAGATGGAGGATCGGCTGACCCAGGGGATTACAAAGCTGATGGATAATATCGGGACAACCATTAATGTGTTGTTCAATGTGTTTATCGTGCCATTTCTCATTTTCTATATGTTAAAAGATTTTGAGGTGTTCGAGCGTACGATTGTGGCGTACCTGCCCCGCTCACGGCGCAAGGCCATTGTTTCGGTTATGAAAGAGATTGATACGGCCTTGGGAAACTATATTCGCGGACAGTTTATCGTCTGTGTGATTGTGGGCATCTTTGCCTATATCGGTTACATGGTCATTGATATGCCTTATGCACTGCTGCTCGCGAGCATTGTCGCTGTATTTAACATCGTGCCTTATTTGGGGCCGTTTCTTGGAGCTGCTCCTGCAGTGGTGATGGCGTCTACGGTATCGTTCAAAATGGTGCTTTTCGTTGTTATTGTGAACACACTGTGCCAGGTGCTGGAGAGCAACGTCATCTCCCCTCAGGTGGTAGGGCGGACTTTGCATTTACATCCGTTGTCGATTATCTTCGCGCTCCTTGTGGGAGGCGAACTGGCGGGCATAGTAGGTCTCATTCTAGCGGTGCCAGTTTTTGCTGTTCTGAAGGTCATTGTGCAGCACTTTTTTGCCTATTACATCAAAAGAAGAACGGACTAATCGTAGCAACAGTCTGGTCCTAAAGGGTGCGTTGACACCATATAGGCATATCGATATAATGGAGGGGTATGTTTAGAACAAGAAATCGATGATGAAATGAAGTACGCCGAGGTTCCTTTCCTCAGAGAATAGACTTCTTCGGATCAGATGTAATCTGAGCCCGATGGCTGGAAGAGTCTTGAAAGTTGAAGCGGCGGAAAGCTAATTTCGGAGTGCAGGACAACCCTGCCGGGAGCGACCGTTATTTCGCATCAACGAGGAGATTGTTTGTTTCATCTGCGGATGAACAGCAATAACCAGGGTGGTACCGCGATTACAATCGTCCCTGACTATCAGGGGCGTTTTTTGTGTTTATTTTTACTTGTTAACAACCCGGAGCGAATACGCACCGGACTATTATAATTAATTGGGGGCACTCCGTATGAAAGCCAGTGAAATCCGGTCCAAATGGATAGAGTTTTTTGCAAGTAAAGGTCACAAAATCGAGCCAAGCGCATCGCTTGTACCTCATAATGATCCATCCCTTCTGTGGATCAATGCGGGTATGGCACCGTTGAAACCGTATTTTGACGGTCGGGAGAAACCGGAGAATCCACGTCTTGCCAACTCCCAAAAATGTATTCGTACAAACGATATTGAAAATGTCGGTAAAACTCGCCGTCACCATACGTTCTTCGAAATGCTCGGTAACTTCTCCATCGGAGACTATTTCAAGGAAGAGACGATTACTTGGGCATGGGAATTTCTCACAAGCAAAGAATGGATCGGTTTTGATCCGGAACGTCTCTCCGTAACGGTATACCCGGAAGACGAAGAAGCCTTCAAACTGTGGAACGAAAAAGTAGGCTTGCCTGCTGAGCGTATCATCAAACTGGATGAGAACTTCTGGGATATCGGCGAAGGTCCGTGTGGACCTTGTACCGAAATCTTCTATGATCGCGGCGAAGCTTATGGCAACGACATGAATGATCCCGAGATGTATCCAGGCGGGGAAAATGAACGTTACCTCGAAGTATGGAACCTGGTATTCTCCCAGTTCAATCACAACAAGGACGGTAGCTATACACCGCTTCCGAACAAAAATATTGATACAGGCGCAGGTCTGGAACGCTTTGCATCCATTCTGCAAAATGTGGATTCCAACTTTGACACAGATCTGTTCCAACCAATGATTCAAAGAACAGCGGCTCTTGCCGGTGTGAAATATAATGACAGCGTAGAGATTGACGTTGCACTTAAAGTCATTGCCGACCACATTCGGACCGTTGCCTTTGCTGTGGGTGATGGCGTTCTGCCAAGTAATGAAGGACGCGGATATGTCATTCGCCGTTTGCTCCGCCGTGCCGTACGTTACGGAAAAGTACTGGGACTGGACCGTCCATTCCTATATGAACTGACAACGACTGTTGGTGAAGTGATGGGTATGTACTACCCGGAAGTCGTGGACAAACAGGAGTTTATCGCTAAAGTGATCAAAACCGAGGAAGAGCGTTTCCACGAAACACTCACAGATGGTCTGGCTATTCTTGCGGATATCAGCGGCACAGCCAAGTCCGAAGGACGTACGGTTATTAGCGGGCCTGAAGCGTTCAAACTATATGATACGTACGGTTTCCCGTTTGACCTGACAGAAGATTATGCAGCAGAGCATGGTCTGACGGTAGATCGTGAAGGTTTTGATGCTTCGATGCAGAAGCAGCGTGAGCTGGGACGTGCAGGACGCCAAGAAAGCGAGAGCATGAAGGTTCAAGGCGGACCGCTTGCCGATCTTGCGGTTAAAAGCGAGTTTGTTGGTTATAATGACCTGTTGACGGAAGCAAAAGTGGTAGCCATCGTTGCTGGTGACGCACTGGTAGACTCCGTAAGCGAAGGACAGACATGCCAGGTCATCCTTGATAAGACTCCGTTCTATGCGGAAAGTGGCGGACAAGTGAGTGACCAGGGCTTGCTGCGCGGAGCCAGTGTAACGGCGAAAGTGCAAGGTCTGTTCAAAGCTCCGCTGGGACAACACGTACATCTGGTGACTGTAGAGTCCGGTGAACTGCGTGTGGGTGATGTGATTAAAGCTGAAGTGGATGCGTCCAAACGCGGCGATATTATCAAAAACCATACCGCAACTCATTTGCTGCACAAAGCGCTCAAAGATGTGCTCGGAACGCATGTCAATCAGGCAGGATCACTCGTAGAGCCTCAACGTCTGCGCTTTGACTTCTCGCACTTCGGCAGTATTACGCCGGAAGAATTAACAGAGATCGAGCGTCAGGTAAACGAACAGATCTGGAATCGTCTGAACGTAAACATTGAACTGAAAGCTATTGATGAAGCTAAAGAAATGGGTGCAATGGCACTGTTCGGTGAAAAATACGGCGATATCGTACGTGTGGTACAAGTCGGAGACTATAGTTTGGAACTTTGTGGTGGCTGTCACGTAAACAATACATCAGAGATTGGTATCTTCAAGCTGGTGAGCGAGAGCGGAATCGGCTCCGGCGTACGTCGGATCGAAGCTGTGACTGGCCGTGGCGCGTATCTGTATGTAGAAAGTCAGCTTGAATTGCTCAAACAATCCGCATCCCTGCTCAAAGCAAATGTGGCGGATGTTCCTAAACGCATTGAAGGTCTGAATCAGCAATTGAAAGAAGCTGCGAGAGAGACTGAATCACTGCAAAGCAAACTGAGTGCCATGGAAGCAGGCGCATTGACAGATCAAGTGGTACAAGCAGGAAATACACAATTGCTTGCAGCTCGTGTGGATGCTCCGAACATGGATGCACTGCGTACAGTGGCTGATGAATTGAAAGTAAAACTGCCTAATGCAGTACTCGTACTGGGTGCTCCATCTGACGGCAAAGTGAATTTTGTTGTAGCTGTCCCTGCTGAACAAGTAAAACAAGGGCTGCATGCAGGTAAAATCGTCAAGGAAGTTGCGGCAGTATGCGGCGGCGGAGGTGGCGGACGTCCTGATATGGCGCAAGCCGGCGGCAAGGATGCAAGCAAGCTGGATGAAGCGTTGAAACGGGCGGTTTCACTGGTTAGCGGGCATATTGCATAAATCCATTGAGCGGCTTTCAATCTTCAAAATATAAATCGAAATGGTTCTGTTCGTTTATATTTTGTACCCAAGAGCGAGTGGAATCGAATGATGCAATATGCTGAAGCCAGTAAAGGACAAGCAAAAAACACAATTGGCTTATCCTTTGTTTACTTGTGGCAGTCAGAATATGTTATTATATAAGCAGAAATCAATTCGGCAGGACATGGTCCCCATGTTCATGCAGGAGCGAGGTGTCATCAATGGACTCCATGGATAAGACGGTTAAATTTAATGTGAAAGCCGACGAGCAGGAAGCATCCTCCAAAGAGATTCTTCTCACGGTATATGATGCACTGGTGGATAAGGAGTATAATCCTATTAACCAGATTGTCGGGTATCTGATTTCTGGAGACCCCGCATACATCCCTCGTCACAACAATGCACGCAGTCTGGTCCGTAAAAAAGAGCGTGATGAGCTGATTGAAGAGCTTGTTCGTTCTTATCTGGCCAATCACCGGTAATGTACATCGCTTCCGCTGTGATGCAGCTATGCAGGCAGCGGGAAATGAACCGACAGAAGACAGCCTGAAGCTTGAGAAGGCGATTATTAATCGACCTAAGCAGGCTTGAGGATGGGAGAGCATGGATGAAAATATTAGGTTTGGACTATGGGGACCGAAGAATCGGAGTTGCCGCTAGTGACGCCTTCGGTTGGACTGCCCAGGGATTGGAAGTACTTGAACGCCGCCGGGATGAAGGTGAGTTCGTTCGGATTGCTGAACTTGTGCGTGAGCATGAGATTGGCGAGATCGTAGTCGGACTTCCCAAAAACATGAACGGCACCGTAGGGCCGCGTGGTGAAATATGCATCGCTTTTGCCGACCGCCTGCGGGGCGAACTGAATTTACCTGTTCACCTTTGGGATGAACGGCTGACAACCATGGCAGCAGAACGAACGTTGCTTGAAGCGGATGTCAGTCGCAAAAAACGCAAGCAGGTTGTGGACAAAATGGCCGCAAGCTTGATTTTGCAAAATTATTTGGATGCCAATAGTAAAAGGTGAGGGGGATCAACAATGGCTGAAGATCAACTGGGTATGGAAGAAGAATCGGAGATTATTTACATTGCGGATGACGAGGGTAATGAAGAGGAATTCGAAGTCATCATGAAATTCGAAGTGGACGGTTCGGAGGCCAAGTACATGATGGTTGCTCCGGTTGAACCCGAAGATGGAGAGACGGATGTTTATGCATTCCGTTATGAAGAAGAGGGCGACGATATTAAACTTTTCGTCATCCAAGATGATGCCGAATGGGATATCGTCGAGGAGACGTTTAATACATTTCTTGCAGAAGATGAAGAGGAAGCGAACTAAATGACAGAATACAGCCGCGAAGACTTGAAATGGACAGATTCGCTGCGTCTGGCTTTTGGTGCTCACGTTGAGCTGGAAGAAGAGAACGGTAAATCGCATCCGTATGACCTGCTGGCTGAGTTTGAAGTGAAGGGCCAACAGTATGCGGTGCTCCGCAGTTCATTACGTCCTTATGACGAAGTTGAACTTCTGCGGGTTTTACCGGGAAGTGAAGGCCAGATCATGCCGGAATTAGTTACGATTGACGATGATGATGAATGGGAGAACATCTCTGAACTGTATGATGAGTGTACACTCCCCATTGACGAAGATTGATTGATCAGCTTCAAATTGAAGAAACCGGAAGGGCGGAGAAGTCCGCTCTTTTTGGTTGTGTAAAGGAGTTGTGTCTTTTTTGAAAGGAAAAGCGATTTTAGTCTTTCTGCTTATCGTCGTGGTTGTTGCTGGAGGCGCTGGCGTATATGTCTGGAGCATGATGCGTCCCGTACAAGCATCCACAGAACCGATCGTTTTCGAGATCAAGAGCGGGTCAGGAACTTCCAAAATTGCCGACCAGTTGGAGCAGGAAGGTCTGATTCGAAGTGGTTTAGCCTTTAAGGGATATCTGAAATGGAAGAAACAAGGATCGAATTTTATGGCAGGTACATATTCCTTAAATCCAGGTGTGTCATACGATGAGATTATTAATAAGTTAAGTAACGGTGAAGTTGTGCCTGAGGAAATGGTGAAATTTACGATTCCGGAGGGTTATACCGTTTTGCAAATGGCGGGTAAGCTTTCTTATGAGCATGTCGTAGATCGAGATGAATTCATCAAGCTGGCTAATGATCCTTCGGCCTTTGATGTAGATTTCGTCAAAAATATTCCAGTGGATGAAGAAATTCGCTACGTATTGGAAGGGTATCTGTTCCCGGAAACGTATGAGCTGAAAAAGGGAAGTTCCACGCATGATGTGATGCAACGGATGTTGGAAGAATTTCAGACCAAGATTAATTCCATTCCTGATTTGGAAGCCAAGCTCCAAGAGAAGAACCTTTCCCTGCATGAACTGCTGACCATTGCGTCACTAGTGGAAAAAGAAGTTGTAGTGGATGAGGAACGTGCTCTGGTTGCCGGGGTAATCTACAATCGGATTAATCAGGATATGAAGCTGGAGATTGATGCTACCGTGCAATATCTGCTCGACAAGCCGAAGGAGCGGTTGTTTTTCAAGGATCTGAAGGTACAGAGTCCCTATAATACGTATCTGAACAAAGGGTTGCCACCAGGTCCAATTGCCAGTCCAAGTCTTCCGTCCATTGAGGCAGCGCTAAATCCGGAAGCTTCGGAGTATCTGTTCTATGTGACGAAAAAGGATGGCTCGTCTGGACATCTGTTTGCCAAAACGTATAAGGAACATCAGCAAAATATAGCCAAAAGTAAGGCTGCGCAATAAGCGGAGGGGATGTATATGAGTACGAAACATGAACTGCTCGTTACGGCGGCAAATGTGAAAGAGGCAGAGGTGCTGCTCCAAGCAGGAGCAGATGCTTTGTTAATTGGGGATGATCGCTTCGGCATGCGTCTTCCCGGCAGCTTCAGTGTGGAAGAAACAGCAGAGGTCGTTGCCGTTGCTGCGAAACATCAGGCTCGTGTATACGTGTCTATGAACAATCTGATGTCCAACGAGTTGCTAAAGGAATTACCTGAATACGTTCAAGCTCTGGGTAAAATCGGTGTTCATGGGGTGGAGTTCAACGATCCATCTGTGCTCGCCGCTATTAAGGAGCATGCTCCGCATATCCAGCTGCACTGGAACGCTGAGATGACATCGACCAACTATGCAACAGCCAACTACTGGGGGGCCAAAGGAGCGAGTCGTGTCGTACTTGCTCGGGAGCTGAATATGGACGAGCTGACAGAGATGGTTCCATTTCTGAAGGTGGAAGCTCAGGTTCAGGTACATGGCATGACGAACATTTATCATTCCAAACGGAGTCTGGTGCAAAGTTATATGTCCCATCAGGGGCGTCCTGTAGAGGGGCATTTGGGTAAAGAGCGTGGTTTATTTCTGATCGAGGCTGAACGCCGGGATGAGAAGTTCCCGATCTATGAAGACCTGAACGGAACTCACATCATGAGTTCGGAGGATATTTGTATTCTCGAAGATCTTCATCTGTTGATGGAGGCCGGGGTACACAGCTTCAAAATCGAAGGCATGTTAAAATCGCTTGCGTATAACGAAGCTGTTGTACGTGCATACCGTATAGCTCTGGACAGTTATGCAGCTGATGCCGATGCTTATGCATTTTGTGAAGAATGGCTGGACGAGGTTCGTCAGTTGCAGGACCCTGAACGGGAATTGTCGTTTGGATTTTTCTATAAAGAACAGGTGTATTAATAGACGAGGTGAACAACATGGAAACAGTGGCGGTACAGCGGAAGTTCTCGGGTAAACGTAACCGTCTGGACAAACCGGAGCTGCTTGCTCCGGCGGGCAACCTGGAAAAACTTAAATTTGCAATCCATTATGGTGCGGATGCTGTGTATATCGGTGGACAGGCATACGGATTGCGTTCCAACGCGGATAACTTTAGCTTTGAAGAGATGCGTGAAGGTGTGGAATTTGCCAAAAAATATGGAGCTAAAGTTTTCGTGGCAACCAATATTTATGCGCATAATGAAGATATTGAAGGCATTCAAGCATATTTGCAACACTTGTATGATGCAGGAATTGCAGCTATTATCGTAGCAGATCCAGCAATTATTGAAGTGGCTCAGCGTGCCGTACCGGGTCTGGAAGTGCATTTGAGTACACAACAATCAACTCTGAACTGGCAAGCTGTGAAGTTCTGGAAGGATGAAGGCCTTCCACGCGTCGTTCTCGGACGTGAGACAAGCTTTGAAGAAATTGAAGAAATCAAGGCCAATGTGGATATCGAGATCGAAGCCTTTATTCATGGAGCGATGTGCTCGTCATATTCCGGACGTTGTGTGTTGTCCAACCATTTTACGGATCGGGACTCCAACCGGGGTGGCTGCTGCCAATCCTGCCGCTGGAAGTATGATCTCTTTGAAGATGCCCGGGAAGATACCGTGTGGGTCAGCGAAGAAGAAATGCAACTGCAGGCACCTGCACCATTCAAATTGGGAGAGAACCAGCTACCCCTATTTCAGGAGCAGGACAATTCTTTTTCCATGGGTTCGAAGGATCTGTGCATGATTGGGCATATTCCTGAGCTGATTGATGTTGGTGTGGATAGTTTCAAAATCGAAGGACGCATGAAGTCGATTCACTATGTGGCTACCGTGGTTAACGTATATCGTCAAGCTATTGATTCTTATATGGCTGACCCGGATAACTATGTATTGAAGCCTGAGTGGGTAGAGGAAATGAACAAGGCAGCGAATCGTCCACTGAATACCGGATTTTTCTATGATACACCGGATCATGAGGACCACATCTATGAACCGGAAGAAAAAGCGGTACCTTTTGACTTTGCTGGATTGGTGATGGACTATGATGCTGCTACAGGAATGGCGACCATTCAACAGCGCAATCATTTCAAACCTGGACAGGAAATCGAATTTTTCGGTCCGGGAGGCCACTTTTTCAAACAGGTGGTTGGGGAACTGCAGGATGAAGAAGGCAATGTGCTCGATGCAGCTCGTCACCCGTTACAGCGTGTAAAAATGAAGGTGGATCAACCTGTTTCCTACTTTGATATGATGAGAAAAAAGAAGTAGGTTCAAATGCCTAGTTTTTAACAAAATAATATTATGTTTTAACAATATAGTGTTATAAAATTTACAAATTTGACCTCCGTATATCGGTATATGGGGGTCTTTTTTTTATAGAAAAATAGGAAAAAAGTTGTAATAAATTTCGAGAAAACGAAAGGGGAAAGGAGAAAGCTGTCGAATACTACATATTTATAGGGGAGAGAAAGAAAAATCCAACAAGTAAATTACTGGCAGGTGAATGGGATTGGTTCAAAAGAAGCAGAAGGACAGTGGGGAAGAGTTGAAAATACCCGAGAAGGTTAAGCCCGAGAAGGTTCAGAAAGTAAAGAAAGAAAAAGTAATGAAAAGTAAGACAGGGGATACTTCAAGCAGAAAGGCTTTTAAATTAGACTCAGGTAATCTGAGGTCAGGGTGGAACAAGACCAAAAACCAGTTGAAGAAGCAAAACTGGAAAAATGTTGGGGGAACAGCGTTAGAGCAAATGAAGAAGGTCAATCCGATTAAATCGGTAGGTGTTAAACTGTTTTTGATCTTTTTTGTAGCAATTATGTTTTTTGTAGTCGGTTTAGGTCTATTATCCTACGCTAAAGCCAAGGATACGATTGAAAAAAATGCTTCTCGATCAAACCAGGAAACGATTGAACAGACCAAGCAAAAAATGGACATTATTTTGGAGCGGTTTGTAGATACATCCACACAAATTTTCTTTGATCCAGAAATGCAGTCATTGCTTCAGAAGATGTCTGATACGAATTTAACGGCGTACGATACGTTTATAAATTCAAGTTCGATCAACAAACAATTATCGAATATTGCATTTACGAATAAATCTATGGAAGCGATTTATCTTGTGCCGACAGACGAAACAAAGTCTACCATGGGCACAGGCAACAGCAGTTCTTCCATGGGCGACATCCGTAAAGAGAGCTGGTACAGCGAGTTGGTCCAAGCAGGCGGATATCGCTGGCTTCCAACGGAAGTCAAAGAGGACGGCGCCACACCAACGTTCCGAATTGCTCGTTCAATGAAGAACCTGCAAGGGACAACCCAGTCCTATGTGTTAATCATTGAATTGAAATTGGAGGTTCTGGAGCAGCAATTGAAATCGCTTGACTTGGGTGAAGGCGCAGTCCTCCAGCTCATTGCTCCGGACAACAAGGTTGTAGCTTCAACAATTGCTGATCGTACAGGGAAAGATACGGATTTGACCTTTGTTAAGGAGCTAACAGACAAATCCGGTAGTACCAATACAGAGTATACCGTGGATGGAAATTCGACCGATATGCTGGCAGTGTATAGTACTATGGATTCATCCGCTTGGAAATTGATCGGAATGGTCCCAACTTCTATGCTGGTGAAAGATGCCAAAGGCATTCTGACACTGACATTGTGGGTGGCACTCGTAGTTGCCGCTATTGCCATACTGATCGGTATTTGGATGGTTCGCATAATTGCCCGTCCAATGGGCAAATTGAAAGATCTGATGCAAGAAGGAGCAAAAGGTAATCTTAAAGTGCGTACACCATTTACCTCCAAGGATGAGATTGGTCAATTATCAGCGGCATTCAATCTCATGATGGAACAGATCACGAATTTGGTCGAACAAACCAACCGTTCTGCGCAAGAAGTGCTCGATACCGCTTCTGAGCTGAGCAGTGCATCCAAGAAAACAGCAGTCTCCGCTTCCGAGATTGCCGTAGCCACTGAAGAAATTGCAGGTGGAGCAAGTAGTCTGGCAACAGAAGCGGAGCGTGGAAATGAATTGACCGACAATATCTCCCGTCAGATGGAGAGTGTGGTCGCCGCAAATGAACAAATGGGTGATTCAGCCCGTCATGTAGAGAAATCCAGTCAGACAGGTACTCAGCATCTGAACCAGTTGATGACCAAAACACAGAAGACAGAAGAAATGATTGGTGCGTTGGTAAACAAGGTGGATTCCTTGAAAGAGAGCACATCCTCTGTTCTGAAGGTGCTTGACGTCATGCAGAATATTACCAAACAAACGAACATTCTCTCCTTGAATGCAACAATTGAAGCCGCTCGTGCCGGTACAGCTGGACGCGGATTCATGGTGGTAGCAAATGAGGTTCGTCAGTTGGCTGAACAATCCAGACAGTCCATTGATATGGTTGGCGACATTACCGACAAGATTATGACCGAAATGAATGAGACGGTAGATCAATTGTCTGCAGCTTATCCGTTATTCAAGGAACAGATGGATGCTGTTAAAGATACCAATGTAATATTTGCTTCAGTACAGCAACAAATGGGTGCTTTTGTTGAGAGTCTGAGCATGGTCACTGGTTCAATCGGAGATTTGAATCAATCTCAAGGGACGTTATCCGAAGCGATGAGTAATGTCAGTGCTGTAGCTGAACAATCTTCTGCAACGTCCCAGGAAGTTGCCTCCTTGAGCAGTGAACAACAAAATATCAGCAATCAACTGGTGAATTTGTCAGCAAAACTGGAGAATGTTTCGACAGAATTGAAAGATACATTGTCTCGCTTTACAGTATAATTCGAACCTATTTGATTCATTGAGAAGCCTGTCCCTTAAAGGGGCAGGTTTTCTTGTTGTTACCGGATAATTCCATTCTGAATGTAGAATACTATGCCAAAACGCTGAACGGGGTGGCCAGATGCATGTACAACTGAAACGGCGCATTTATATTGCATGTATTCTTCTTACGGGTTTATTCGCTTTGCTTATGATTCGTTTGGTTTGGATTCAGGGCATTCAAATCAACCGCACGATGCCTGGATTTCAACGTACTGTTCGTGAGATGTCCGTATTGCAGCGAGAACGAGGGGTTGTACTGGATACGGGACGAGGACATTTTACTGATTATAAGGGGCAACCCCTAACAGGCAAGCTGGAATGGGGATTGGTCCTTTTTCCGCATCCAGATCAAACAAGTCATTCATATCCATCTACAATGGCAAATTCGGAAGTTAAGGAATTGGCAGCTCTATTACATACCGATACGAAGTCGTTACAAAAGGAATGGAATCAAGGGAACGCACCCCATTTCTGGACAGCAGGTGCCAACCAGCCGATTACGTTGACCGAATCCCAGGTTGCCCGACTACGTATATTGAAGGCAGACGGCGCAAGTGTATATCCTCTCATGACACGTTATGGACAAGCCACTACGGGTATGCAATGGTTGGGTTATCTTGCTGAACAGCCTGGATTTCCGAACGCACAGTCGCGTCATAAGAATGAGGTGAAGCAGCCTTTTGCCATGAAATCTGGAGCAGCTGGGTTGGAAAGAACAATGGAACCTTTATTGATGGGCATTGGGCCGACCCTGTTAACACGTATGGTTACAGGTTCAGGAGAGGTTATTCCAGAATTACAGCCGCGTGTGATTGCACCATCAAATACACACTACCCATTGCGTGCGGAGACGACGATCAATATCGATGTGCAGCAAGGGATAGAGCAGATTGTGAAGAAGTCCGGAATGAAGGAAGGGGCTATCGTTGTGCTGGATGCAGCCAATGCAGACGTGCGTGCAATGGTTTCGGCACCGTTCTATAATCCGCAGCATGTAGACCCTAAACAAACGGCTTGGTCGAATCGTGCCGTGCAGGGGGCTGTACCGGGTTCCATATTCAAAATCGTTACAGCAGCGGCCGCGCTGGAATATCACGCAGTATCCAAAGGGGAGACTTTTCATTGTGGTGGCGAGTGGGGGAAATATGGTCTGTCCTGCTGGAAGGAGCATGGGCAT
Organism: Paenibacillus sp. O199; assembly: GCF_001636635.1. Lineage (NCBI taxonomy): Bacteria > Bacillati > Bacillota > Bacilli > Caryophanales > Paenibacillaceae > Paenibacillus > Paenibacillus sp. O199. The sequence goes on from NZ_LGRP01000019.1 coordinate 32,046, forward strand.
GGGACATTGAATCTGGAGCAAGGGTTTGCCGAGTCCTGCAATATTGTATTTGCTGAAACTGCTCGTCGGCTCAGTATGGAGCAGTTGGAACGTACGGCAGATGCTTTGGGATTGGCACGTCCAGTTGGCTGGGAGGGAAAGCAAATCGCAGGAATGACGGTACTGCATCATTTTGATCATGAGGACGCAGGAAGAGTGAGACTGCCATCCGTCTCTCCTCAGGATGAAGGAGTCAAGGTACAGACGGCTATCGGTCAGCGGGACGTTCTGGTGACTCCATTACAAGCGGCTAATCTGATCGTTACGCTCTTGCATGATGGCAAGGTGAGTGCTCCACGCCTTGTTCAGCGTATCCGATATGCCGATGGCGATACGATGCTGGATATGCCGATGCATGATTCACCATCTTCGGCAGGACGGATCTCTCCAGCTACGGCGCATCAGCTGTTATCTTGGATGAAGAAGGTTGTCAGTGACGGAACGGGAAAATCCCTGCAACATGCACGGTGGCAGGTGGCAGGGAAGTCAGGCACAGCACAGGTACAGCAGCATGGAGAGAAACGTAACCATCAATGGTTTATCGGGTATGGACCTACGGAACAACCCAAATATGCTGTAGCTGTCCTTGTCCAAAACGTTGCTCCAAGCAGCCGTCATCAAGCAACGGCGATGTTCAGAAAAGTGATGGACTATTTGGCTGAATCCTCATGATTACCGGGAGGAGCAGGTTCTTGCACCGAAGGCTCAGTATTCATACCAGAGGTGGTGCTACCCGGTGTGTCCATCACTAATGGGGAGGATTCGAATTCATCCTTCGGCAAGTGAATCCATTGCTGGAGATATCCTTGTTGCAGTAGTTCTTTGAGCAGAATCAGCAGCACCGGAGACAATACCACACCGGCCAGACCAAAGACGGAGAGCGAAATCAGCATAAAAGAAAGCATCAAGTATGCGGAAGAGACTCCGATTGAATTACCCGATATTTTGGGCTCCAGCAGTTGGCGTGTCAGCATGGTTACAGCAAGGACTACAATTAAGCCAATCGCAAGGCTACTATTCCCCACAATGAACAGATACACAATCCACGGAATGAATATAACTGGAACACCCAGCAAAGGTACAAGGTCAAAAACGGCGCAGATGGCTGCGATGGTGAAGGCATTGGCAGTTCCAAGAATCAACAAGCCTGCATAAATCAATACAAAAGTAATCAGCATCATAATCATTTGGGCCTTCAAATACGAACGGATCGTCTTGAACACATGATTACGCATAAATTCAAGAGCCAGCTTCAACGTTTTTGGTGTTTTGGCCCGGGCAAATTTCCGCCAGGATTCAATCTCGATACTGAGAAAGAACGCGAGAATAATGGCAATCCCGAAATTAGTAATAAAGGAAGAAAATGAACTGAGAAAACCGATGACGATTTGTGCACCGCTGGTCACCCATTTGGACAGGAATCCGGTCAGTGTAGCAAAATAGTCACTAACCTTCTCGGTTATTCCGTCAGGTAAAGCATCGGACTTGTCCTGAATAAAATAAACCAGATTGGTGAATTCACGCTGGACCATCTCGATATAATAAGGAAAATTATCCTGCAAATTAGAAATTTGGGATACGATAATTAATCCCAATCCAAAAAAGGCAGCAACAATAACAGCAAGAAACAACAAAACCGAAATAGCGGCGCCCAAGGTTTTGGGCAATCCTTTGCGGTGCAGAAATCTTGCCAGGGGTTCGATCATCCAATACACTATAAATGAAAGAAAAACTGGCGCAGCCAATTGATATAATCGACTGAATCCGTACATGATAAAGTACACGGTTAATACGAGCAGCGCAATGTCAAAGACGGTGCGCCCATATTTTTTGTAAAGCGGCAGCATGGGCAGGGCTCCTTTGTTGGTCATTAAGGTAAAAATTAGGATGCATTTATTGTACACGAAAGCTATCTTTTTGGGAAAAGAGGATTCAAGAAAAGGCTGAATTATGATAAAATTAAAGGCGGTTTATTTTGGTTAGTGCTATATTATGGCACGGTAATTCAGCAAGAGAAGCGGGGAGTTTGTAGCATGACAAATTTACTTCAGAGCATATTACTGTGGTTATTGTACATTTCATCGTTTTACGCCTTTATTCCGAGTTTAGTTAGCAGATTTTTCGGTTTTCGTGTGTTCAGGCGCGGGAGAAGTGAGACGGAGTTTTCCTTAACCTTTGATGATGGGCCGGACCCGGAATACACACCCAGATTGCTTGATTTACTACACCAGTATGGGGCAAAGGCAACGTTTTTTGTAGTCGGGGAGCATGCAGCCCGTCATCCCGAACTCATTCAGCGTATACATGAGGAAGGTCATCTTCTCGGAATTCATAATTATATTCACAAAACGAATTGGTTGATGCGGCCGCGTACGGTTCGAGATCAGATTCAACGAACAGGTCAGATTATTCAGGAGGTTACGGGGGTAAGAACTTGTTATTATCGTCCACCGTGGGGGATTATGAATCTGTTTGATTTTTTCAGTAAAAAAGATCGTCGGATTATTCTGTGGTCGTCCATGTTTGAGGACTGGAGAAGTAGTGTAGGCGTTGAGAAATTGACAGAACGAATGTTGAAGGAGCTAAGGGGCGGAGAGGTCATGTTGCTGCATGATCGAGGGACTACCCTCGGCGCTGATGCACACGCGCCGGAGCAGATGCTCCAGGCGCTCGAAGTCGTATTGCAGGAGGCAAACAGGCAGCAGTTGCACAGTGTACGCATCGATACGTTGATGGGAGGCGTTACGGTGAGCGAATCTAAAAGTACAAATCAACCACAAACACATTTATCACCTTGGAAACGGATGGTTGTTGCTTTGTGGCTAGGATGGGAGAAGTTGTTTCATTGGGTATACCATCTGCATACAGCGTCACCGGAGGACCCATTGCTGCATTACCGCTCCCGCGTATATCATGGAGCATTGGTTGAAATGAATGACGGTCATGTGATTCGTAACGGAGATCCGGTTATTGAACTTCATTTTGATAATAAAAAGCTTTTCGATCTAGGTATGACTTCACGCTCAAGTATGCATCTGGCCATTCGCATGATTCGGGCCATGGAACAGCAACTTCCTGATTTGGCCCGGCAGGTCGCTCTTGAACCTGAACTTCGTTCAGCCAAGGCTCTATACGGTGTGAGCATGATTAACCGGGGACCGGAGAAATTCGGGTTTACGGTTCGGGAGTTGGCTCCTGGGCCGTTCAGTTCTGCATCCAAAGTGTATCTGAAACTTCTGCTAAGCGTCATTCATCCGGCAGGAACGAAACGTCTGAAGCAGCGATCCGAACAATTGGTTCCAAAAATGATTGCCATGCCGCTTGACGTGTTGCTGGATCGATATGGTCAGCACGCATTGGTAGCTGCAACGGCGGAACAGTCCTCTGAGGAATTGTTGGTTCCTGAACAGGATCTTGTACCTGAACGAAACTGATTGCGAAATGAATAAAGAAAAGGGTTGCCCTTCGCCGAAGTCGGCTGAAGAGCAACCCTTTATTTATGTTTCCGATATAGAAATTCACCGGATATCTCATACTTGAATTAGATACTCAGTACGCCGCCGTTGCTTGCATTCGTTACCAGTTTGGAATAACGAGCGAGGTAACCGGTTTTTACTTTCGGTTCAAAGCCTTTCCAACCTGCGCGACGACGTTCGAATTCTTCGTCACTGATATGCAATTCGATGATGCGGTTGTTCAGATCAAGTTCAATGATGTCTCCTTCTTCAACAAAAGCGATTGGACCGCCTTCAGCAGCTTCTGGAGAGATATGTCCGATACTGATTCCGCGGGATGCGCCAGAGAAGCGTCCGTCGGTGATCAGACCTACTTTGGCACCAAGGCCCATACCTACGATTTGGGAAGTAGGAGCGAGCATCTCAGGCATACCTGGTCCGCCTTTTGGTCCTTCATAACGGATAACGACAACATGTCCTTCTTTTACCTTGCCGTTTGCAATGCCTTCGAGCGCTTGTTCCTGGGAGTCGAAGCAAATAGCAGGACCTTTGTGATATCCACCAACCGAAGCGTCAACAGCACCAACCTTGATGATGGCGCCTTGTGGTGCAAGGTTACCAAACAATACAGCCAAGCCGCCTTTTTCGGAATGCGGGTTATCCAGGTGGTGGATGACATTGGTATCTTGGATTTCCTGACCTTCAACGTTCTCACGGATCGTTTTACCTGTTACCGTGATACAGTCGCCATGAATTGCACCTGGTTTCTTGAGCAATTCGTTCAGAACTGCACTTACGCCACCCGCATTGTGAACGTCTTCGATGTGAAGATCGGAAGCAGGTGCCAATTTTGCCAAGTGAGGAACGCGGTTAGCAACTTCATTGATTCGCTCGATTGGATACTCGATGCCTGCTTCATGAGCCAGTGCCAATGTATGAAGTACCGTATTCGTGGAACCACCCATAGCCATATCCAGTGCAAAAGCATTGTCGATGGCTTCTACAGTAACGATATCGCGTGGTTTCAGATCCAATTTGATGAGTTCCATCAGTTGTTTAGCGGATTGTTTAACAAACTCACGACGCTCAGGAGCAACAGCCAGGATGGTTCCGTTACCTGGCATAGCCAGTCCCATCGCTTCAGCCAGACAGTTCATGGAGTTCGCAGTGAACATACCGGAGCATGATCCACATGTTGGACAGCCGAACTGTTCAAGTTCAAGCAAGCTCTTATCATCGATTTTACCAGCTTGATAAGCACCTACGCCTTCAAAAACGGAGGTCAAGGACAGAGCTTTACCATTGCTGTCACGACCTGCCTTCATTGGACCGCCGCTGACAAACACGGTAGGGATATTACAGCGGAGTGCGCCCATCATCATACCTGGTGTGATTTTGTCACAGTTCGGGATACATACCATGCCGTCGAACCAGTGTGCAGATACAACGGTTTCCACGGAATCCGCAATAATGTCACGGCTTGGCAGCGAGTAACGCATACCAATGTGTCCCATGGCGATTCCGTCGTCAACTCCGATGGTGTTGAATTCGAATGGAACGCCACCGGCTTCACGAATAGCTTCCTTTACAATTTTACCGAATTCCTGCAGGTGGACATGGCCGGGCACGATATCGATGTAAGAGTTACATACGGCAATAAATGGTTTGCCAAAGTCCTCTTCTTTAACGCCCGCTGCGCGGAGCAAACTGCGGTGCGGTGCACGGTCAAAACCTTTTTTGATCATATCGGAACGCATCTTCTTGGCTGACATGGTGTATTTCCCCCCAAATTTATAATATTGAGCAACATGAATGGAAATATAAATGGCAGTGCATCTGTCGTTTAATTTCATCCGTACTCTAAAAAAATTGACCAGTGATACTGGTTTCGAGCTTCCCGTAGTTTGTGAAGTTCTTTGCTGCTTTAAACCCGTGAACAACCCGGTTTTTCTATAGAGTCTATCACAACCGTCGTCATAATTCTACAATTCAATAGAAAGAAGCTTCAATCCATTAGTGGAATGAAGCTTTCTTGATTTGATGCACTGCATCAGGTGATCTTTCACTGCTACCTATGGGGATAGACTAACTGCTCCCGCCTTTGCGGCCAATCTCCCGATAGAATTCTTTATTATGAGTTTCGGAAGTTGCTTCTCCACCCTTGCGTCCAATTTCCTTATAGAACTGAGAATCATGCGCATCTGAAGTCGCTTCTCCACCTTTTTTACCTATCATTTGGTAGAAGCTCCGATCATGCTTTTTGGATGTGGCCTTGCCACCTAATCTACCCGCTTCCTCGCGACTCATTTTGTGTTCAGACGTCTGTGGACGTGCCATTACAAATCACTCCTTATATCATAAGTAGATTGTTGTAGCGCGTATTCCTACTTACCACAACATTTCCAGCCTGAAACAAGTCGATTTGAATGGAAAGGAGCAGGATTTCAGTTTATCTAAACCAGGATGCTGAACGTTTTAATACCCCCTGATGGTTGAAGTGAAAGCGGGAAATATCGGGCTCAATGAGAGGGCGAAAGGCATGACGGACGGCTGGGTGGGCCAGCGTTATAGCGAACAGTAACGCAATGGAGACAATCACCGGAATATACAAGCTGGTCTCCAGATAGTTGTAAACCCCGGACCAGACCGCCAAGCGAACGAGAAATCCATGTAAAAGGAACACATACAGAGTGCGTCGTCCCAATTCAGTCAATCTGGATGTTAATGAAGGGACCCAGGCGAGAAATAATGCTCCTGATCCAATTTCAAGTGCATAGATTCCGAGGCGGTAAATTCCTGCAAACCACTCATGATGTCCAAGCTCTGCATAAGTCATGCTTCCCAGTAACCAGCCTGGTGAAATGTTGAACCCTCCGAGTCCAATCCAACCAAGAAGAGCAGCAGATAACGTAGCTGCAATTCTTCGGCCCCAGCCGGATCGCAAATGGGAGCGGATGGACGCTCCGTAGTCATACCCGATAACAAAGAAAGGAAGGAACACAAACGTTCGGCTGAAGCTCAACCAGAAACCATCAAAGGGTAAATATCCGGCACATACTCCCAGCATCACGGCACCCAGTAATCTATAGATCGGCTTCCAGGAGAGTGTAAGACGAAGCAACAGCCGCCAGCAGAAATGACTTGCCAGAAACCAGAGCAATAGATAAGGTGCAAAGAAAGACAAACGCATATGCGGTGTGTGGAATACGGTGAAATCCATTATTGCATACAAGGACTGAAACAGAAGGTATTGTAATGCAATCTGCTTAAGCACATTGCGGCCAGATGTACCTTTGAGTGAATGTCTGGCAAAGTAGCCGGTTACCCATACAAACAGCGGCATGTGAAACGTATATATCCACAGAAACAGAGCCTCTGCTCCTGCAAAACGAGTAATGATTGGTTCGAGAGCATTGCCTGCTAGTACACAGACAATGAGCATGAAGCGCAAGTTGTAAAAAAAGGAATCCTGATCTTTGTGAATGATGGTCGGTTTGTTCATGTTGTAGCCCCCCTGATAACCCTTGGCAATTGCAATCTGCTTCTGTAATAAGGGTAATATGGATGTGTAACATTCATTGTGATATATTTCACAAGAGTAAGCGCTATCCTTCCTCAAAGCTGTGACAACAAAATGAACGCTCCGGGATTGACAACGGTTGCATAGAGGCTGACAATGGGGAAAGAAGATGAGAAATTGTAAATATAAGGAGGGGAGAATTCATGTCGACGAATACCCGCCCTAGCCCTGAAATTGTTACGTTTGGCGAAAGCATGGGTTTGCTGACAGCAAAGGATACAAGAGGTCTCGAATATGCAGCGACTTTAGACAAATCATTTGGCGGCGCAGAGAGTAATCTGGCTATTGGTGTATCCCGGCTTGGGCATACCAGCGGCTGGTTTGGCCGCCTGGGTAATGATCCGATCGGTAACATGATCTTGAAGGCAATTCGTGGTGAAGGTGTAGATGTATCCAGAGCAAGGATGAGCGACAAAGAGCCCACTGGTTTGATGATTCGTGAGAACGCTTCCGGGAAAGCCTCGGTGCACTATTATAGGAAGCTATCCGCTGCAAGTGCGATTACTCCTGAAGACCTGGACACGGATTATATTGCGGGTGCGCAAATCCTTCACGTTACAGGCATCACCGCAGCAATAAGCGCGTCGGGACTTGCTACTGTTGAAGCTGCTATACATATAGCTAAGCAGGCTGGTGTGAAAGTGAGTTTTGATCCGAATCTGCGTCTTAAACTGTGGTCAGCTGAAGAAGCGCGTCCTGTTCTGCTTCGTCTGGCTGAGCAAGCGGATTATTTCTTGCCGGGTCTGGACGAGATGAAACTTCTGTATAACGAAGAAGATGATCAAAAAGTCCTTGAGCGTTTGTCCGCTATGAATGCAGTCTGTATCGTGAAGGGCGGCCCTGATTTGACCTACGTATTGGTGAATGGTACCCTAACGGAAGTTCCGTACTTCAAGGCAGATCATGTCCTGGATACGGTTGGGGCAGGAGATGGATTCTGTGCGGGCTTTTTGTCCGGCCTTATTAAAGGATATTCTCCGCAGGAGGCGACCCGTCTCGGGAATTTGACCGGTTCCATGGTAATACAGGCTGTTGGCGATTGGGAGGCGCTCCCGACGTGGGAGCAGGTCGAGGCCAAGCTGAACAATGTAGCTCATGTTGAGCGCTAGTCGCTGCTGATATCATATATGTCTCATCTTCGTTCTTTAATGTAAGGCTTGTAATAGACAACCACATTGACAAGGGAGAGAATGAAATGAAGAAGCTTCAGCTGCTACAAAAAATAACGGACAGTGGGGTTGTTGCGGTTCTGCGTGCAGATTCTGCTGATCAGGTTATCGCCATGGCCGAACAAGCCATCGCGGGTGGCATCAAGATTATCGAGATTACGATGACGGTGCCTAGTGCCCTCAAAGCCATCGAGAAATTAAGCCGTGTATACCATTGGAACACACAAGATCCAGAGAAATTTGCCATTATTGGAGCTGGAACAGTACTTGAACCTCAGACAGCGCGTGCCGCGATTATGTCAGGTGCCGAGTTTGTTGTGGGTCCTTCCCTGAACCCGGACACTGTGAAAATCTGCAACCTGTACCGGATTCCGATTCTTCCAGGGGTGATGACCATTGCGGATGTTCAACGTGCATTGGAACTTGGCGTGGATATTGTGAAGTTGTTTCCCGGTAATCTCTACGATCCGTCCATTATCAAAACGATGAAGGGACCTATGCCACAAGCGAATTTCATGCCGACTGGTGGGGTGTCCTTGTCCAATCTAGGTGACTGGATTAAGGGAGGCGCCGTTGCTGTAGGTATTGGCTCGGACCTTACAGCGGAAGCAGTGAAGACGGGGGACTTGAGTCATGTTCGCCGCAAAGCGGAACAATATATGGATGCTTACCGCAAGGCCAAGGCTGAATAGCGATGAATGATGAAGAAGGGGAGCCTCAGGAATGAAGGCTCCCGTTCTGCAAGCCGCGGCACCTGCGGAAGTGCAGAAAGGTGATGAACGTTGAGAAACCGATATAATACAGGGCGCAAGAAGAGGGGCATCGGGAAATTCCTGCTCGTTCTTCTGGCGCTCATTGTCATTGGATGTGGGTTTGTAGCCTGGAAGCTGTTTACGCCTTATGGACCACAGGAGATGGCTCAGACAGCCATGGAAACTGCAAATCAGGTGACTGTAACTGAAAAAGACAACTGGATTGATTTTGTACCGGACAAATCTGTTGGGATGAGTGTTATTTTTTATCCAGGTGGATTGGTTAAACCGGAAAGTTATGCACCTCTTGCCCATGAACTTGCGGCAGCAGGACATCATACCATTATTGCAAAAATGCCTTTTAATCTGGCGGTAATCAAGCAGAATCTCGCAGATGATATTATTAAAGCCTATCCAGATGAACAATTTGTTATGGGAGGGCATTCTCTTGGTGGATCAATGGCAGCACGTTATGCTGCTTCCCATCCAGATGCACTTCAGGGCATCTTTTTCCTCGCATCTTATCCGGATGAAAAAGGCAGTGTGAAGTCACTGGGGATACCCGCGTTATCCATCTTGGGTACGAATGACGAAGTTGTGAATGCAACAAAGTATCAGAATGGTCGGGCATATTTGCCAGAAGATACGGTGTATTACACCATTGAAGGTGGTAACCATTCGCAGTTTGGTGACTATGGCCACCAGAGCGGTGACGGCGAAGCTGGGGTCAGTGAAGAGGAACAACTGTCTCAAACGGTTAAAACGACTGTGGGCTGGCTGGATACAATCAAGTAAGCTGCAATTTCAACGGTGAATGGAACGAATCCATAGCAGATGGGAACTGGGGGTGATACGTATGTCTATGCTTCAAATCCGTGGTAAGCAAGTTACCTGCCGAGGTATTCTTTTTGATAAGGATGGAACGCTGCTGGATTTCTTACAGCTATGGAGGCCGTGGGCGGAGTCTTTGCTGAATCAGTTGGAATCACAGCTGTCAGAGCTTGGTGCCTCGTTCACGGTGGAGCGTGAGCAAGTTCTCGGTACGGTCCGCAATCGCGAAGGTCAGCTGATCGGATATGATCTTCAAGGGCCATTAGCTATTGCCACGGTGGACGAGAGCAACGGTTTGCTTGCTGGGCAGTTGTATGCCGCAGGCATGCCGTGGAACGAAGCAATCACTACGATCCGCCATTTTTCCAGTGTCGCCATGGATGAGGTACGGCAGAGAAAAATGGCCGAACCACTGCCTGGATTAAATGCATTTTTGCAGAGCTGCCAGAAAGCATCGATTCCGATGGCAGTGGTCACTTCGGACAGCACAGCTGCTGCCGAGGAACATCTGGAGTGGATGGGAATCCGGTCATATTTTACATCGATTGTTGGCAGTGACCGGGTGACTCTGGGCAAACCGGATGGAGAGGCTGCGGTTCTGGCTTGCCGGGAATTACATATTCTTCCTGAGGAGGGTGTGGTGATCGGTGACAGCAATGGGGATATGCAGATGGGACGTAACGCAGGGGTGTCCTATAGAATTGGTTTCTGTCCAGAAATCCAGAGAAGCCACTATTTACATGACGCCAATGCAATTATCCAAAATTATGATGAGTTAAAAATCATCTCTGAATATTCTTCACAGGGGTGATCTCATAAAGGAGGAGAGAGGATGAACGCAACAGAACAACTGGCTGCCTGGATTAAGGAAAGTTCAAATATTGTTTTTTTCGGAGGGGCCGGAACTTCAACGGAAAGCGGGATTCCCGACTTCCGCTCTGCCGCTGGCTTATACCAGACAGAGCAGCATTCACCCTACCCACCGGAAGAGCTGCTGAGCCGACATTTTTTTGATCAGCATGCTGATATTTTTTATGATTTTTATCGAGGCAAAATGCTTCATCCCAATGCGATGCCCAACGGCTGCCATCGACTGCTCGCCAGATTGGAGCAGGAAGGAAAACTTCAGGCGGTTATCACGCAAAATATCGACGGGTTGCACCAGAAGGCTGGCAGCAGCAATGTCCTGGAGCTTCATGGTTCGATCCATCGAAACGCTTGTATGGATTGCAAGAGATTTTACGGGTTGGATGACATTATTACGGCAAAAGATACGGTTCCTCGTTGCACTGAATGTGGTGGCGTGATCAAGCCGGACGTCGTGCTGTATGAAGAAGAACTGGACCAGACGATATTATATCGTTCGGTTGACGCACTGTCCTCGGCAGATTTGCTGCTGGTTGGTGGAACTTCACTAACGGTGTATCCTGCCGCACAATTGATTACGTACTTTCAAGGGAAACACACGGTCTTGCTGAACGCTACACCTACGGCTTACGACAGGCGAGCTGATTTGCTGATTACAGACCCTATTGGTGAGGTAATGAATAAGGTGGACCAGCTTTTTGGTTAAACGTAAGTCGACATTGTCCGAATAACCGCATTCTCCGGCATACGGACCGGGAACTAGAGGCGGAACCTGGGGAAAGAAGGGATTCATGATGGTCTACGTAGCCAGCGATGCACGCTACGAAACAATGAAATACAACCGCGTTGGACGTTCAGGTTTGAAACTGCCAGCGATTTCACTTGGGTTATGGCATAATTTTGGTGGCATTAATAATGCGGAGAACGGCCGAAATATGATTACCCGTTCGTTTGATCTGGGCATTACGCATTTTGACCTTGCCAACAATTATGGTCCGCCGGCAGGTTCGGCAGAGCAGTTATTCGGTCAGGTATTGGCACAGGATCTGAAGCCATATCGAGATGAACTCGTCATCTCCACCAAAGCCGGGTACTATATGTGGCCTGGACCTTACGGTGAGTGGGGTTCTCGTAAAAACCTGGTTTCCAGTCTCAATCAGAGCTTGAAGCGCATGGGTCTCGATTACGTAGACATCTTTTATTCTCATCGTTATGATCCCGAAACACCTCTGGAAGAAACCATGATGGCGCTGGACCATATTGTTCGTTCCGGCAAAGCATTGTATGTCGGCATCTCCAACTATCCTGCAGAACAGACGAAGCAGGCGGCCGAGATTCTCAAAGGTCTGGGTACACCTCTGTTGATTCATCAACCCAAATATTCAATGCTGGATCGCTGGATTGAGGATGGGCTGCAGGATGTACTTGATGAGTATGGAACAGGCAGCATCGCTTTTTGTCCATTGGCACAAGGCGTGCTCACCAACAAATATCTGAACGGTATTCCAGAAGATTCACGTGCCAAGGGCCCGTCTGTGTTTCTGAATGAGAACAACATCTCGCCAGAGACATTGCGCAAAGTGCGTGCTCTGAACCAGATTGCAGCATCACGTGGTCAGAGTCTGGCCCAATTTGCTCTGGCCTGGGTATTGCGTGATGGCAAAGTAACCTCTGCGCTGATTGGTGCAAGTCGTCCTTCGCAGATTGAAGAGAATGTGGCTGCTCTCAGCCAGTTGGAATTCTCCTCAGAGGAATTGGAGCGTATTGAATCGATTCTTCGTCCGGAACCGGATCATAAATAAAGTTCAAAAGGTGCATCTTAGCCATAATGGCGGGATGCACCTTTTTTGTCTTTTATTATTTATGCTGACCTAGGCGATAGGAGATCCTACATTTGATTACAGGATTATCGCTGGTTCGGTGGTACTTGGCGTGTCGCTTGATGCAAGGGCCTGTTAAGAATGTTCTCCCTGTACAGACTAGGGGCTTCCCCGTGGAATCGTTTGAACTGTTTGGAGAAATACAGCGCATCTGGCAACCCCACGGAGGCCGATACCTGTTCAATGGACAGATCCGGACGTTCCCGCAGCAGCTGGCGCGATTTGTCGATCCTCAGTTTAAGCAGGTAGGTAACTGGTGATAGTCCGGTTTCCTGTTTGAAAATGCGGGACAGGTAAGCACGGTTATAGCCAAGACTGGCCGACATTTGCTCAATCGAGACAGGGTAGGCATATTGAGTAGACATGTATTGAATCATCTGTTTTACAGTTCGTCGTATGGAAGATTCACCTGGTACTAAGGTTTGCCCCTGAGAAAGGTGATTTTGTGCCTCGGCTAGAATCATATATAACGTACCCAATGATGTAAAATGAGAGCTTTCTTTTCGCTCGGCAAAAGCCGTCTGCATCACGGATAACCAATCGGAAATACCGCAGGAAGGACCGGCATGAAAGACGGATTTTTCCGGACGGAAACCTGCTTCCTCTATATGTTTGGCAGTCTGGCTGCCGGTAAAGGCCATCCAGCGGTATTGCCAGGGATTCCGGGCATGGGATTGGTAGCTTACAAGCTGCCCTGGTTGAATAAGGAAACAATCTCCTGCGGATAGTTCGTAGGTATGTAGTTCAGTACGGAACGTACCGGCTCCTTTTTCTACATAATGCAATAGATAATAATCGTATAGCTTCGGGCCAAGGGCATGACCGGGAAGGGTCTGGCTTGCCCCTGCAAAGAGGACATGCAATGCCCCTTTTTCATAATAAACAGGATTGGAGGCAACCGAGTAGCTGAGTGCTCCACTTTTGCCAGAGGTTTCCGGAATTTGTTTTATCGGATCCCCCGTTAGACCTTCCTTACGTTGTTCAGTCATGATGACATTCCTTTCCTTCCTAGATGTTCCATTCATTATACGTCGAAAGGTCACATTTATCCATATGGAACACACATGGTTGCATTTCAAGAGGAACCGCCTTCTTGTATAATAACATTAAGAAAACCAACAACATTGAGATGGGGTGCAGCAGCAATGAACATAAATGAATTGAAACAAAAGTTTATTGACAAGTACGGAGAGAGTGGAGCGGACATCCGTGTGTTCCATGCCCCTGGGCGGGTGAATCTGATCGGTGAGCACATTGACTATAACGGGGGGTACGTGCTTCCGGCAGCGCTTGAATTCGGTACCACTTTGATTATCCGTGAGCGTGAGGACAACAAGTTGCAGTTGGCTTCCACGAATATGTCCTATGAAGGAACGCTGGATACGCCCTCGATTGGAAAAGAGAAAACAGGGGAATGGACGGATTACCCGGTAGGCGTCATGGTTGAACTGCAAGGCAAAGGCATAAAAGTAACCAAAGGTTATGACTTCCTCTATCATGGAGAAATTCCGAACGGCGCAGGACTTTCCTCTTCCGCATCGCTGGAGGTTCTTACCGGGTTTGCTATCCAGTCGCTTGAAGGTGTGAATGATATTGATACGGTTCAACTTGCGCTGCTGTCCCAAAAGGCAGAGAACGAATTCGTTGGCGTCAACTGTGGCATCATGGACCAGTTCGCTGTAGCTAATGGAGCAGAGGATCATGCGATCCTGCTGATGTGTGACACCCTTGAATATGAAAAAGTGCCATTCCGTACCGGCGCCTACAAGCTGGTCATTGGTAACACGAACAAACGTCGGGGGTTGGTGGACTCGGCTTATAACGAACGTCGCTCCCAATGTGAGCAAGCACTTGCCATTTTGAAAGAACAACTGCCTGCACTGAACTATCTGGCGCAACTTACACCTGAACAATTCGTTACACTGCAGGATCACATCAAAGATGAGAAGGTAAGACAGCGTGCCCAGCACGTCGTGGAAGAGAATGCACGTGTACTTGCATCGGTGGATGCACTGCGTGATAACGATCTGGAAACCTTCGGCAAGCTGATGAATGCTTCTCATGAATCCCTTCGTTATCTATATGAAGTGAGCTGCGAAGAACTGGACGTGATGGTTGAAGAGGCTCAACGTATTCCAGGCACTCTGGGTGCTCGGATGACTGGTGCAGGATTCGGTGGATGTACGGTATCTCTTGTGCATGAAGACGATGTAGAGCGTTTTGTAAGCGAAGTTGGAGCGGCATATGAAGCACGTACCAGTCTCAAAGGCGAGTTCTATGTATGCGGAGTAGGCGATGGCGTTAAAGAATTGAAGGAGGCGAAGTAAGATGGCGATTTTGGTGACAGGTGGAGCAGGATATATTGGTTCTCATACGGTAGCGGCTTTGTTGGAGCGTGGCGAAGAGGTAGTTGTACTGGATAACTTGCAGACAGGGCATCGTGAAGCTCTGCTGGGCGGAAAATTGTATGAAGGTGATCTGCGTGACAAGGAACTTCTGGCGAAGCTGTTCGCTGAGAACTCCATTGATGCAGTCATCCACTTTGCGGCTAACTCACTGGTTGGCGAGAGTATGAAAGATCCCGTGAAATACTATGACAACAACGTGTTTGGCACATTGTGCCTGCTAGAAGCGATGAATGCAGCGAATGTACGTCGCATCGTCTTCTCCTCCACGGCTGCTACTTACGGCGAGCCGGAGAAAGTGCCGATTGAAGAGAGCGATCGCACAGAGCCTACGAACGTATATGGTGAAACCAAGCTGATGATGGAGCGCATGATGTCCTGGTTCGATAAAGTACAGGAAATCAAATACGTCTCCCTTCGTTACTTCAATGCTGCCGGAGCCCATGATAGCGGCAAAATCGGTGAAGATCACCAGCCGGAGAGTCATCTTATCCCACTCGTACTGCAAACGGCATTGAAACAACGTCCACACATCGCCGTGTTCGGTGACGACTACGCGACAGAAGACGGAACCTGTGTACGTGATTACATCCACGTAAGTGATCTGGCGGATGCGCATCTGCGGGCCGTAGATTATCTCCGTAAAGGGGAGAACAGCAACGTGTTCAACCTGGGCAACGGTCAAGGCTTCTCTGTTAAACAGGTTATTGAGACGGCTAAGAAAGTAACCGGACTGGATATTCCGGTTGTACAGGAACCACGTCGTGCGGGTGATCCAGCTGTACTGGTGGCTTCGTCTGCCAAAGCAAGATCCGTACTGGGTTGGAATCCAAAATGGACCAATCTGGAAGATGTCATTCAAAGCGCATGGAGCTGGCATCAGTCCCACCCTAACGGCTACGGAAAAAACTAGGAGGCGAACATCGATATGTCACAGACTCATATTGCAGCAGGTGCCACAGAGCGGACACCGGAGCAGCAGGAAGCACTGCATGCCATTGAACGTCTGGTAGCATTTTCCTTGCAGAACAAATTGATTGAAGAAGCGGATCGGGATTACAGCCGTAATCTACTGCTAGAACAGTTTGGGTTCTCCGAGCCGTATGCTGGAGTATTGAACGAGACGGTGTTGGATGGACCCCAACCATTGCTGGATACGTTAATTGATTATGGGTTCACCATTGGACTTATTCCTGAAAATAGCGATACGTTCCGTGATTTGCTCGATGCAAAAATTATGGGTCAATTGATGGCACGTCCATCCGAGGTGGTGCGCGCATTCCGTCATACGGAGCAGACCGAAGGCATTGAAGCGGCTACCTCCCAATTTTATGAGCTTTCGATTCATTCCAACTACATTCGGATGGACCGCATTTCCAAGAATGTGTATTGGACACAGGATACAGCTTATGGAGACATGGAGATTACGATCAACCTCTCCAAGCCGGAGAAAAGTCCAAAGGAAATCGCGATGGCAAAGCTGCTTCCGCCTCCGGTATATCCGAAATGCCAACTCTGTCGTGAAAATGTGGGCTATGCGGGACGGGTCAACCACCCGGCCCGTCAAAACCTACGTGTCATTCCATTGGAATTGAACGGCGAACCTTGGTTCTTCCAATACTCGCCATACGTGTACTACAACGAGCACTGCATTATTTTCCATCACGATCATGTGCCGATGAAATTAACCAAGGATACGCTGCGTAGGCTGCTGGCTTTCGTGGGGGAATATCCGCATTACTTTATCGGTTCCAATGCCGATCTGCCTATCGTTGGCGGCTCCATCCTGACTCATGACCATTTCCAGGGTGGACGCCATACCTTTGCCATTCAAAATGCGAAGCCAGAGGCGGTATTCCGCCATGCTGGTTCGCCGGGGCTTACGCTTAGTCTTGTGAAATGGCCAATGTCCGTTCTGCGGCTGGCTTCACACGATCCTGCAGAGTTGCTCGAAGCGGGGAATGCCGTTTATGAAGCATGGAAGGTGTACAGCGATTCTACGGTGGAGATTGAGGCCTTCAGTGAGGTTGACGGAGAACAGATTCCACACAATACAGTGACTCCAATCGTTCGTCGCAGTGCGGACGGAGGATATGAGATGGACCTCGTTCTGCGGAACAATCGCACGAATGATGAACATCCCGAAGGGATTTTCCATCCGCATCGTGAAATGCATCATTTGAAAAAAGAGAACATTGGACTCATCGAAGTGATGGGCCTTGCAATTCTGCCAGGTCGTTTGAAAGAAGAGCTGGACAGCATCGCGGATATTCTTGCTGGGGATACCAAACTTGCTGAGGCGGCCAAAGCTTCCGAACATGTGTTGAACAAACATCTGGGCTGGGCAGAAGAACTGATCGAACGTTTCGGTCCCAACCTGAACAAGGAGCAAGCTGTTGCGCTCGTGCAGCAGGAAGTAGGCCTGAAATTCGCCGAGATACTGGAGCATGCAGGTGTCTACAAATATAATGAGGCAGGACGCCAAGCCTTCCGTCGTTTTGTAAGCAGCATGGGATACACCGAATAAACATGTATAACGAAGAACATCAGCCCTACAAGGGCTGGTGTTTTTAATTTGTTTGACATGTTCAGTTGTAAAGAAATCGTGAAATCACGGAACAGTTACATCTGTCCGCAGGAACTATTCGAGCATACTTATCCAGCATATATATTAAGCTTGGCGTACATTCCAGAGCCAAAGCGATGCTGCTTAAGACGAACTGGCATGGCAGACGTTGTATGGGTCCCACCAGCTAAATGACCCGTGCATACTTGCAGATTAACGGGTTGTTATAAAGTGAGTGACTATGGATTTGTTTTTCTATAAACGGGGTACTATAATTGGAGTTGCACTAAAAAATTCTAAGCTCCATTGGAGGCGACATAGATATGAGATCATTTCAATTTTATAATCCAACCCGATTGATTTTCGGTAAAGGTCAGCTGGAAGCACTGAAAACCGAAGTACCGAAATACGGCAAACGGGTTCTGCTTGTATATGGTGGCGGCAGTATCAAACGCAGCGGATTGTACGATCAGGTGATCGGTTTGCTGAAGGAAGTTGGAGCTGAGGTTACGGAGTTGGCTGGTGTAGAACCGAACCCACGTCTTTCGACGGTTCACAAAGGCGTAGACCTTTGCAAAACGAATAACATTGACCTGATCCTCGCTGTAGGCGGCGGCAGTGTACTGGACTGTGCCAAAGCGATTGCCGTAGGTGCTAAATATGACGGCGACATGTGGGACTTTGCCCAGCGTAAAGCCGTTGCACAGGATGCTCTTCCACTCGGAACCGTGCTGACAATGGCTGCAACTGGCTCGGAAATGAATGCCGGTTCGGTTATCACGAATCAGGATACACAGGAGAAGTTGGGTTGGGGCAGCGCGTATTCGTTCCCTGCGTTCTCAATTCTTGATCCGGTAAATACATATACCGTTCCTCTGGACCAAACGGTTTATGGCATGGTTGATATGATGTCCCACGTACTGGAGCATTACTTCCATCTGGATGCCAACACACCGGTTCAACTCGGATTCTGTGAGACGATTCTGCGCACAGTTATGGATGCAGCCCCTCGTTTGGTTGAAGACCTGGAGAACTATGAACTGCGTGAAACGATTCTGTACTGCGGAACGATGGCATTGAATGGTGTACTGAACATGGGTCTCGCTGGTGACTGGGCTACTCACAATATCGAACACGCGGTATCCGCAGTGTATGACATTCCGCATGGCGGAGGGCTCGCGATTCTGTTCCCGCATTGGATGAAGCATAATGTGGACGTCAATGTGGATCGTTTCAAACGTCTCGCGATCAATGTGTTCGAAGTTAATCCTGAAGGTAAATCGGACAAACAGATTGCTGAAGAAGGCATCGAAGCGTTGAGCAAATTCTGGACATCCATTGGTGCGCCTAACCGTCTGGCTGATTATGATATCGATGACAGCCAAATCGAAGTGATGGCTGACAAAGCCATGCTCTTCGGCCCATTTGGTAACTTCAAAAAATTGCAACGTGAAGACGTTGTATCTATCTACAAGGCTTCTCTATAAGAATAAAACATAAAAACACAGCGATGTGTTCTGGAACCGCACGTCTCCTTTAACGGAGATTTGCGGTTTTTTTGTTGTGAATAAGAGCGAATTGGAGAATGTTCCAGGAACTGGACCATTTTGCAACCAGAATAACCATTATCGGGTCTAGGAACCAAATGAGGAAAGATTTTGAAACATAACAGTGGGTTGCTACGTATTTATTTACATGAGGAATGCCCAGTTGGATGGAATTGCGGCAGAAGAGAGGAGGAACGGGGAATGGAGTCAATCTATTGGGGGTGTCTAATCGGAGGAGCCATATTTGCAGTCGTCAGCCTTGTGCTAGGTGACTTGATTGATGGCTTGCTGGACGGGGCCTTTGAATTGCCAGGCCTTGATTTTTTCAAACCTGTTGTGCTGGCTGGTTCCATAACAACCTTTGGCGGAGCCGGTATTATGCTGACACGTTATAGCTCGATAAGTGCGATTTCGGCACTGATACTATCCCTGCTTATAGGTATTGCTGCAGCCATGCTGGTATTCTTTGCATATATCAAGCCGATGCGTAACAGTGACGTTTCCATTGCGTTTTCCATGAAAGAGCTATCCGGGAAAATTGGAGAAATTACCATTCCGGTACCGGAAAAAGGTTTTGGTGAAGTCATGATCAAGATTGCTGCCGGTAATACGGTGCACACGGCATCCAGCTTTGAACATCGTCCCATTGCGGCGGGAGCGCGTGTTGTAGTTGTGGATGTAACCGAAGGAGTGCTGCGTGTGTCGGAATGGGATGAAGATGTACTTAAAGATGTTTAAGGTAGTTTAACCGTTAGCAGTGTAAGCAGTCATGTATGAATAAGGGGAGAGATGTGGAATGAGTGATTTGAATTTGGATATGGATGTATTGTTGATTCCTGCAATAGTTGTCGGTGTTATTCTGATTCTTGGTTTGGCGTTCTGGGCGAGGTACAAGACGGTTGGGCCGGATGAAGCCATGATCGTTACGGGTTCATTCCTTGGAAGTAAAAATATTTCCGACGATGACTCCGGACGCAAAATTAAAATTGTTCGTGGAGGCGGCGCATTTATCTTGCCAGTATTCCAGCAGTCAGAGTTTATCTCACTGTTGTCCCATAAGCTGGACGTTTCCACACCGGAAGTATACACGGAACAAGGCGTACCGGTCATTGCCGATGGTGTCGCCATTATCAAGGTCGGAAGCTCAATAGAAGACGTGGCTACTGCAGCCGAGCAATTCATCGGTAAGCCGGTAGAATCGTTAAGAGGCGAAGCACAGGAAGTTCTGGAAGGGCATTTGCGGGCCATCCTCGGAACGATGACGGTGGAAGAAGTATACCGTAACCGCGATCGCTTCGCGCAAGAGGTTCAAGGTGTAGCTGCCAGGGATCTGAAAAAAATGGGACTGCAAATTGTCTCTTTTACCATCAAAGATGTTCGTGACAAACAAGGTTATCTGGATGCCCTCGGTAAACCGAGGATAGCAGCCGTCAAGCGTGATGCTGAAATTGCGGAAGCGGAAGCGATGCGGGATGCACGTATTCAGAAGGCCAATGCAGAAGAGCAAGGGCAAAAAGCCGAGTTGCTGCGTGATACGAATATCGCTGAAGCTGCAAAAGAGAAGGAACTGAAAGTAGCGACGTTTAAGCGGGATCAGGATACTGCTAAAGCAGAAGCGGATCAGGCTTACCATATCCACGAAGCGCGTGCGAGACAAACCGTGGTGGAGGAAGAAATGAAAGTTGAACTCGTTCGTAAAGAACGTGAGATTGATCTGCAAGAGAAAGAAATTATCGTACGTGAGAAGCAGTATGATGCTGAAGTGAAGAAAAAGGCAGAAGCGGATCGTTATGCGGTGGAGCAGGCTGCCGAAGCGGATAAAGCCAAAAGAATGCGTGAAGCCGATGCAGTACAGTACTCCATTGAAACGCATGCGAAAGCTACTGCGGAGCAGAAGCGTCTTGAAGGGCAGGCTATGGCGGATGCAGAACTCGCTAAAGGTACAGCGGATTCAGAAGTTATTCGTCTGAGAGGACTTGCAGAAGCGGAAGCGAAGGAAAAACTGGCCGAGGCGTTCCAAAAGTTCGGCGAAGCTGCCGTGCTCGATATCATCGTCAAAATGCTGCCTGAACTTGCTGGTAAAATTGCGGAGCCGATCTCTGCGATTGATAAACTGACTGTTGTGGACACAGGTAAAGGTGAAGGCGCCACTCGTGTAAGCAATTATGTAACTGAGCTCATGGCGACGGCCCCTGAGATGCTCAAAAGCGTTTCCGGCATTGATGTGGAGCAGTTAATTAAAGGCCTCACCAAACCTAAAACAACAGCACCGGTTGCTATCCAACAGAGTGAACCTGTAACGACTCCCTCTATAATCGATAAGATTGTGGAAAAAGCTGGAGTTGACGAGTAAGACAACGAATTATAAAGCAGTCATGCTCTATTGACCTTAAGGCGAATTTTTGTTACTTTTTAAGCGAGACGTCCGGCGCGGTTTGCCCGCTTCCGGATGTCTTTTCTTTCTTACTAGGGTGTGATTGAATCACACCTAAGATGGTGTGAAAAAGAGGTGCAAATATTGAGTAGCCTGCAAGTAGCCAAAGCGCTAAATAATAATGTAATTATTGCACAGCATCCTGAACATGGAGAAGTTGTCGTGATTGGTAAAGGCATCGGCTTCAATCGGAAAACGAATGATATTATTCCTCTGATGGCTGTGGAGAAGATGTTCATTTTGAGAAACCAGCAGGAGCAGGAGCAGTATAAACAGCTTCTTCCACAAGTGGATGAAGCATTGATCGAAATTATTAACGAAGTCATTACGTATATTGCAGAACGTACGGACGTTCCTTTAAACGAACATATTCATATCGCACTGACCGACCATATTTCTTTTGCATTAAAACGGAAAGAACAAGGGATTGTTATCCAGAATCCGTTTCTATATGAGACCCGTGAAATTTATCCTGACGAATATCGTATGGGTGAATATGCGGTTCGTTTGATTAAAGAAAAACTGGGCGTAGATCTGGGAATGGATGAAATCGGTTTTATTGCGCTTCACATCTACAGTGCCATGACCAACCAAAATATTTCCCAAGTTCGCGAGCACTCGCAATTGATAACTGATTTGGTGAGCCTGGTGTCCACCCAACTGGATTATTCGTTTGAGACCGAGTCACTGGATTATTCCCGGTTACTGACTCATCTTCGGTTTGCCTTAGAGCGTGTCCGTCGGGGAGACAAAGTGGAAGAAATCCACAAATTGGATTCCCTGTTGAAGTTGGAATATCCTGAAATGTACTCGCTTGCATGGAAGCTAACGAAGGTGATGGAAAAAAGGTTGAATCTCCCAGTGTATCCTGCGGAAGTAGGTTATTTGACCATTCATTTGCAGCGCTTGAATCAAAGGAAAGAAGAAGAGAGTAAGTGAAAAAATTCCATCATTGGAATTCTGGTTCGACAAATTTCGTGTAAAGGCTTGCATCGTTTTTGAAGTGGTGCTACAATGGTCTCCGTAATCAAGCAACTGAATAAACACAAACGACGTGTTACTGATTCGATCAGGCATGAGTTATCTAGAGCGTGATTGTTCTTACCTTATACCGGGTATGCTATACCCGAAGGTTGGACCAATTTGCTTTGTTAACTCGTGCCTTTTTTGTTTTCCCTTGCTTGCTTCACAACATAAAAATTTAAAAGAAAGGGTGGATACGACGCAATGTTTAAAAAGCTTTTTGGTGTATTGCAAAGAGTAGGTAAAGCTCTCATGTTGCCCGTAGCGATTCTTCCAGCAGCAGGTTTGTTGCTCGGGATCGGTAACATGCTTGTAAATCCGGATTTTCTGCAATATGCTACAGCGCTAGATACCCCATGGGTAAGCTCGATCGCGACGATTATGATGAATGCGGGTCAGATCGTATTTGATAATCTGGCATTACTATTCGCTGTCGGTGTAGCCGTCGGGCTGGCCGGAGGCGAAGGTGTCGCAGGTCTTGCGGCCATCATCGGTTACCTGGTCATGAATGTGACTTTGGGTACGGCTGTTGGTGTTACGCCGGCCATGATCGGTGAAGTACCCGGTTATGCCAGCATCTTGGGTATCCCTACATTGAGTACTGGCGTGTTCGGAGGTATTATCATAGGTATTACCGCCGCGCTATGTTACAATCGATTTTTCAAAATCGAACTGCCGTCTTACCTCGGTTTCTTTGCAGGTAAACGTTTTGTCCCAATTATCACTTCAGTCGTTTCCCTCTTAATCGGGTTGCTTCTGGTGATCATCTGGCCTCCAATTCAAAATGGGCTGAATGCTGTATCTCACTTCATGGTAGATACAAGTCCGACATTGTCGGCGTTCATTTTCGGAGTGGTAGAACGGTCACTTATTCCGTTCGGTCTGCATCACATTTTCTATTCACCATTCTGGTTTGAGTTCGGTGAATATGTGAACAAAGCTGGAGATGTCATTCGTGGAGACCAGCAAATCTTCTTCAATCAACTGCGTGATGGTGTGAACCTTACAGCGGGAACGTTCCAAGTTGGTAAATTCCCGTTCATGATGTTCGGTTTGCCAGCTGCGGCGCTTGCGATGTACCATGAAGCAAGACCGGAGCACAAAAAGTATGTTGCAGGGATCATGGGATCAGCTGCGCTGACTTCGTTCCTCACAGGGATTACAGAACCACTGGAGTTCTCATTCCTGTTTGTAGCGCCAATCCTGTTTGCAGTACACTGTATCTTTGCAGGTTTGTCTTTCATGACGATGCAAATTCTTGGAGTCAAAATCGGGATGACATTCTCCGGTGGATTCATTGACTTCCTGATCTTCGGGATTATCCCGAACCGCACGCCTTGGTGGGATGTTATCATCGTAGGTTTGATTCTTGCAGTGATCTACTATTTCGGATTCCGATTGATCATTCGCAAATTCAACCTGAAAACACCAGGTCGTGAAGAGGCAACTCCTGAAACTGCTTCGGGCGGTGGAGGCTCAAGTTCAACGGATGATCTACCTCACAATATTCTTGCTGCTTTCGGCGGGCAAGATAATATCAAACATCTGGATGCTTGCATTACTCGTTTGCGGATTGAAGTAAATGAGAAATCCAGTGTAAATAAAGATCGTTTGAAACAATTGGGTGCATCTGGCGTACTTGAAGTGGGTAATAATGTACAGGCCATCTTCGGTACACGTTCAGATACGATTAAATCTCAAATGCAGGATATCATTGCAGGACGGACACCGGCACCAGCTCCAGCAGCTGTGGCTAAGCCAGCTCCTGAACAGGAAAAGGCGCAAGGTGAAGAAGGTGAACGTATTATTGCGGAAGACATCGTTATGCCAGTTAACGGCGAATTGATGGATATCACAAACGTTCCTGATCCGGTCTTTGCTGAGAAAATGACAGGCGATGGTTTTGCTGTTCTGCCTCATGATGGCAAGATTACTTCTCCTGTATATGGTAAGGTGTTTAACGTATTTCCAAGCAAACATGCCGTGGGCATTATGTCTGACGGAGGCAAGGAAGTACTTGTTCATATAGGTGTCAACACGGTGAAGCTGAAAGGTCAGGGCTTTAACGTGCTTGTGCAGGAAGGCGACCTGGTATCGGCAGGACAGCCGATTATGGAAGTGGATCTGGAGTATGTGAAAGCTAATGCTCCGTCGATCATCTCTCCGATCATTTTCACCAACCTGCCAGAAGGCTCGACAGTAACGCTTACGAAAAGTGGGTTACTGAAAATTGGCGATCAGCCGATTATTGAGATAAAATAAGAAGTGTTACGACGATGGCAAGCAAGTGTAAATATATGCAATGCCTAAACTAAATTATTGAAAGTGAGATGATTGTAATGCAACAAACATTCAGAATTACAGACGAAGATGGTATCCACGCACGTCCGGCGACAGCCCTGGTTAATACAGCAAACAAATTCAAAGGTGCAGAATCCTTTGCAGAAGCTAACGGTAAAAAAGTAACTTTGAAATCCATCCTGGGTGTACTTTCCCTTGGTCTGGAACAAGGCGACACCATCAACATCATCGTTGAAGGCGAAGGAGAAGCTGAAGCTCTTCAAGCTCTGACAGACGTTATGGTTAACGAAGGGCTGGGCGAAATTAATGCTTAATGTCTCTGGGATCGCGGCTTCGGCGGGTATTGCTATCGCCAAGGCGTTTATCTTGGAGCATCCCAATTACTCTGTAGAAAAACGCGAAATCAACGACGTTGACGCAGAGATCGCGAAACTCGACTCAGCTCTGGGCAAGTCCCAGGCTGAGCTTGAGGCGATCAAAGAGCGTACTTTACAAGAGCTTGGCGAGAAAAAAGCTGAGATTTTTGCTTCGCATTTGCTCATTCTGAATGACCCGGAACTGATTGATCCGGTTAAAGCGAAAATTGCAGATGATAAGATTAATGCGGAATTCGCATTGAACGAAACAGCAACGCAATTTATCGAAATGTTCGAAAATATGAAGAGTGCTTACCTGCAGGAACGTGCTGCGGATATGCGTGATGTAACCAAACGTGTGCTAAATCACTTGCTTGGTATCGAATTCATGAGTCCTGCTGAGATCAGTGAAGAAGTGATCGTGCTTGCGGAGGATCTTACGCCTTCCGACACGGCTCAACTGAACCGTCAATATGTTAAAGGTTTTGCAACCAATATTGGTGGACGTACTTCTCACTCTGCAATCATGGCTCGTTCGCTTGAAATTCCGGCTGTCGTTGGAACCAAGGACATTCTGGCTCAAGCGAAACAAGGTGACATGATTATCGTTGACGGTTTGGACGGTCACGTACTGGTTAATCCAACGGATGATGTTATTGCTGAGTATCGTTCCAAACAGGAGCAATACGATGCACAACGTGCGGAGTGGAGAAAACTGCGTGATGAGCCAACGGTAACGGTGGACAACGTTCATGTGGAACTGGCAGCCAACATTGGTACACCGAATGATGTTGCTGGTGTTCTGGAGAATGGCGGCGAGGCTGTAGGCCTGTACCGTACCGAGTTCCTGTACATGGGCAGAGACAAGCTTCCTTCCGAGGACATTCAGTATAATGCTTACAAGGCTGTACTGGAAAAAATGGAAGGCAAACCTGTTGTTGTTCGTACACTCGACATCGGTGGAGACAAAGAGCTTCCATATCTGGACCTGCCAAAAGAAATGAATCCATTCCTCGGTTTCCGCGCAGTTCGTCTGTGTCTGGACCGTCTGGACATTTTCCGTACTCAATTGCGTGCATTGCTGCGTGCAAGCGTACATGGTAACCTGCGTGTCATGTTCCCTATGATCGCAACACTTGGTGAATTCCGTGAAGCGAAAGCTGTCTTGCTCGAAGAGAAAGAGAAGCTGGTTGCTGAAGGTATTGCTGTTTCTGACAGCATTCAACTCGGAATTATGGTCGAAATTCCTTCGACTGCAGTTCTGGCGGATCAGTTTGCCAAAGAAGTGGATTTCTTCAGTATCGGAACGAACGATCTGATTCAATACACGATGGCTGCTGACCGTATGAACGAACGAGTGGCATATCTGTACCAACCTTACAACCCAGCTATTTTGCGTTTGGTTAAAATGGTTATCGATGCAGCGCATCGTGAAGGTAAATGGGTTGGCATGTGTGGTGAGATGGCCGGAGACGAAACAGCAATTCCATTGCTACTCGGTCTCGGACTGGATGAGTTCAGCATGAGCGCAACATCTATTCTGCCAGCTCGCAGTCAGATCACCAAGCTGTCCCGTGCAGACATGCAAGAACTTGCTGCCAAAGCACTCGATATGCAAACGGCTGAACAAGTCGTTGAATTGGTTCAAAGCATTCAAGCGTAATGTAATTTTACGGGGTTTCCACCCGATTTTTAGGGTTTCTTTTTCCGATAAAAAAGCTGCAGTCTTGCAGCGATTTTGCCGGTATCTGTTGTTACAGCAGATACCGGCTTTTTTTGTTTTGGGCCGATATCACTATTCTGCAGAGAAGTTACATTTTTCCGTTTGTATCTTGGTTGAAAATCATTATCATTAAGATATTCGAACAATTCAATCAATGGACATCATGCTGAGGGAGAAAGTAGGGTTACCATGAAGGTCAATGAAAAAAAGGCAGGCAAGATGCTTAAATATAGCAGTATCGATTCGTTTGAAGTGTCCTCAAATGGAGAAATTGTTCATGCAGCGACAGCGGAACACTTCGCTATTCTTTGTATAAGTGGCTCAGGAACTTTGGTATCGAACGAACACATATCCCGATTGAATGAAGGGGAAGTCTATTTGCTGGCTCCTGGACAGAGGTTCAAGCTGGCGGCAGATGAGCAGGCGTTAAAAGGCTGTATGGTCCGTTTCGAAGTATACGAATATGGCGGAGAACAGCAGATGACTGCTACCCATGCTTTCATGGAGGGTTTGTTTTGGTGCAAAGATCCGCATCAACTCGCGCTCTCTTGTGATCGATTGCTTCAACTGGAGGTCGCTGGTGACGAGGAACACTTCAATAGACAGGCCGCATTATACGGTTTGATGACTTCACTTGTTCAAGCGGAGGCCAAGCCGGAAAGCGTTGAGTCTACCGCTTCTGCGATTGCCCGTGTTGCCGATTATATGAATGAACATCTGGATCATGAGTTAAAACGAGATGAATTGTCCAAGCTTGCTGGCCTGAGTCCAGGATATTTTTCGTGGGCATTTCAGCAATATACAGGAAAGACCCCGACGGCCTATCTGATGGATGTCAGAATGAAACGGGCCAAGGAGCTCCTTTTGTCAGGTGATGGTGTAAAAGAGACCGCGGTCCGAGTCGGCTATGAAGATGAATT
Source organism: Paenibacillus sp. O199 (assembly GCF_001636635.1). Classification (NCBI taxonomy): domain Bacteria; kingdom Bacillati; phylum Bacillota; class Bacilli; order Caryophanales; family Paenibacillaceae; genus Paenibacillus; species Paenibacillus sp. O199. The sequence goes on from NZ_LGRP01000019.1 coordinate 59,894, forward strand.
TTATTTTAGCCGCAGATTCAAACAGAAGATGGGACTTTCGCCTAATGCGTTTGTCAAAAGCCGCAGATATAGTATCGCAAGTGTCTCTGATCCAATCTCGGGTAGTTTACTGGCACTTGGCCTGCTTCCGAAAGCTGCTGCCTTTTATCCAAATCATGAATTATACAACCGAATGACTCGTCTGCATTCTTATGAGCTGGGGGAAGGGCAGATCTGGCAAGAAAATGTGGATCGATTGCGTGCGTCGGAGCCGGAGCTTATTTTCTGCACTGACATTCTGGGCGAGCGGGCGCGAAAAGAGCTGGAGCAGATTGCGCCGACAGTTGCCATCCCTTGGTTATCCGCAGACTGGCGCGAGCAGCTTCGAATGATTGCAGAAGTCATGGAGCATCGGGCAGAGGCGGAGGTGTGGCTGTCAGAATATGATGGCAAGGCGGAAGCGGTCTACCGCAAAGTAAGACGTAACATCGGTGGAGCTACCGTCAACATATGGCGTATCACGGATTCGGAATATCGGATATATGGCAAACGCAATGCTGGCGCGGTCCTTTATGATGATTTTAGATTGGCAGCTACGCATCGTCTCGATGACATCAATGTTTTTGAATCGGTGACTAAAGAAGCTCTGGAAAAATACGACGCAGATATGCTGATTATCATGGTAGATTCCACACAGCAGGCGGCCCGGGAATGGAAGGCGCTTCAGGCCAGTGAGCAGTGGCATCGTTTGACAGCGGTTCGGCATGGACATGTGTACGAGGTGGGGACAGAAAAATTGTTTGAGTATTCAGCTTGGTCGCATGATCGGGCGCTATCCTATTTTATGCGGTTATTTGGCTGACTAAAGTCCAGTTCACTCCGTTTATATATCCATGTTTAGCTGAAGCAATGAATGATATGATACGTATTGAGAAAGAAAATCATTATCAGTGTAAAGAGGAGGTGACATTCCATTTCTGGAAAGCCGCCTTGGAATCTAGAGCAATTGTTTAAAGCACCTCGATTATACCCGGTTTCCGAAGATCAACATACCGGCGTACATGCTTGCTTCTATGAGGGTGTGTCATATAAAGGTCGTGCTACTCGCATATTTGGCTACTACGGCATCCCGCGTCCGGTCTCTCCTAACGAGGAAGTTCCCGCGGTAATTTTGGTTCACGGTGGTGCGGGAACAGCTTTTAGCAGTTGGGTGAAAGAATGGATGGCACGAGGGTATGCTGCGATAGCCATGGATCTGGAAGGGCATGTTCCATTCGGGGATGAGGAGCACACCGAACGGATGGAATGGCCTTCACATTCATGGAGTGGTCCTGAGAAACAGGGTGTATTTGCAGATTACGAACAGCCTGTTGAAGATCAATGGATGTATCATGCCGTAGCCGCTGTAATATTGGCTCATTCATTGCTCCGCTCTTTTCCGGGTGTAGACAAGCAGAGCATAGGTATAACAGGAATTTCATGGGGAGGCATCATCACAAGTTTGGTTGCGGGGTTAGACACCAGGCTTTCTTTTGCCATGCCCGTTTATGGCTGTGGGTATTTGCATGAACCGGGTTCCTATTATGGGCTTAGCTTTGCATCGATGCCGGAGGCAGAGGCAGAACGTGTTCGTCTATTATGGGATCCATCCACATTTCTGTCGGAAAGCCGCTTGCCGATGTTATGGCTTAACGGTAGTAATGATACCCATTTTCCGTTGACCATATTTAACAAGTCTTTTGAGCAGCATCTGGAGTGCCATCCGAACAACAACAGCAGACTAAGCCTTCACCCGGGTCTCGGGCATTCTTATAAGGAGGCATGGGCATGCGAGGAGGTCTTCGCTTTTGCGGACAGCATCGTTAAAGTGAAAGCTGCGCTTATTGAAATTTGTGAGGAGAAGCACGAGGACGGTTGGTTTGTCGTTCGGTATGATTCATGCCTTCCTGTCCTGGAGGCCAATCTTTATTGGTGTGTGGATGATCGCAATTGGAGAACCGCAAGATGGGAGTCCATTCCCGCTTCGTTGGATACAACGAACTGCAAAGCGCTCATACGTCTTCCACAGCATGGAAGTTCGTTTTTTATGAATCTAAGAAATGAAATGGGATGGATCACAAGCACACGTGTAATGAGAAATGAGAGAACGGCAGAAGACAAAATAATAGAATAACCAAAGAATAAGGGGATCTGTAGAAAATGAAACAACGAAATCAACGCTACTTCACGTTAACAGCAGTTTTGCTTGCGGTGCTATTATTGATTGTGGCCTGTGGCAACAAAGAGAAGTCAGGTTCGTCTGAGGCAGAACCGACGAAACAGGAACAAGCGGCTTCGGAAGAGTCCCAAGATGCCACGTTTACATTTAAGGATACAAATGGTGAGCAGACATTACCACAAAAGCCAGAAAATATTGCTTCCACAGTGACATATTTGACGGATCACCTGATTGCACTTGGCATGACGCCACAAGCTACGGTGAAATCACAGAACGAAGATTTTCCGTTATATTTGAAGCCATTCTTGAATGATGTGGCTATCATCGGTGATCAAGGTAAGGTCAGTGCAGAGAAAATGCTCTCTCTTGGACCAGATCTGATTGTGACGGATACGAACAGCAAAGAGCAATACGAGAATTATGCCAAAATTGCTCCAACGGCCATGCTTGAGAATGGATATGTGGCACCTGATTGGCAGACGGCATTTCGAGCTACCGCGGCGGCCTTTGGTCTGAACGAAAAGGCAGAAGAAGTGATAAAAACCTATGAAACGCATAAAGCTGAGGCGATCCAAAAAGTTCACGCCAAAGCAGAGGGTAAGACACTCATGGTATTGCGGATAAGAAATGATATTCGGTATTACGGAGACATGGACTACAAATGGCTTTATGATGATTTCGGTTTCTCCAGACCGGCTGTTTTCCCCGTGACAAGCGCTGAAAGTCGCTATGAAGTATTGTCTAATGAAAAGTTGCCAGAAATCGATCCAGATTACATTATCCTTATCAATGATAATGAAGAGATCTATAACAATCTGCAGACCTTGGGGATTTGGGAAAACATGAAGGCTGTTAAAAATAATCAGGTATTCCAGGTGGCTTCAGATTCGTGGTTTGGCGGGTATGGACCCAATGCGGCTACTTCCATGCTGGATGACCTGAATCGTTTGTTCGGCGAATGATGAATGACCGGATTCGTGAGGAACTGGGGAAGCACTTTAATCTTGTACAGGAACTGAATGGTGTACCCGTGGCATCGCTATGTGGAGAATCTATTGTTGATCCGGAGGCAATGAGAAGCTTTTTGTCCGCCTATCAACAGTTAATCGAGGGACAGGATCTAGCGGTTGCCGCAGCCTATTTCACCAGTTGGTTCGGGGATGTGGCAGCTGCGCTGCAATATACCGTATCAGTCCATGATGCAGCTCTGAATTTTTCGCTAGCCAATCTGAGTATACATTTGATGAAGGAAACCGGGTATACACGAATTGCTTTTCAACTTGAGAACATGGATGTCACTCTCGCTCCGAAGGATTCGGAGGAAAGAACGGTCTGGCTTGAAGCAGAATTAAGACGTTTTTACAGTCAGACTGCACGTCCCCTCATGGAGTGTTTGTCCAAAGCTTCTGGGTTGCATGTCAGCATGTTGTGGGGGCAGTTGCCAACGGCTCTGCAAAACTACAGGGAGAATATTCATAATACGTATCAAGACGATGAAGCTCTCTTGCGTCAGTTTGCCGCTGATGAACTGGTGCTGCAAAATGGTCTGGAAGCTGATGTATTTGGTCTGGCCAAGAATCCGCTTCGTGTCAGGGTTCGGATGATTGATCATCCGCTGGAGCCTACGAAGAGACTTGCGATCAAAAACGTCTGTTGCTTGCAATATTTACGAAAAGGTCGCTCCTATTGTTACACCTGTCCGCGATTGGGCAAGAAGGAACGGGCCAATTGGAAGCCCTAGACCGGAGAAGATAAAATAAAGCTGACAGGTTAATAAGCAATAAAGAAAACAGCCGCACAGAAAGCAAAATGCGGCTGTTTTTGGCATTTATTAATGATTATCAACGACTGAATATGTTTTCATTAGTTTATTAGAGGTTAGCTTTTAACTGCAAGCACAGTTCAGTACAGGTTTACGGGCTGCTGTTGTTTCATCCAGACGGGTAACCGGTGTGCCGTAAGGGGCATTGAGTACCAGTTCAGGCGTTTCTTCTGCTTCCTTGGCAATGCGAATCATCGTATCGACAAACCCATCAAGGGTTTCTTTGCTCTCGGTTTCGGTTGGTTCGATCATGATGCACTCCTCGACGTTCAGTGGGAAGTACACGGTTGGCGGGTGATACCCAAAATCAAGCAATCGTTTGGCAACATCCAGTGTACGTACACCATACTGTTTCAACCCCCGGCCAGACATAACGAATTCATGTTTGCACACGCCTGGATACGGAATCTCGTAGTAAGGTGCGAGACGGGCCATCATGTAGTTGGCGTTGAGCACCGCACATTCAGATACCCGGCGTAAGCCTTCAGGTCCATAAGTACGAATGTAGGCATAGGCGCGGACCAGAATACCGAAGTTACCATAGTAAGCTTTGACCCGGCCAATGGATTGATCACCTTCGCGATCCAATGCATATATACCCTCATCATTTTTGATGACCATCGGTTTCGGCAGAAATGGAATCAAGCGGCTCTTCACACCAACCGGGCCGGCACCAGGTCCACCTCCGCCGTGCGGAGTACTCATCGTTTTATGCAAGTTCAGATGCACCACGTCGAAGCCCATATCGCCAGGTCGGGTGATGCCCATAATGGCATTGGAGTTGGCTCCATCGTAGTACAGCAAGCCACCTGCCTGATGCACAATGGAGGCAATCTCCTGAATGTCTTTTTCAAAGAGTCCGAGTGTATTCGGGTTAGTCAGCATGAGCGCTGCGGTGTCCGAACCAACAGCTGCGCGAAGTGCGTCCAGATCTACCAGACCGTCTGCGCGGGAAGGAATCGTTACCGTTTCGAAACCTGCTACGGTTGCACTTGCCGGGTTGGTCCCATGAGAAGAATCGGGTACGATGACTTTCGTACGCCGTTCACCACGACCTTCGTGGTAAGCACGGATCATCATGAGCCCGGTCCATTCGCCATGTGCACCAGCGGCCGGTTGCAGCGTAACGGCGTCCATCCCGGTAAGTCCGGCAAGGTCATTTTGCAACGTGTAGAGCAGTTCAAGTGCACCTTGAATGCTGGATTCATACTGATATGGATGAATTTTGGCGAACCCGTTGTAACGGGCCACATCCTCATTAATCTTCGGATTATATTTCATCGTACAAGAGCCCAGCGGATAGAATCCGTTATCTATCCCGAAATTACGACGAGACAGGGCAGTGTAATGGCGAATGACGTCAACTTCAAAAACCTCAGGCAATGCTGCTGCTTCCGACCGAAGCATTTCCCGGGGAATCAGGGAATCCACAGCTTGACGGGGAACGTCGCATTCAGGCAACGAATAAGCGACCCGACCCGGACTGCTGAGTTCAAAAATCAACGATTGCTCCGGTACTGGAGAGGCAGCCTGGTTAGTGTCTGTTGTGATAGTTTCAGGTTTGCCCGAAGGGGAGATAGAAGTTACCGTTTCCGATTGTCCTTGTGCTGATGTCGTCGTAGTTGTCTTTGTTGTCGTTTCCTGAGTCACAGCGATCCCTCCAATACACGTGCGAATTCGTCGATCTCTTCCTTGCTGCGTCGTTCAGTAACTGCAATCAGCATATGTCCGGCGAGCTCCGGATAATCACGTCCAAGCTCATAGCCGCCAATGAAACCTGCATCCAGCAATTTCAGTTGCAGTGGTTCCACATTTGTTCCTTCAGGCAGTTGGATAACAAACTCATTGAACGTAGGTGCGGTAAACGTAAGAGAGACGCCTGGAATTGCGGTAAACGTGTTAAGGGCATAATGGCTCTTTTGCAAATTCAAATCAGCAACGTCGATCATGCCTTGTTTACCCATAATGGACATATATACAGAGGCGCTCAGCGCGAGCAACGCCTGGTTGGAACAGATGTTGGACGTCGCCTTTTCACGGCGGATATGCTGTTCCCGTGCTTGCAGCGTGAGTACAAAACCACGCTTGCCGTTGCGGTCCGTTGTCTGGCCTACAATTCGGCCAGGAATTCGGCGCATATGAGCCTGGGATACGGCGAAGTATCCGCATGTTGGGCCGCCGAGTGAAGCGGCGATGCCAAGGGGCTGCGCGTCGCCAACGACGATGTCAGCACCCAGCTTGCCTGGGGCTTCCAGCAGACCCAGCGATAGCGGGTTGGCGCTGACCACGAGCAGGCTCTTGTGCGCATGCGCAAGGTCTGCGGCCTGTTTTACATTTTCCACGGCGCCGAAGAAGTTCGGGCTTTGAATCATGACGGCTGCGGTGTCATCGGACACGGCGGCTTGCAGGGCATCCCAGTCTGTTACACCATTTTGATATCCAATCTCAACAATCTCCAGATTGAGGCCGTGAGCATAAGCTTGCAATACCTGACGGGATTCGGGGTGCACGGTACGTGACACAATCAGTTGTTTGCGGCGGGTTGCCGCTGCGGCCAGATTGCCTGCTTCCGCAAATGCAGTTGCACCATCGTACATGCTGGCATTGGCTACAGCCATGCCTGTCAACTCACAGATGTAGGATTGAAACTCGAAAATCGCCTGCAATTCTCCTTGGCTGATCTCGGGTTGATAAGGTGTATAGGCTGTATAGAACTCGGAACGGGAGATGACATGATTAATGACGGAGGGAACGTGGTGATCATAAATGCCTGCACCCAGGAAACTGGCGTGTGTCTCGAAGTTGGCATTCGCTGCCGCTTGCTTCGACATATGACGTGTCAGTGCGTATTCATCCAGTTTGGAGGAAACAGGCAGTTCGCCCTGATAGCGAATCTCCTGTGGAATGTCATGGAACAGATCCTCAATCGTTTCCACGCCGATGGTTGCCAACATGGCACTCTGATCCTGCTCGGTCATGGGGATGTAGCGATGCTTGCTCATGCTTGATCAGCTCCTTGAGTAGGTGTCTTTGGCGCACGTATCCGTTTATGAAAAGGGGTCTTCACGACCTCGGCTTTCAGTTTCTTGCCACGAATCTCAATCTCCAGCGGGGTACCCAGTGCAGCATATTTGCTGTCAATCAAGGCCAGCCCCAGATTACGTTTTAACGTAGGCGACTGGGTGCCTGTGGTTACTTCACCAATCTGTACGCCTTCGGCGTAAATGGGATAATGAGGACGAGGGATGCCGCGCTCCAGCACTTCGATGCCGACCAGCTTGCGGGCAGGCCCATCATTTTTTTGCTGCAACAAGGCTTCATGTCCGATAAACGGTCCTGCATTTAGCTTCACAAACATACTTACGCCAGCCTCCAGCGGTGAGATGGTTGCGGACAATTCCTGTCCATACAGGGGCAGCTTGGCTTCAAAGCGCAGCGTATCCCTGGCACCCAGTCCTGTCGGAACGAGTCCGTGACCTTCTCCCGCTTGCATCAATCCGTTCCAGACCTCAGCAGCTTGTTCCGCGGGAACGTAGAGCTCAAAGCCATCTTCACCCGTATATCCGGTGCGGGATAACAGCAATGAAACGCCACATACCTTCGCATTTTCCACAAAGCGGAAAGGCTCAATCGAAGACACATCGGTGTCTGTCACCGCTCTGAGAATATCCACTGCCAGCGGACCTTGCAGAGCAAGCAGCGCCGTTTGATCCGAATCATTGGTCATCGTTACGCCTGGCGTCATGTGCTGTTGCAGCCATGCCCAGTCCTTGTCGATGTTGGAGGCGTTAACCACCAGCATATAATGCTGGTCTTTCAGTTTATAGATCAGCAGATCATCGACCACGCCGCCATCCGGATAACACATTAACGTGTATTGGGCCTGACCGGGAACGAGTGTTGTTACATCATTAGTGGTCATGTGCTGTAAAAAAGCTTCTGCGTGTTCACCTTGTACGGTGAATTCACCCATGTGAGATACATCAAATAATCCGGCACGTTCTCGCACCGCTTCATGCTCTTTCTGAATTCCACTGAATTGTACCGGGAGCTCCCAGCCACCAAAATCAATGCATCGTACGCCTTCATATTGCTGATAGAGTGGAAAGAGTGGGGTTCTAAGCAAATCGGACATCCAATCACCTCGTCATGGGCCGTCAACCGGCCGAGTGTATAACCGTGGATCAATGAATCTGGCATCATATTTTATTATAAAAGTAAGGTAAGGACGCTATAGGCAGCGCCGCTCTATAACCTGTTTTCGTTTTTTTGGGAAAAAGGAAAAGGACAGGCCAAAGAATCGGCATGCCAGAAGCACGCTGTATTCTTAGGCTCTGTCCTTGGTACCTGAGAGTTACCCCGCCGCATGATGCAGCAGGTTTCCCCTTGGGTGATCATAACGCCCATACAGGGCGATTAGATGCTCTCCAGAGTTGCGTCCCGTAAAAGTCCTTTTGCCTGAGAGATTCACCTCCGCTTGTCGGTGGCTTACTCCTTCGGCGTTACCGCATGTACACCCTGATTCGGGTGTCAAGGGTAATCTCTCCCTTTACATTCATCCGCGGGTATTGCATAGACCAATTAAACACATTTACTACTCTCATTAAAGCCTGAATCGTCTATTGATGTCAAGAACGATATCATAGATATGAACAAAAAATCCGAATGAAATTTTTAATTAACATTATAATGTACGTCTATTTATAAAGAGTGCGCTTACTTTTCTAATATTCACCATTATATGTAGGAAGGGTCCATTTGAGTTACAGGCATATATAGAAGAAAATCAAATAAATTGTAAGGTATCTTGACATTTGAATCGAAAATATCATACGCTATGTTCTGGGAAAAAGGTTAAGGTCAAAGAAACGCATGCACTCATTAATGAAAAGCGAGGCGGATATCGATGAGCGAATTGAAAAGTGATTTCCTGTACAGTGAAGAGCACGAATGGGTGCAGACCGTAGGGGAGGATACCGTACGTATTGGCATTACCGAGTTCGCGCAGCATCAGCTGGGTGACATTGTGTTTGTGGAATTGCCTGACCTTGAATCGGATGTAAAAGCGGAAGACGGCATTGGAACGATTGAATCCGTCAAAACCGTCTCGGATTTGTTTTCTCCTGTCAGTGGAACGATTATTGCTGTGAATGATGCATTGCAGGATTCCCCGGAGCTGGTTAACAACTCCCCATATGAGGAAGGCTGGATGATCGAGATTCGTGTTGAGGGCGACCTCACAGCAGCACTTTCCACATTGATGAACGCGGATGCGTATCGTAAACATACGGAATAATATTAAGGTACAAATTTCCGCTAGATACGGAGTTTCAGCTTGATGGAAAAGTCCTTTAACGTAATAAAATGAATCGATTAATTAAAGATCCGGATGGTGATACAGCTCATTCGGAGAATACTTAGGCGCAATTGCCTCACCTGGGACAGGGTGAGGTAATTGCGCTTTTTTCGTTGTTAACAGACGAATGGGATGGAATGAATATCAATTAACGTGTTTCATCATTATTTCTAATTGAGATAGAAACAGCTCGTTCAAATAGAATAAATTTACAATTTCATATGTCATTAAAATGGGGCATTTCGTGGGTATGATACATGAAAGGGAATAACAGGTTCCATTCCATATACAAGGTTCAAACATGGGACAATCCTTTAAATTTAAATCTTGTCATCAACGTTCATGACGGAAGTAGGTTTTCATTTCGTTGTAGAAGATACCGTTTTCATTTACGATATGGTTGTAAATTAAGATTTATTGAAGATTTGTACCTTTGTTCGTCTGGATCATCGTTGTCAAAATTCAGTGGAATTAAGGTTTAATATGTTGAGGAGGTTTTCAATATGAGTTCAGTGGACGCAAAGTCCGAAAAAAGCGGAGGAATACGGGTCGGCGTTCAGAAGTTTGGACGTTTCCTGAGTGGTATGGTTATGCCGAACATGGGTGCATTTATCGCCTGGGGTTTGATTACGGCATTGTTCATTCCAAAAGGATGGTTCCCTAACGCAGATTTTGCATTGCTGGTTGATCCAATGATCAAATATTTGCTGCCTTTGCTTATCGGTTACACAGGCGGTACCATGGTACACGGCCAACGTGGTGGTGTAGTCGGTGCAATAATGACCATCGGGGTTATTGTCGGCAGTGACATTCCAATGTTTCTTGGCGCCATGATTGCCGGACCATTGGGAGCTTGGGTCATTAAGAAATTTGACAAAGCTGTCGATGGCAAAATCAAATCAGGGTTTGAGATGCTGGTTAACAACTTCTCCGCTGGTATTATTGGTGGGATTTTGGCCCTTCTAGCCCTTAAAGGCATCGGGCCTTTCGTTGAAGCGATTAGCAAGGTGTTATCGGCTGGGGTAGAAGCTTTGATGAATGCTGGTCTTCTCCCGCTGGTCAACCTGATCATTGAGCCAGGAAAAGTATTATTCCTGAACAATGCGATCAACCATGGTATTCTGACACCGATTGGTACGGATCAAGCAAGAGAACTGGGGCAATCCGTATTATTCATGCTTGAATCCAACCCAGGACCTGGACTCGGCATTTTGCTGGCATACTGCTTCTTCGGTCGCGGATCAGCCAAATCTTCCGCTCCAGGTGCTGTAATCATTCATTTCTTTGGCGGGATTCACGAGATTTATTTCCCTTACATTCTGATGAGACCGATACTGATTCTGGCTGCGATGGCTGGTGGTGTGGCGGGTACATTGACCTTCATGCTGACAGGAGCTGGTTTGGTATCTGCACCGTCACCGGGAAGTATCATTGCCTACTCATTGTTAACACCTAAGGGCGGATATCTTGGCATGTTTGCCGGGGTAGCCGTAGCTGCGGTCATCTCCTTCCTCGTGGCATCCATACTGCTCAAAACAGGTAAACAGAAGGATGACGAAGATCTGGATAGTGCTTCCAACCGCATGAAAGATATGAAAAATCAGGGCAAAACGGGCAACCTCACCGTTGATAAAGACAATCGTGAAGCTGACCGTGCAGCCGATATTGCTTCTTCGGCAGTAAAAACGGATATCAATAAAATTGTATTCTCCTGTGATGCAGGTATGGGTTCGAGTGCCATGGGTGCCTCGATTCTGCGGAAGAAAATGAAGGCAGCCGGTGTGGATGTCGCTGTAACCAACACGGCGATCAGTGAGATTCCACAAGATGCCGACATCGTCATCACACAGAAAACATTGACTGACCGGGCCAAATCCGTGGCTCCAAATGCAGAGCATATTTCCATCGATAACTTCCTGAAGAGTCCTGAATATGAGGCACTGGTGGAGCGCCTCAAATCCGACTCCTGATGAGTAATATTACAAGGAGACAGCGTGAGATCGTGGAGTTCCTGCTGGAGCATCCTCATGAGGTAACTGCTGGCGATATAGCTGTTGCGGTCAAAGTAAGCACTCGTACCGTACATCGAGAGTTGCAGATGATTGAACAATGGCTTGAGCCCCTTGGCATGAGATTGGAAAAAAAATCGGGAACCGGGGTTCGAATTGATCCCGGTTCCGATGATTTGGCCGTATTGCGTCAACAACTTGAGCTTAACGAATATGTGGAGTTTACGCCCGAAGAGCGTAAACTCTTCATGCTTTGTATTTTGCTGGATGAATCCGAGCCTGTGAAGCTGCTTGCATTGGCCTCAGATCTGAAGGTAACCGTGTCTACGGCAAGCAATGATCTGGACGATCTGGAACCACGCATTCAGCTGGCTGGATTGAAGCTGGTTCGCAGACGTGGATATGGGGTCAAGATCAATGGAAGCGAGCTGGCTCATCGCATGGCTATTTCCGCGCTCGCTCTTGAATATCTGGATGAATCCGATTTATTCGGTAGACAAGCGGAGCAGGGAGTTTCCAAAGTAAACAGCAAACTTCTGGAAATGATAGGGCATGAGGATGTACTTACGGTCGAAAATGCATTATGGCAGCCGGATATTGAGTGGTTGGAAAATATCCCGGAACGTCAATACATGAAGCTGCTGATCCAATTGTCTGTAGCGGTTGTGCGGATTCGCAAAGGTTTTGGCATAGGTCGGGGCACACAACAGGACAAAAATGACGTTGGAAATCCACTGCAAGATGAGCGGAAGGTGCCGGAATATTTGGCTTCACGGTTGTGCGGCGTTCTATCTGCCCAGCTTGGGCTGGAGTTTGTCGGCGAGGAGCAGGCTTATTTTCACAGGCTGCTAGTTGAAATCGAGCAATCGATTCATTCCTCGCGTCTACTGCCCATAGACGATCTGGTCTTACTCGACATGGTTCGTTCTCTTACAGATCGAATGCAGGAGAAAACTCATTATTCGTTCCATGAGGATCGTCTGCTTCGTGAAGGTCTGATTGCCCATATAGAGCCGGTGCTGGAACGAATGGATGGGCGGCAGCTCATCCGTAATCCGTTGCTTCAGCAGATCCGCAAGGATTATGAATCACTGTTTGAGGATGTAAAGAAAGCCGTGCGAGAGGCTTGGCCCAATACGGATGTGCCGGATGAGGAGATCGGATTTTTGGTAATGCACTTCGGTGCTTCCATTGAACGGCTGAGGGTGCTGAAGCGTGAAATCAGGGCTGTCGTCGTCTGTACGAGTGGGATTGGATCTTCACGGATGTTATCGAGCCGTCTGTCCAAGGAAATTCCCGAAATTCGGATTGTGGACAGCGTGTCCTGGTATGAAGCCGCACGTATACCGAAGACGGAATATGATCTGGTTCTCTCTACCGTGGATCTGCCGATGGATAAACATCAATACTACAAGGTAAGCCCACTGCTGACGGCAGAAGAAAGTGAACGTTTAAGAAACTTCATCAGGACAACGACGCTTCAGCGGGAACATAGTCCCCCACCTGAAGCAGACTCAAGGACAACAGGACGAATTTCCGATCCGGTTGGACTGGAAGCGACCCTGATTGAAATCGTACAGATAATCGGCAAGTTTCAGGTGTTCCCGCTGGATAATCAGGAGATCGGATTTTTAGAAACGGCTTACGCCATGTGCAGCGTTTTGCATCAATCCGGTGTATTGAATAATCCAGATGAGATTGCCAGGCTGCTGGAGGAGCGTGAAGCTGTTGGAAGTCAGAAGATTCCCGGAACTTCCCTCGCTCTGTTTCATACACGCAGTGATGGCATTCACAGTCCTTCAATTACGCTGTTCCAATTGACAGAGCCGCTTCTACGCACGCCGGAAGACCCGGCAGGTGTCAGCCATGTGCTCTTGATGCTTGGACCCAGACAGTTATCGAAGGAAAGTTTGGAGGTACTGAGTGAAATCAGTGCGCTATTGTTGCAGGAAGAAATGATTGCATTACTTGAAAAAGGCAACCGGGATGATCTTATTCATTACTTGTCCCAAGAACTTGCGGGATTTTACCGCAGCAAAACCGAAATTGGAGGTATTCAAACATGAGTGTGTTAACTAAAGATAAAGTCATCATGAATGCAACGGCTCAGGACAAATACGAAGCGATTCGTATGGCAGGTCAAATTTTGAAAGACGCGGGACATATCACCGCTGAATACATCGACAAAATGCTGGAGCGTGAAGAGATTGTCTCCACGTATGTCGGCAACGGACTTGCGATTCCACACGGCACGAAGGAATCCAAATCATTCATCCTGTCCACAGGCATTTCCGTCATTCAGTTCCCGCAAGGTGTTGATTTTGGGGAAGAAAAAGCGTATATGGTAATTGGTATCGCCGCTCAAGGTGGAGAACATATGGAGATCCTGACCAGCATCGCAGTCATCTGCGCCGAGGAAGAGAACATGGAAGCTTTGCGTCATGCTCAAACCGCTGAAGAAGTCATCACTATTTTGGAAAGTGAAATGGAACTATGAAGGCCCTTCACTTTGGAGCAGGTAATATTGGACGTGGCTTTATCGGTTTGATTCTGTCCCGTGCAGGCTACAATGTTGTTTTCTCGGACGTTAACCAGGAGCTGGTTAAGGCTCTAGAGCAGCGTGGAGAGTATACGGTTGAACTGGCTAACGAGGCCAAAGACCTGGAGACAGTTACCGGTGTGAGTGCAATCGATGGAACCAATCTGGATACCGTTGCTCAGAATGTTGCAGAAGCTGAACTGATCACAACTGCAGTGGGCGTGAACATTCTGAAACATATTGCTCCCGGTATTGCCAAAGGACTTACGTCCAGACTGGGAACGGGCGATGTCTTCCAACCCCTTCACATTATTGCCTGTGAAAATGCAATTGGAGCCAGCACTCAGCTGAAAGAACATGTATATGGCCTGCTTGATGAGCGGACTCGCCTGCTTGCGGATCAGTACGTGTATTTCCCGGACTCTGCCGTAGATCGGATTGTGCCGATTCAGCATCATGAAGATCCATTGCATGTACAGGTAGAGCCTTTCTATGAATGGGTTGTTGACCGTTCACAAATGGCTCCTGCGTTCAAACCGGTTGAGGGTGTAATGTATGTGGATGATCTGGAGCCTTATATCGAACGGAAGCTGTTTACCGTAAATACGGGACACTGTATTGCCGCTTATATTGGATATGTGAACGGGTTTGATACAATTCAGAAGGCTATTGCCGATGAAAAAGTCAAATCCATCGTATATGGTGCCTTGCAGGAAACCGGAGCCGTTTTGGTGAAGCGTTTTGGATTCAATGCCGACGATCATCAGTTGTACATTGCCAAAATATTGGAACGGTTCGTTAACCCGCATCTGACGGATGAGGTAACTCGTGTAGGACGTTCTCCACTGCGGAAACTGTCCCCGAATGACCGTCTGGTTCGCCCAGCTCTCCAGGCTTACGAGTATGGAACGGAGACAACACTTTTGGCGATGGGTATGGCCGCTGCCTGCAAGTTTGACGTATCCGAAGACCCGGAAGCGGTGGAACTCCAGACTACGATCCAGCAAAAAGGGATTGAAGCAGCACTCAGCCAGTATACGTCCATGGATGAGAGTCATCCTGTACTGAAGCAGGCTGTAGCGCATTATCAACAAATGCAGAAGTAACGTTCTGTATTTCAATACAAAATAATATTGATTGAAGAAGAGCCTCACAGGGTTAACTGTGGGGCTCTTTATTTTGCTCTGTCTTCTTTTTATACGTATCCAGACATGCCTCGCAGATGCAGGACTTCCTGCGCTGTTCTGCCGGAATGGGGTCAAATACCCCTTCTGGGAACACAGCCCAGTTACACCAGCATTCTGAATGAGGACGACCAGCCGCATAGGAGCAGCCATTGGCCTCACCGCATAAAGGACATACAAGAACTTCTGGAGTGACTTTCTTTGTATCCTGCTCAACAGACATACGAGTCTTCCTTCCCCGATAAATTTCTAACCACGAACGATCGATAGGTTTATTAAAGTATAGCAACTCAACCCATTATATCAATCCTGTGGTTATTCTTCAGGGGGCAATTCAATCTTCAGTCCTTCCACATGCTTGCGACTCATCAGTTTGCGTTTCTTGCGATTCTCTTTGGTCTCCAGCACAATGTCGAGGTCATAGTCACCCGGATATAGTTCATTTGCGGAGATGTGCAAAGTTAGACGTTTCTTATGAATTTTGACTTTACGTCCACGCAGCATGACTCCGATATTTCCGCGACTGTCCTCCACATCACAGACGATGCCTGACTGGTTCAGATAAGCTGCATAGACCCGATCCCCTTTTCGGAATGCTTTGGCAGGGGGCGCGGGTTCTAATGTTTCAGGCCGATCAGCAGATTGCTTTCTAGTTCCAGTCTGTACGGACGGGCTGATAGGTTTTATCGTGTTCCTTGCTTCATTCAATTGTTCTTGTTCAACCGTGCTGTTTATTTGCGATGACGTTGAACTTACGTTAGGCACGGATGGAGAGGAGGTGGAAGAGACACTTTGCGAGACACCCTGATCTGAAATGAGCTTGGAGCGCTCAATAATACGCTGTGGCATACCCAATTTCAGTGCAATGGAATAGGCATAGCTGTCCCCGGCTTCTCCGATCCGCAATCGATAAAGAGGTTGAAGAGAGACCGTATCAAATTCCATTCTTGCATTCTCAAATCCAGGCGTGGATGCTGCAAAATGTTTGATTTCCCCAAAATGGGTTGTAGCGATAACGGTAGCTCCACGGCTGTGCAGCTCCTCCAGCATGGCGATCGAGAGTCCCACTCCCTCACCGGGATCGGTACCGGAGGCCATCTCGTCAATAAGCACAAGTGTCGATGAATCGGCTTGCTCCAGGATGCCAATCATGTTGCGAATATGTGCAGAAAAGGTACTGAGTGCTTGCTCCAGGCTCTGTCCATCGCCGATATCAACAGCAATTTCATGATACACGGCCATCTCGCCATCTTCAGCGACAGGCACAAGCAGACCAGATTGCATCATCAATGTGAGCAGACCCAATGTTTTGAGTGCAACCGTTTTGCCACCCGTATTCGGCCCGGTAATGATTAGCGAGGAATAAGTTTGACCAATTGCAAAATCAAGCGGAACCATGGATGCACCCATAAACGGATGGCGGGCATGATGAAGCCGAACGCGTCCAATGGCATTGACGCGTACAGTTCGTCCATCCATGGTGGCCGCATATTTCGCTTTGGCAAATAGGAAATCCAGAATCCCTACCGTTTCCGTATTTAACGAAATTTCACGATTATAAGACTCTGCAAGGGAGGTTAAGTCACCGAGAATTTTCATCTCCTCCCGTGATTCCTCGGCTTGCAGTGAAGACAGCTCCATTTGCAGACCTACTAATTCAGCAGGTTCAATATATACGGTTTGGCCACTTCCTGATTCATCCAGCACACTGCCTTTAACGTGTTTGCGGAATTCTTTCTTAATGGGCAGCACGGTTCTTCCACCACGCTGACTAATCACATTTTCCTGCATGATGGAGCGGTGTTTGCTTATTAGAGAATCCAGCTTGCGCTTCATGCGTTCCTCATTCACCGTCATTTTTTTACGAATACGTATCAGCTCCTTGCTCGCCTGATCCTGAATGCGTCCACTATGGATACAGCGTTCAATCTCGCTGAGCAGGGATTCCATCCATATCATGGATGAAGCGTAGCGACTAACTGTGGGGGCCACTTCGGATTTGCCCTCCATGTATTTCATAAGCTGTGCGCAGCTGCGCAGAAATTGGGCGAGATGACTGAAATCACGTTCCGTAAATAAATAACCGGTGCCGAGCAGATCCATGATGGTCTCCATGCCATCCAGTGAAGGAATGGGCACACTGGCACCGTAACGAATCAAAGCAGCCGCTTCAGCGGTCTCTTCCAGCCGCATTTGAATCAGAGAAGCGTCCTCCATTGGCTTCATGTCTCTTGCGTAACGTTTGCCCAAATAGGATAGGGCACAGGCTGCAACGTTTTTTTGAATTTGGGGATAACCCAGACTGGTTAACGTTTTTTCATTCATGCTTAATCTCTCCTTGGATATAAAATGGAATTTCGGTTAAAGCGATGGGACATATTCCCGGAAAACGCAAAAAGGGCGGAGAATGAACAAACGTCATTCTCCGCCCTTAACGTACGGGAAAGTAGGGCCCGTTATAGGTCTATACAAAAAAATCCACGCTGAACACAGCGCGGAAATAGACCCGGACACGTACAATCCCGGAGGCGATTTATGATATCCGCTGTTCTTAACTAAGTACAGGGTAATGGCGCATCATGAAATACACGTATGCCACAAGGCACAAGTGAATCGAAGGCCAAACTCCTGAATATGAAACTAGTTAGTTAAGAACGCTCACCGACATCAAAATCTCTCCTTTGATTGAGGAATATGCAACCAATATAAACTGGAAATTGCCTTGAAGTCAACCTTCAATAATAAATAGTGGACTTGAATAACAATGGGTTTTAAAATAACAATAGTAAATTAATCCAATGAAAGCGATATTATACATACGTTTTGCATTAGATCGGGTAGTGATTCCGAAATCGTTCTCGATCAAATAACGCAAAATGCACAAAGGAGGATGCTCTTTTTGCCTAAATACCTGCTGCGTTTGCTCTGTTTTACCATGATTCTCGGAGCCCTTCCGGTCATTGTTATTGGTTCAGTCTCCTATTCGATTGCTTCACGTGACATTGAACAGAAGGTCCGGGAGAGTAATTTGCAGATTCTGCATCAGACCCAAATGCGGGTAGAGCAAGTATTGCGCAGCCTGCAATTATCGTCCATCCAATATGTGAATTCTCCACTGGTATTAAAAGCGATGAAAAAACCGCTGGACAGCAGCGAATTTCAGGAAATTCGTGATCTGACTTCCGGATTTAATAATCTGCAATCGGTTACTAATATCGATCAGGCCTATCTCGTGAATCTGGATGAAGACTGGGTCGTTTCGATGCGTTCCTTTGGAAAATTGGATGATTTCAGTATTCGGGACCGGATAGGCTCTTATTTGAAATATACAAACAGCCTGTTCTGGGTAACGCAAAATGTGAGTTCAACCAAAGAAAGTGTGCCGGTATCGGCGGGAGTTGGTGAAGCAACGCCAGAACACGCACCTACTCTTATTTCATCCGACAACGTGGTAAGCATGGTATTCAAGATTCCGATGATACCAACGAATGTGAAACCCAAGGGATTTCTGGTTATAGACATAGCCGATACAGAGCTAAGTACATTTCTAAGTCGAAATCCGAATTCAGGGGATATGTACGTCCTTGATCGGGAGCAAAAATATTTTCTCAACGATACAGAACAAGACGGGAAATACGACACGCTAAATCAGGAAATCCATGAAAAGGTACAAACGACAGGACAGTCGGAGGGTTTCTTCAGTGCAGAGGTCGAGGGAAGTCAGGTGGCAGTTAGCTACAGGCAATCCCCACTCAATGGTTGGTTGTATGTATCCGTTGTATCGCTGAGTCAGATAACCGCCCAATCGCAGAAAATTGCATTGGTTACGGGAGTGGCTACATTAGTCATGTTATGTTTGACGGGATTAGTAGCCATCTACGGCAGTCGCAAGATGTATTCTCCCATTTCCAGACTTCTGCAGTTTACAAAAGGACTGGATTCTCCATTGGCTCCGTCGGGACGCCGTCAGGATGAATTTATATACATCGAAGAGCGATTATCGACCTTGTTCAGCTCGGAAAAGACGATGCGTGAGCAGATGAAGGGCCAGCATGTTCATTTGCAGGAATTTTTTATGACCAAACTGCTTACAGGCAAAATATCGGAAGATGACTTCAGATATCAGGGTCAGTTATACGATTTTCCAACCTCATGGTCCAGACTTGGGCTACTTACACTTCAGATCGATACCCTTGAAGGGACAAGGTATGAGGAGCAGGACCGGGATCTGCTGCTGT
Organism: Paenibacillus sp. O199; assembly: GCF_001636635.1. Taxonomy (NCBI): domain Bacteria; kingdom Bacillati; phylum Bacillota; class Bacilli; order Caryophanales; family Paenibacillaceae; genus Paenibacillus; species Paenibacillus sp. O199. The sequence goes on from NZ_LGRP01000019.1 coordinate 79,239, forward strand.
TTGCGTTAAACAATATGGTCGGTGAGCTGCTGCCCTCTGATATTCGTTTTGCACCTGTCATGATTGATGACGCCCAGGTTACGGTATTGGCATCCGTGTTGGATGATGAAGTACAGCTAAAAGAGTGGATGCACACTCAAGCGGAATTGATCCGTGAGCGGGTTGTGACCTATCTGAATCTGCCTGTAAGTATCGGTATTAGTCGTTCCTATTCTGCAATAGGTGATTCGCCACGGGCTTACCAGGAGAGTCGTGAGGCTCTGCAAGGCAGGGTAAGTCTGGGCAGCCGTATTATTTTGCATTACGAGGATATTCAGCCGCGAGGTCAGACGGAGGCAGCGTTATATACACAGCTCAGGATGATTGAAGACCAGTTGGCTTCTGCACTCAAGCAAGGGGACGAGGAGAAAACCGATGCGTACTTTAAGCAATACCTCGGTCTGCTTGCAGACAAGAAGCTGCACTTCAGCGAATACCCCGTTATCATGGTTCAACTGTTGTCCCGTGTGTATCAGCTTGTACAGGAGCAGGGTGGGAATGTTGCGGAAGTGTTGGGCGAAAAGGCCTCTATGGCTCGACTACTCAAGTTATCCACATTGGATGAAATGACGAACTGGTTCCGCAAATGTTTATTTCACCCTGTCATTCGATTCTGGCGTGAACAGGAAGAATCTCAATATCTGAATATTGCCCGGCGCATGATTCGGCTGATCGAGGAGCGATATGATCGCGAATTGTCGCTGGAAGCTTGCGCAGAAGAACTGAATTTTCATCCAGTCTATCTGAGCCGTGTGTTCAAGAAGGAGGCTGGTGTGAACTTTACGGAATACCTTGCCGAATACCGGATGGAAAAAGCCAAAACCTGGCTGCAGACGACCAACCTGAAAATATCGGAGATTGCCGAGAAACTCAATTACACCAACCCTACCGCTTTTATCCGTACATTTCGTAAAATTACGGGAACTACCCCCGGAAAATACCGGGAGCAGCAGCGATAAAAGCAACCTGCTCTGCCTGCCATGGCAGGCAGGTTTTTCTTTGTTTCAAGGTCAGCCTTTATTCTGCGTTTGCAGCAGAGTTAAGACAGGAATATCGGAGGTTAAATGTGGTTCATTCAGAGGAGCATTCCAGAATTACAAATGCCTTAAACCCTTGCTGCATAAGGGAAAACAAGAAGCTAAAATGAGACGATAGCCAGTTACCCATTTATCCTCCACAATGAAGACATGAATTCAGGAAGTGATATTTTGTAATCGTTTCCAATGTGGGGAGGAAGACACTATGAAAGCCGAAACGGCGGCTCGGACACGACCCGCTACCCGCAGTGACAAAAACCTGCTGTGGAGGGACATCATCAAAAACCGGTGGCTCTATATTATGTTGATACCGGGCGTGCTTTACTTTGTTATTTTCAAATACATACCCATGTACGGTATTACGATGGCTTTTCAGGATTACACGCCTTACAAGGGCATTCTGGGCAGCGACTGGGTAGGGTTTAAGCACTTCCAGCGTTTCTTCGGGGAACCGCAGTTCTGGACTTTGTTCCGGAATACGTTTTTGCTAGCGATTTATAATATGGTGTTCTTCTTCCCGCTGCCAATTGTATTGGCACTCATGATGAATGAAGTTCGCCGTGAACGATTCAAACGCTTTGTACAGACGCTGGTATATGTTCCGCACTTTGTATCCTGGGTTGTTGTGGTTGGTGTGTTCTACATGCTGTTCACAACCGAGGGTGGCGCTATTAACGAATTACTTTATAACCTGACGGGACAAAAAGTGGCTTTCCTGCTTGAGCCTGGCTGGTTTCGAACGATGATTGTTGGACAATCCATCTGGAAAGAGGTAGGTTGGGGCACGATTATTTTCCTAGCGGCACTCTCCGGTGTAGATACACAGCTCTATGAAGCTGCACGGATGGATGGTGCCAATCGCTGGCGTCAGACATGGCATATTACGTTGCCTGCCATCCGCAGTACAATCATTATTTTGCTCATTCTGCGTCTGGGTAACTTCCTAGATACAGGCTTTGAACAGATCTTCCTGATGCTCACGCCGACGAATCGGGATGTGGGTGAGGTATTTGATACCTACGTCTACACCAAAGGTCTCACACAGGCACAGTACAGTTATAGTGCTGCTGTTGGTTTGTTCAAGTCGGTGGTCGGACTGGCACTTGTACTGGGTGCCAACACGATGGCCAAAAAATTCGGAGAGGAAGGCGTCTACTAAAGCTTGGCAGCAGACGTCCTTCACCAGACAGGAGTGAACATTAAGATGCAACAGGATAAAACGTGGGGCAACCGGATCTTTGATATCCTCAATCATGGTTTTCTACTTTTGATCGGAATCGTGACCGTTATCCCGTTCATTTATATTTTGGCCGTCTCGTTTACGAGTCCGCATGAAGTGGCTAAGGGAGGATTCATTCTTTTTCCAAAAGAATTCTCCCTCGCTGCTTACCGTTACATTTTCTCTACAGACACATTGATTCGCAGTCTGGGTGTATCCATTTATATCACTGTAATCGGAACACTGCTTAACCTGTTGTTCACTTCGCTTATGGCGTATCCGCTTTCCAGAAGATACTTGCGTGGACGCCAGCCGATCTTGCTGGGTGTACTGTTCACCATGCTGTTCAGCGGTGGGATGATTCCAACCTACTTTGTCGTAAAATCATTGCACCTGACGGATACATTATGGTCTTTGATGCTGCCTACAGCGATTAGTGCGTTCAACCTGATCGTACTTAAGAACTTCTTCCAAGCCATTCCGGATGAACTGGAGGATGCCGCCAAAATCGATGGATGTAACGATGTGGGCGTATTGTTCCGTATTGTTTTGCCTTTGTCGATGCCAGCAATGGCTACATTCTCTCTCTTTTACGCGGTGGCTCATTGGAACAGCTTCTTCAACGCTGTCATTTATATCAACGATAGTGAAAAGTGGCCCGTACAAGTGTGGCTGCGTGAGATTGTCATCCTGGCTCAGAGCCGGATCGGGGATACCAGTATCGAAGAGACCGAGATTCAGCCGCTCACCATACGCATGGCCGTTATCGTGTTCTCCACGATTCCAATCATGCTGGTGTATCCATTCCTGCAAAAACACTTTGCCAAAGGAGTGATGCTGGGATCGGTAAAAGGTTGAAATTGCGCATGGTTGTACATCAAAACGGGTTCATGACTGTATAAAAAAGGGGAGGTTTTCGTTTAATGAAAGCAACAAAAAAGAAAGCCGTAGCTGTCTTGAGCACACTGGCATTGGTAACAGGCCTGCTGGCAGGATGCGGATCGGATGAAGGTCAGGATGCCGAGGGCGGCGTGCAGAATGTGTCCATTGCAATAGCACAGGTGGGCGACGTACCGAGCAAAGGCAATGAGGTCCAGCAAAAGATTGAGGCGTATACGAACACCAAACTAGACATTCAGTGGATTCCGGCTTCGGCTTACAATGACAAAATCAATGTCATGATTGCATCAAGCGATATGCCCAAAATTGTGAAAGTACAGTATAACCCAACCGTAACCAGTGCGATGCGTAACGATGTATTCTGGGAAGTTGGACCTTTGCTGAAGGATTATAAAAATCTGTCTGCACAGAACGAGCGTTTCTTTGACAATATCAAGGTGGAAGGCAAAATCTACGGGGTACCCGTATTCTCTGATATTGCCCGTGCAACGGTGATTTACCGTAAAGACTGGTTTGATAAGTTGAATCTCAAGGTACCAACGACACCGGATGAATGGTATGAAACGATCAAGACGCTGGCGACCTCCGATCCGGATGGAGACGGTCAGGATAATACGTTTGGACTCATGCTTTTCAAAAAGTATAACGAGGATCAATATTCCTTCACTACACGTCTTGGCGTAAGTTTTGGTGCACCAAACAAGTGGAAGGTAGAAGATGACGGCAGTTTTACGCCGGAATTCATGACACCGGAATATATGCAGGTGCTGGATTTGCTGAAACGTTTGTATAGCGAGAAACTGCTGAATCAGGACTTTGCCGTATTTGACTCGACAGAAGCGGAGAAGAAATATGATACAGGTGTTGTCGGCATGCGTATCGGTGTCGCCCAGAACGGAAAGAGCCAACAAGAGCGTCTTTCTAAGAATGACCCGGATGGCGTAGTAGACATTGCAGGTTTGCTTGGTGTGAGTGGCGACCGTGTGGCGGGGCAGACGGGTAACTCCGGTATTCTGGCCTTCCCGAAAGCGACGGTGAAATCGGAAGACGAGCTGAAAAACCTGTTGTCTTTCCTGGATAAATTGATGGACCCGGAGATGGCAACGCTGCTGATGCGTGGTATTGAAGACAAACATTATAAGAAGGCTGGCGAGGACCAGGTGGAGATGAGCGACTTCGATGCATTCCAGCGTGAAGTGAAGCCATATCGTGATAACTTGCCTTACGTAGAAGGTTACAACGTACCGAAATTGAAAGATACCGAACTCGGTGAGAAGGGTACGGAACTTGCCAAAGAGCTGGCCGAACACGCTGTGCCAAACCCTGCATTAACCTTGTATTCGTCTACTTATGGCGACCGTGGGGCAGATCTGGATCAGATGATTGCAGATGCGCAGACCAAATATATTATGGGCAAAATCGATGAAAATGGCTGGAAACAGGAGATCGAGAATTGGGGCAATGCGGGCGGTACCAAAATTCGTGAGGAATATGCCGAAGACTACAAAAAACAGGCTAAATAAAAAGCCGGAAGCGGAGGAACGCCATGAAAGAAACCCTGCAATTCACACCGGTACGGATGGCTGAACAGTTCATGGAAAGTTATCGCAATCATGAGCTGTATCCGACCTGGCATTATGAAAATGGTTGTCTGCTGAAAGCGCTGGAAGAGCTGTACTCCCATACCGGAGAACAGAAATATTTCGACTACATCCGTGAACTGATGGATAACTTCATTCAGGAGGATGGCTCGATTCGCTCCTATGCGGTAGAGGAATATAACCTAGACCAGATTAACCAGGGGAAATCGCTGTTCCTGTTGCTGGACAAAACGGGTGAAGAAAAGTACCGTAAAGCCGCGGATTTGCTCATGGTACAGCTTAAGGGACAGCCTCGTACGAGTGAAGGCGGATTCTGGCACAAGAAAATCTATCCGTTCCAGATGTGGCTGGATGGGCTGTATATGGCCACGCCGTTTCTAACGCAGTATGGTGCGGTTACTGGCGAGGAGAAGTGGTTTGACAAGGCGGCATTACAGCTGCTGCTGGTGGAGAAACGTACACGTGATCCACGCAGCGGTCTGCTGTATCATGCCTGGGATGAGAGCAGAGAACAGCGCTGGAGCTCGGGAGAAACCGGATGTTCTCCGCATGTATGGAGCCGGGCGATGGGCTGGTATGTGATGGCGGTAGTGGATACACTGGATCATCTGCCTGTAGATCATGAGCAGCGGGGTCAGATTGTGGGGATTTTCGAACGTGTAGCGAATGCACTTGTACATGTACAGGACCAACAGTCCGGGTTATGGCCTCATTTGCTCGATCAGCCGGGGCGTGAGCGTAATTATTTAGAGGCTTCGGGAACCTCAATGTTTGTGTATGCACTTGCGAAGGGCGTACGTAAGGGTTATCTGAGTGGCAAGTTTAAAGCGATCGCAGAAAAGGGGTATCAAGGTCTGCTGCTGCATCTGCTGCAAACGGACCGTGAAGGTGTATTGTCCCTGACGCAGTGTAACGGCGGAGCAGGGTTGGGGGGGACCCCGTATCGTGACGGGTCATACGAGTATTATGTAACTGAATCCATTCGGATTAATGATCCGAAATCGGTTGCTCCATTTATTTTGGCAGGAGTGGAGATAGAACTGGCGACACGCTAGTTCTTTTCTTCAGACTTATTTATGATAGCGCATTCATGGGGCGTTTTGCATCAATCCAAGGAGCGACTTCAAATCAGCACAATATAGATCGGAACGGTTCAGTCCGTCTATATTGTGTACCCGTAGCGATTTAATCAAATGAGGCAAAATGTGAACAATTTGGTTAACCAAAGGAGAGATGGTTCATGAGTCCAAAAGGTCGGATGTCCCGTTTAGGCGGATTGGTCGTGGTTGGTGCAATGTCCGCCGGGCTGCTTGCAGGCTGTGGGGGAGAAAAAGCGCCTGCGGCAGGGGAAGGCAAGCTTCCCATTTCGATTTCTTTGATGCAGGTTGGTGATGTGCCGGCCAAGGAGAATGGGATTGAACAAAAGATTGAGGAATATACGAATACGGATGTCAGTGTACAGTGGATTCCGCAGTCTGCTTTTGATGATAAAGTTAATGTCATGGTAGCTTCGGGCGAGATGCCGACCATCATGCGTGTGAATTATGTACCCACAACATTTAACGCAGCCAAAACGGGGCTGTTCTGGGAAATTGGACCCTATCTGAAGGATTATAAGAACCTGTCTGCCCAATCCGAGGCTTATTTTGACAATATCAAGATCGAAGGAAAGGTCTACGGGGTACCCAACTTCCGCGATATTGGGCGTACAGCCATGGTGTACCGCAAGGACTGGTTCGACAAGCTTAAGCTGGATGTACCAAAAACGCTGGATGACTGGTACGAAGTGATGCGCTCCATTCGCAAGGATGATCCTGATGGTAACGGCAAGGAAGATACGTATGGAACGGTACTATTCAAAAAGTACAACGAAGGAGTATCCTCTCCGCTGACACGGATCGCCGTAAGTATTGGTGGGGTGAACAAGTGGGGTGTGGACGATGCGGGTAAACTTACCCCTGAATTCCTGACCACAGAATATGTGGACACGATGAAGCTGTTCAAGCGTCTATTCAGTGAGGGATTGATCAACAGTGATTTCCCTGCGCTGGACCCTTCCGATGCGGACAAAAAAATCGACTCCGGTCTTGTAGCTATGAAGCTGAACGGTGTTGCTCAGAACGGAAAGTCGTTCCAACAGCGGCTGACACCAAACGTGCCTGATGGTGAGATTGATGTGGCCCCGTTCCAGGGACCGGATGGCATTCGAATTGCCGGTGAACCAGGGAACTATGGCATGCTTGTCATTCCCAAAGCTTCCGTAACGGACGAAGAACAGTTAAAACAGGTGCTGACGTTCCTGGATCAACTGATGGACGAACCGCTGAGTACGCTTCAGCTGCGTGGTCTGGAAGATGTACACTATACGAAGACTTCGGATGGCAAAACCGAATTCAAGGACTTCGACGGATACCAGCGTGAAGTGAAGCCTTATCGTGACAATCTGCTAAGCATTGAAGGATATAACGTGCCTGAACTTGTCGATGTACCAATCGGTATGAAGGGCACGAAGATGGCACGTGAGAATGAGCAGTATGCCATTCCAAATCCGGCGCTGACCTTGTCTTCTGCCATCTATACTGAGCGCGGCCAGGAGCTGGACCAGATGATCTGGGATGCACAGACCAAATACATTATGGGCAAAATCGATGATGCTGGATGGGAGCAGGAAGTGGCGAACTGGAGAAAATCCGGTGGCGAACAGCTCATTTCCGAATTTGAAGCGTCTTATGCCCAGCTAAACGGGAAGTAATTTGAAGAACAAGTTGTGTTTTGCGTGAAATGACGTGAAGCATGGCTTGTTTTTTTATGTTCTTTTTCATCCCTAAGATTATGGTTAAGTGACAGAACGGGTATAAAAGGTAAGGAGCATTTGTTCACATTCATTTTATTGCTCATCGAGAGGGGAATATACAGCATGATTGATGACCATCACAAGTTAGACGTATTAAACGTAGTAGATACATACCAAGGAAGAGATCTGGGTGTCACGATGGAACCACAAGCCTGTAGTTTCAAAGTGTGGGCGCCTACCGCAAAGCAGGTAGATGTGCTGTTATCCCCGCCTTCAACAGGGGGAAGTCCCAATGAACAGAAGAATCAGGATGAACAGAAAGAAATACCAATGAACAAACAGGATCAGGGCATCTGGTCCCTGAAGCTCGAAGGTGAGTGGAACGGTTATCGTTATATGTACAGGGCAACCTTTGATGACGGAAGACAGGAGATTGCGGTTGATCCATATGTACGGGCTGTGACCATGAATGGAGAAATGGGAGTCATCGTCAGGCTCGAACAGACCGACCCGAATGGCTGGAATGAGGATATTCGTCCAGAACTGGCGAGCCCGGTAGATGCGGTCTTATATGAGCTGCATGTGCGCGATTTCTCGATCCATGAGTCATCCGGCATGAGGCACAAAGGAAAGTATCTTGCTTTTACCGAGACAGGTTTGCACAATTCAAACGGGAATACACTGGGGATCGATCATTTGGCTGAGCTGGGAATTACTCATGTACATCTGCTACCGGTTTTTGATTTTGCGACAGTGGACGAATCGAAGGAAGATGACGGGACTTCCGATTGCTCACGTTATAACTGGGGATATGATCCGCTCCACTACAACGTTCCAGAAGGTTCTTATGCATCCCGTGCAGATGAGCCGGAGACAAGAATTCGAGAGTTCAAATCGATGGTACTCGCCCTTCATGAGAAGGGGATCGGAGTCATTATGGATGTGGTGTACAATCATACGTTTGATACGGCAGCCAGTTCATTTGAGAAGCTTGTTCCAGGATATTACTACCGTCAGAACCCGGATGGCACGTACAGCAATGGATCTGGTACAGGCAATGAAGTGGCTACGGAGCGGCCGATGGTGCGCAAGTTCATTATCGACTCCGTACGATACTGGGCAGAGGAATACCATGTGGACGGGTTTCGTTTTGACCTGATGGGTCTGATGGACACTGCAACGATGAAAGAGCTCGCAGCAGAACTGCATGCCAAAGTTTCTCCGTCCATCCTCTTATACGGTGAACCCTGGGGTGCGCTGGAATCACCCCTTGGGGATCGAATGACACTTAAGGGAGCACAGCGTAAAGCCGGATTTGCTGTATTTAACGATAACCTCCGTGGAACGATCAAAGGCGATAGTGATGGAACGGGAACCGGATTTGCTACTGGAGCGGAGGGAAAGGAAGATGATATATGGACAGGCGTACGGGGAGCCATTACCGATTTTACGGATAACCCATCTGAAACAATTAATTATGTAACCGTACATGATAATCTCAACCTGTGGGACAAAGTCGCCCAGACACAAGGATTGCACGATACACTGGGATTTATCACATATAGTGAGGATGGTCGTGTGAAAGGCAGCGCCAACGTGGAAGAGGCTGTACAGCAGGCGAAGCCGTATTTACACGTTGACCCGGATCGTATACTGGAGAACGAAACGGTCCGGCGCTGTCTACTTGCTAATGGCATCGTATTGACTTCCCAGGGGGTTCCTTTGCTTGCGGCTGGAGATGAATTTCTGCGAAGTAAATATGGTGATGCCAACAGTCATGAGAGTGGGGATTCAGTCAATGCTATTCGGTGGGAGCAAAAGCAGCAGTTTAAGCCTATTTATGATTATTATCGTGGCCTGATCCGTCTTCGGCGCGAGCATCCTGCTTTTCGTCTTCGTACCCGGGAAGAAATTGAAGAGCATGTTCGATTGCTTGAAAAAGGAAAAGGGCTGTTGGCCTATGAACTGGCAGGAACCGCTGTCGGAGATTCATGGGGACGGATAATCGTTATATATAATGCTTCCAAAGAAACCCGTACAACCTCCGTTCCTTCAGGTACATGGAATGTGGTCGTAGAGCAGGGGCAGGTTGGTACCGAGACGCTGCGTACGGCCAAGGATGGTCAGGTCAGCATTCCTGCTATATCCATGACGGTTATGTATTCAGGTGAATGAACGTTATGGCACCCTTTCTCCATTGTGGGACGAGGGTGTTTTGTTTTCTCCCGTCTTTTTTCATCAGGACAGGTACAAATGCTGTCAATCTATGGCGCTTGTTTACATATGCTGTATCTTGAAAGCGATTGCTATGTAGATTTGCATCATATTCAATATGCTAATTGAAAGCCTCTGCTCAACCGATATGTTGAGTACAGACAACCCCGGGTTGACAAATGACGTCTCGCTCCGTAACATCGGGACAACACGAAATCAATGGATATAAAGGCGGTGGGAACGATGCCGGAATGGACATCTTTTCGTTATGAAGGCAACGATCTTGGCTTAACATATACGCGTACAGTAAGCACATTTAAGCTGTGGGCACCTACAGCTCAGCAGGTTTCTATACTCATTTTTGATGATGAGGGACATTATGATGCAAGTGGTAAAGTAACCGAACATGATGACGGACAGCAACGGTCGATGACCCGTGACCCGGATGGAATATGGAGCTTACAGCTTGAAGGGGATTGGGCCGGACATTATTATATGTATCACATTACGCATGATGATCAGCATAGTGCAGTGGCACCCGATCCTTACGCTCGTGCTGTATCGGCGAACGGACAGCGAACAGCCATAATTGATCTGGGTACAACCAATCCTGTGGACTGGGAAGAGGATGTGAAGCCCGTATTTCTACGTCCGGCAGATGCAGTTCTATATGAATTACATGTGCGTGACTTCTCCTCCGACCCCCATGCCGATATTCCGTATAAGGGCAAATATTTGGCATTTACAGCTTCCGGGTTGACGGACAGAGGCGGCAACTCCATCGGAGTAGATCATCTTGTCGAACTCGGCATCACGCATGTGCATCTTCTGCCTGTAGCGGATTATCAGACGGTGGATGAATTGGCATCGACAACGGACGCCGGTTCGAATGCCAAATTGCCATACAACTGGGGGTATGATCCGCAGCACTATAACGTGCCGGAGGGTTCCTATGCCACCAATCCACGTGATCCTGCGGTTCGAATTCGGGAGTTCAAGGCTCTCATTCATTCCTTGCACCGACAAGGCATTCGTGTCGTGCTTGATGTGGTTTATAACCATACGTACAGCGTGGATGATGGACCTTTTGAACGAATTGTACCGGGTTACTTTTATCGTTACCGTGAGGACGGCACATTGAGCAATGGTTCGGGTGTAGGCAATGAACTGGCTACGGAGCGCCCCATGGTGCGAAAATATATTTTGGACTCTCTCCTGTATTGGGCAGAGGAATATCATGTGGACGGGTTTCGATTCGACCTCATGGGTCTGATTGATACAGATACGATGAACGAAGTGACCCGTGAGCTGAGAGAACAGATTGATCCGGCTTTTCTGATCTACGGGGAGCCGTGGACAGGTGGAGATTCACCTCTGGATCGGAAAACGTTAAAAGGAACACAGCGCGGTCAGGGATTTTCCGTTTTTAACGATCATTTCCGCAGTGCCATCAAAGGGGATAGTGATAGTATCGGCAAAGGTTTTGTTACAGGAGCAGACGGTAGGGAGTACGAAATTGCCATGGGTGTAGCTGGAGCGCTGGATGATTTCACATCTTCACCGGTGGAATCCGTCAATTATGTAACAGCACATGATAATCTCAACCTGTGGGACAAAATCGCAACAACGATGTACCTCAGGCATGATCTCGGTTACCCGGTATGGAGAGACGGGCAGCCCGTAGAAGGAGGCAGTGCGGAATCGGCGGTTAAAGCGGCGGACCCTTATCGTTATGTCAATGCGGATGATGTACTTGATCATGAGATGGTCCGTCGTTCCTTGCTCTCAACAGGGATTCTACTTACCTCACAGGGGATTCCATTTCTCCATGCAGGGGATGAGATGCTGAGATCCAAAGCAGGAGATCACAATAGTTATCGCAGCGGGGACGCCGTGAATACGATCACTTGGGCTAACAAAGCTCGATTCAGACCTGTTTTTGACTATTATCGCGGCCTGATTCATCTGCGCCGCACACATCCGGCTTTTCGTATGATTAACGCCGAGCAGGTAAGGAGTCACCTTCGCATGATGCGAGCAGAAGGAAATGTGGTTGCATTTACACTGGATCACGGAGCGAATCAGGATACCTGGAATCAGATCGTGGTGATTTACAACGGTACAGGTCAGCAGCAGCAAGTGAGACTGCCGGAGGGTGACTGGCATATCGTGGTGAATGATCACCAGGCAGGTACAGATCTCATTGAGACGGTGAGCGGAACCGCAATGGTAGAACGATGGTCACTGATGGTAATGTACGACACGGAGTATGCTGGCGGTGCTGAACCCGCTGTGATTGAGATTCATTCGCCGCGTCTTGTGTACAGTGTCGGAGAGATTGCCGGTTTGCGAGCATCGGTCAGAGACCGTTTTGGTAATGTGGTGGAGAACGCATCTGTGAACTGGAGCTCTTCGAACCCACAGATTATTGCGATTCAATCCGATGGGACAATTCATACGGGGGAGACCGGAGAAGCCACGATTAGCGTCCAATGTGGCACGATTACCACAGAGTGTACGCTGCAGGTTGATTACCTCCATCCGGAACGAATTGAAATTATCGGGGAATCCGTGATGTACACAACACGTGTCAGTCGATTCCGCGCCTTGGTTCTGGATCAATTCGGCCAGCCTTTGCAAGGTATGAATATACGGTGGAGCTCGTCTCATCTGGATCATGCAGCGGTTAGTACAGCAGGCATTGTGCGTGCTTTAACACCAGGATCTACCCAGATTATCGCGGAGGCTGGAGGAATTCAGGCATCGCTGAATATCAAAATCCACAAACCAATTTCGCGAATTGTCACTCTCCGATATGAACGGGAAGATCAGCATTATGAGGGATGGGATGTCTGGGTATGGGGCACAGGCATGGAGGATGGAGCGGTCTCCTTTGAGCGAGTAGGCAATGCAGCAGAAGCCCGTTTTCGGGTGGCTGCAGGACTGCATCATCTGGGCTTAATCATTCGGCTGAATGAATGGGAAGCCAAAGATACCTGCGGAGACCGTTATGTTGATATCGGTCCTGAAGACGGAGATGTACACATTATCGTTCAGAGTGGGTCAGATCAGATGCAGGTTATCCGTGAAAGTGATGTAGAGGATGATCGTAACAGCGCATAGCTGGTCAGGTTATAGCTTCATACAAATGGTTGGAAAATATAGGCTTAACAAGCGGTCGGAAGGTATTCCGGCTGCTTTTTTTGTTCATCAGAAAGAACCATTTTCACCCGAAAAATAAAAAAACTGTACATGTCAGTGTTTGAGATGGTCTTTCATTGGGGTAAATATAGATATGGCCCCAGATTCGGCCACGCACGAAAAGGCCATTCTGGTCTAAGAGAGAAGCTTATCGCTTCCTAACAAATATAAAGTAAGGATCCCTTGAAGGAGGATGTTCAATCATGAAATCCAACGGAAAAATGGCTCAACTTACGGCAACACCAAGAACTGAAAAGAAAGGTGCAGCATTGCGCCTGTTAAGACAAGGCGGACGTGTTCCGGCTGTCGTTTATGGCCCGGGATTAGAAGGTGCCGCGATACATGTAGATGAAAAAGAAGTGCTGAAAGTAGCACGTACAGGTCGCTCCGAGATGTTCAACCTCAATCTTGAGGGTGGCAAAACGGTTCCAGTGCTGATCAAGGATCAGCAGGAACGTAACGGACGTCTGCTGCACGTGGACTTCCTGCAAATTTCGAAGAACAAGCCGATCAGCGTTAGTGTATCGATCGACTTCCAAGGTACCGCAGCCGGCTCCAAGGCAGGCGGTGTGTTCCAGACACAGGAAACTCAACTGGAGGTCGAAGGACTTCCGGCTGATCTGCCAACCTCCATTGAGGTGGATGTTAGCGGACTGGAAATTGGTGATCGTTTGACAGCTGGAGATATCAAGCTCGAAAAAGGTCTGACTCTGGTGACGTCAGGTGATTCCATCATCGCTTCCGTGATGCCGCCACAAGCGGCTGAGGAAGAGCCTACGGCTTCTGCTGATGAAGCAGCACCAGCAGCACCAGAAGAACCAGCTAAAGAAGAATAGGGAGTCAGAATATTTATTATTCTGTATCTCAACCAAGCCCGGTCATCACGACTGGGCTTTTTTATATTGGAAATGGACAAGTGGAGTCGCTGGAGATGCGCGATAATGAATGTCGTTTTGACTTATGACAGATGGCTACATAGTCGAGCTATTCGGTATGATAACGTTGCCTGTTTGCGTGAAGTAGCGTTACAGTATACTATGATTCGGAGCAGCAACAATGCACTTTGGAATAATTTGCACAAGAAAGCAGGTTTCGCAACATGTTTGATCCGACGATTTATGACAATTTGAAAGTAGGCTTCGAAAATTACCTATATGATCTCGATAATTTGGATGAACTTATTTCCATAACAGATCGGAAGGATCAGCTTGAGATGGCTCGTATGTCCAGAGAGTTCGTGCTGCAATTCTGCCTGAGAGATTGTCCTGAGGTAACTGGCGAAGTGGTACTGAGCACATCGCTTGAGGATCTCGCGGCTGAGATTTTGGAGACACCAGGTGGTCCATCAGGTTGCCGTTTGCGGCTGCGGTTCAGAATGGTTGTTAAGGAGCCTGAGACTCAATGTCCGGCGATTAGCCCCATATTACAAGAGAGCTGGCCGGAACAACGAAAATTGCAGCATATTCATTATATATTTGAAGATCAGCCAGCAACTTACGCCGTCACTGCTGAAGTACATTTTGACCGTAGTGTGAATGAAGATCAGATGGGAGATATCCCTGATCTGTGCGACCATATGGTCAATGTGCTGACTAAATTATTGCAATTGCACAAATAACCAAGCGAAAAAGTCTTGTCTCTGCTCAAAGAGACAAGACTTTTTTTATTTTTTTTTGAATGCCAAATAGGCTATCAGGCGTAGGTATAAGGACTTGAGGTTAATATTTTACGCAAGCAAGTAAGAGAATGTATATTTAATAAGCCGAATAAGTGCGATTGAACTATATACATAAGGTGAAATTGCGAAAGTGAGTTTGGGACTAAAGATTTAGTACCGGACTAAAGGAACTAGTTTTCCTTGCCGATAAAATATCGAAGGGGAGAAACTACATGACAGAGAAATTAATTCGTCTTCTGCGTATACTTCAGGCTATACAAGCGAATCCCGGAATTTCCGCCAAAGAATTGGCGTTGAAATGCGGTACCACTGTGCGCACGATTTATCGCGATCTCCGAATTTTGGACAGGGTTGCCCCTATCATGAATGAAGGTTATGGCAAGGGATATCGGTTCATTGGTGAATTTGCCATGTATCCTCTGGATTTTACCGAACAGGAAGCGATGGTATTCTCGATGCTTCCATCCGTGGTGGATACTTCGCAACTCCCGGCTGAATTTGATTCAGCTTTTGACAAGGTGATGACAGCTCATACCAAAATGAAATCGAGAAACAGTGACATTGTAGAAAATATTGCAGGCATTATTCGTATGGGTACACCTGCATACCGGGAAGAAGGGAAGTATCCCAACTTACTTATTCCAGTCATTGAAGCCATTTTGGATCAACAAACGATTCGAACCCAATATCATACGCTTACGAAAAATGAAATAACGGTCCGCGACATTGACCCCTATTACCTCATTCCGCGCGATCAGCGTTTCTACTTGATTGGTTATTGCCACTTGCTGAAGAAAGTACGTTTGTTTCGGATCAGTCGCTTTCTGGACGTTATCCAGACCAATACCCATTTTGTTATGGGTGATTTCAACATAACGCAGTTCATGAAAAATACGTGGTCCATTGATCGTGGGGATAAACTGATTCATTTTAAAGTAAGGTTCAGTAAAGAGGTGGCCCCCTACATAAAAGAAGAAGAAATGTTTGTTCGTCCACGAATGACTGATTTGCCTGATGGCGGATTGTTATTTGAAGTAACGCTGAACAGTAGTCGTGAATTCCTGAAATGGTTATATCAATTTGGCCCCGAAGCGGAGGTTCTTGAACCCCGCGAATATCGTAAAGAAATTCGTAAACAACTCATAGAGTGGATGAAGCATTATGAGGAAGATCAATAATTTCAACCCTTCTAAATTTAAAAAAAATGTGTAAAAGGAGCTTTTTCGATGAGTACCAAATTATTTGCAGCCATGTATGGAATGGAACATTATCATGGTGTAGAAGCTTTAAACGTAGGCGATATCCTGTTTCTGGTTAAAGACCCCGACAATCGGGTGGACTCTCGAGCCATCAAGGTAGTGGTTCCACCCATTGGGACGGTTGGATATATTGTTAATAATCCGCTGCTCGCTCCTCATGGTTGCTGGACAGGCTCGGGAATCTATGATGCTTTCCGCCAACAAACCTGCGCTAAAGTAAGGTTTGCCATGAAAGATATGATTATTGTGGAGTTAATTGAAATGATGTACGTTCCTGTTCCGCATATGGATAGTTTTATTGCAGACTGGCAGTCACGTGAAAAAGCCTAACGAAATCACAAGCGCAACAAGATTTATGCGCGGATGAGTCTTGTATAAGCTGCTTCAAGATGCATGGCTGTCCGGGCCCAACTGAACTGTTCAACTGCACTGGCACGGCCAGCTTCTCCAAGCGAACGAGCAAGAGAAGGATTGTCTGCGAGTTTAGACAGGTAAGCAGCGAAACTTCGGGGGTTGTGATACTGTCTCACAAGGTATCCATTAGTCCCCGATACAATGATTTCACGAATGCCTCCATTGTCTGAAGCAATGACGGGTAGTCCTGAAGCCATAGCTTCAACATTAACCAGCCCGAAGGCCTCATGTTGTTGGGAAGGGCACACCAGACAGTCCACAGCCCTGTACAAACGGTCAATACGTTCATGGGCGATTTGACCTCGGAAGGTGGCATCCACCTTTAATTTTCGGGCAAGCTGTCGCAGTTTGCGGACGTAAACTGGAGGTCCTTTCCCTGCAATGATCAGTTGCATGGGTACCTGCTGCTGAATAAGAGCTACGGCACGAATCAGCACATCCACCCCTTTGCCCGGAATCAGTCGGCCTACATACAGAATGGAGAATGGCCCTGAAATACCGAACTGCTTCCGTAGCTGCTGCTGCTCTCCTTTAGCTGCAGGCAAAAAGCGGCTTAGGTCCACGCCAAGTGGTACAACACCCATCCGTCGTTTCAAGGATGGAAATCGGCGACCTAGCCTTTGTCTGAGAGATTGACTGTTGACGGCAATCCACTTCGCTTTTTTTAACAGCGCTAATCTTGCAGGACCTGGTTGTGCAAAAGTTAACGAGTGAAGATAGAGCACCACAGGTAACGAAGGGAAGGCGCGTTTAATTGCAGCCATACTATGAGGTCTGTTGTCTACCTGGATCAAATCGAAGGGCTGAATTTTCAGAAAACGGATCACTGCCCTTGTGTACTCGCTGGGACTGGTTGCTGGTACACGACGGATCGTAATGCCATCTAATTGCTCTGTGATGGCAAGGCCGGGCATCTGACGACTTAAGATCGTCACCTGGTGACGGAGTGCAAGTTCGCGAGCAATGCCGAGGAGGCAGATTTCGACTGATCCGTTACCTGGGACTGGCAATTTTTCAGGCGCTATCAGGGCTATTTTCATCAACAGGCTCCTCCTTGTCCATATTCGTAACAATCTACTTTGGTCATATATCCTATGTGCATCGGGTGGATTTGGCTCCTGTGGAACTACGCGTGAGGGGAAATTTCGTTTTTGTGATATACTGTACGGGGTGCAGTGAAATCGTTGCGCGTATTTAGAAGCAGGAGGAAAAAAATGTTACATTCAACACTCAGCCGCTTTCGACTGCTGTTGTGGTTGCAGGGGCTTTCATATGTGCTGTTGTTATTTGTTGCTTTTCCATTAAGGGAATCAGGAATCATGCCTCAGGCAGTCACGTGGTTTGGCAACATCTATGGCTTTTTATTTCTGATGTATTTATTATTTATGGTCAGTCTTTATACCACGCAAAAATGGCGTTTACGTCGTCCAATTGCTTTGTTTTTTGTCTCATTTATCCCGCTAGGCAATCTCATCTATGATTTGCTGGTCTTTCGCAAGCTGGATCGTAGTCAGTCAAATAAAGCTTGACTTTGCTTATCGTTATGAATATGATGAGAACAGATTATTGAACCTGTTTCAACTTAAAACTAAATATTCCTGATGTTAAAGGGGAGTAGCTTTCACAGTAAAGTCGTCAGTTCGGGATTATATCCCCGGCTTTATTGGCAGCAATTTTGTTGTTAGCGAGACCTTTACCAAGTTTTCATACTGGGTAAAGGTCTCTTTTTGTGAATAAAAAGGACCTTACCAGTAATGGTAAAGGTCCTTTTTTTTGTACATCATAAGGATACTAAGGAGGAGTCAATTTTGGATTTGTCATTATTATTGGAGTATGGGTGGGTTCTCGTCGTATTAGTAGTCCTGGAGGGATTGCTTGCAGCGGATAATGCATTGGTTCTTGCCATTATGGTTAAGCATTTACCTGATGATAAACGCAAAAAGGCGTTATTTTATGGTTTGATGGGAGCGTTTATTTTCCGATTGGGTTCGTTGTTCCTGATCTCATTCCTGGTGGATGTGTGGCAGGTTCAAGCAATTGGGGCACTGTACCTCTTGTACATCTCGATTAACCACATTATCAAGAAGGTTATGGGTAGCCGAAACAAAACAGATGAAGCGGCTGATTTCGCTCCCAAAAAACAAAAAAAACAATCTGGTTTCTGGATGACTGTATTCAAGGTGGAAGTGGCAGATATCGCGTTCGCGGTCGATTCCATTCTCGCAGCTGTGGCGCTGGCTGTTGCCTTGCCGCCAAGTGGTCTTCCTCCGATCGGTGGACTTGACGGTGGCCAGTTTATCGTCATCTTCCTCGGCGGATTTATCGGTCTCGTCATCATGAGATTTGCGGCTTCCTTCTTCGTTAAGTTGCTTCATTCCCGTCCAGGGCTTGAAGTTGCAGCCTTCGTTATCGTCGGCTGGGTTGGGGTTAAGTTGGCTGTTATTACACTTGCACACCCTTCACTGGGCGTTCTGGATGAGCATTTCCCGGAAAATAAAATTTGGAAATTTGGATTCTACATTGTGCTGATTACGATTGCAGTATGCGGTTGGTTCCTGTCGTCCAAGGTGCCTGAAAAAGAAGATGAAAATCCTGTGGAAGAATTGGAAAAACAAGCAGGGAAATGATAAGATGCAGATTCAAATCTGTCAAAACATGTACCATCAATAATCGATATCTAATCTCATGATATGCATGAGTAAGCAGGGTCTGTTCCTTACAGACCCTGCTTTTTTTATATAAGTTATTGGCACGAAGTTAAATCTAATGCATATGAAAAATAGGGAATTTTCCAAGAAAAGGGTTGACATATCGAAACGAGTCCGCTTAATATAAACATAATATTAATGAAGGGAGGCCGAGAGATATGATGGTTGGTTATGATTTGAAATTCACAAAGACACTACGAAGCACAGACACAATTGTATATCCAGTTCATCGTCTCTTTGGCCTCATACGGGCGACATAGGGGAAGATGCATATCGTTTATCCTTTGAACGTTATTAATCGATATGCTACTCTCGGCGTATATAGCAATGGAGAACAGATGCGGCATGTTCATGCTGCTTTTGTTTTCTGTTATTGTCATGAAGAAGTCACGGGCGAACTGTCCGTGGCTTCTTTTTTGTTGTACTGAATATGGATATGAATTCGGAATAACGTTAGGTTCAATTT